>NZ_CP063191.1:660877-991315 GCF_028609845.1 Corynebacterium heidelbergense | reverse complement strand
CGGAGGCCCAGGAGGCGCTGGATATCCTCGCCGGTTCCGCGTCTCAGGACCTGGACGACGGCTTCGCGCCGGAGATCCTCATGGCCTATGACGTGGTGGATGCCGAGGCCCTCGCGGCCCGGCAGCGGGTTCGGGATACCCGATCCACGGCCCAGCGGGCCCGCGCGGATGCCAGGTGGGCCTTCGGCCACGTCATCGTGGATGAGGCCCAGGAGCTCTCCGCCATGGCCTGGCGGATGATCTTCCGGCGCTGCCCCAACCGGTGGATGACATTGGTGGGGGATCCGGCGCAGACGGGTAACCCCAGCGGCGTGGAGGACTGGGGGGAGGCCCTCTCCCCCGCCGTTCAGGACCGCTGGGAGCTGCACGAGCTCACGGTTAACTACCGCACGCCGGAGGACATCGCGCAGCTAGCCGGACGTCTGCTCCCCCTCGTCGCCCCCGATCAACGCCCGGCGGTTACCCTGCGGCGCACAGGAACGGGGGTGCGCTACTCCCGGCGGAGCCAGCTCGCTGCGGCCGTCGCGGCGGCGGCGGAACTCGCCGGCCAGGGGCTCGTCGGCGTGCTCACGGTGGACCGCGAAGCAATTCTGCGGGAGCTCGCTGCCGCCGGGCTCGATGTCGATTCTGATCGACTGGTCATCGCGGATGTCACGGGAGCCAAGGGCCTGGAGTTCGACGAGGTCGTCCTCGTCGAACCCGCCGACATTGCCGCAGCGTCCCCCCAGGGCTACCAGGACCTCTACGTCGCCTTGACCCGGGCAACCCAGGGCCTCAGCGTGGTCCACGATTCCCCCCTGCCCTGGCCCGAAAGCTAGTCCACGGTGTGCACGATCATCACGTCACAGCGGGATTGACGGGCCACGTCGGCCGGGACACTGCCCAGCAGTCGCCCGGTCAGCGAGTTGATGCCCCGGTTTCCCACCACCAACAGGTCCGCGTCCTCCTTGTGGACGATTTTCATGAGGGCCTCCACGGGGTTGCCCTCCATCATCACGGCCCGCACGTCCTCCGCCCCCACCTCGCGGGCAACGGCAATTGCAGACGCGAGAATGTGCTCCGCCGTCTCATCGCCCACCACCGGGGTGGAGTCCACCCGCTGGCATGCGGCGGCGTCCCGGGCCCCGGCGAAGTAGGCGGAGGCGAGGACGAGCTCCGAGCCGACCGCAGCGGCGATGCCCGCCGCCCGCCGCACCGCGAGGTGCGAGGACTCGGTGCCATCAGTGCCGACCACGATCGTTGTGTACATGGCGGCCATTCTACAAACCAGCCTCCACCATGCCGCGCAGCTCCTTCTTCAGGTCCGCAATCTCGTCGCGGAGCCGGCCGGCCAGCTCGAACTTCAGCTCCCGTGCGGCGGACTTCATCTGGTCCGTGAGGTCCGCGATGAGTTTCTCCAGCTCGGGCCGAGCCATGGAACCCGCGCCCGCGTGGCCCGAAGCGGCTGCGAGATCCGCGCTCGGGGAGGTGGCGTCCTCCCCCTCCCCAAAGGCCGCAACCTGATCCAGAATGTCCGCAATCTTCTTGCGCAACGGCTGCGGATCGATCCCATGCTCGGTGTTGTAGGCGATCTGCTTCTCCCGGCGGCGTTCTGTCTCGTCGATGGCGTATTGCATGGATTCGGTGACCTTGTCCGCGTACATGATCACCTCACCGGACACGTTGCGGGCCGCGCGGCCCACCGTCTGGATCAGCGAGCGGTTGGAGCGCAGGAAGCCCTCCTTGTCGGCGTCCAGGATGGCCACGAGAGACACCTCCGGCAAGTCCAGGCCCTCGCGCAGCAGGTTGATGCCGACGAGCACGTCGTACTCCCCCAGCCGCAACTGGCGCAGCAGCTCCACCCGCTTGAGCGTGTCGATATCGGAGTGCATGTAGCGCACGCGTACGCCGTGCTCCAGCAGGTAGTCGGTGAGGTCCTCGGCCATCCGCTTGGTGAGGGTGGTTACGAGCACCCGCTCGTCCTTGTCCGTGCGGCGGCGGATCTGCTCGATGAGGTCGTCGATCTGCCCCTTGGTGGGCCGCACCTCGATCTTCGGGTCCACCAGCCCGGTGGGGCGGATCACCTGCTCCACGTACTCACCCTGGGCGGCGGCAATCTCGTAGTCCCCGGGCGTGGCGGACATGTAGACGCACTGTCCCTTCCGGTCGTCGAACTCCTCCCAGGTCAGCGGCCGGTTATCCAGCGCACTCGGCAGGCGGAACCCGTGCTCCACGAGGTTGCGCTTGCGCGACATGTCGCCTTCGAACATGCCCCCGATCTGCGGCACGGTGACGTGGGACTCGTCGATGATCGTGAGGAAGTCCTCCGGGAAGTAGTCGATGAGCGTGGCGGGTGCCGAACCGGCGGGGCGGCCGTCGATGTGCCGGGAATAGTTCTCGATCCCGCTGGTGAAACCGACCTGCTGGATCATCTCCAGGTCGTATTCCGTGCGCATCCGCAGCCGCTGAGCCTCCAGGAGCTTGCCGCGGTTTTCCAGCTCGGCGAGGCGCTGCTCCAGCTCGGCGCGGATGCCCTCGATGGCTTTCTCCATCCGCTCCGGCCCGGCCACGTAGTGGGTCGCGGGGAAGATCCGCAGATCCTCCACCTGCCGGATGACCTCCCCGGTGAGGGGGTGGATGTAGTACAGCGCGTCGATCTCGTCGCCGAAGAACTCCACCCGGACGGCCAACTCCTCATAGGCGGGGATGACGTCCACGGTGTCCCCCTTCACCCGGAATGTTCCGCGGGTGAAGGCAATGTCGTTGCGGGAGTATTGGATGTCTACAAGCAGCCGCAGGAACTCGTCGCGGTCCACCTCCTGGCCCACCTCCAGCACGGCGGAGCGGTCCAGGTAGGACTGCGGCGTGCCGAGGCCGTAGATGCAGGACACGCTAGAGACCACCACGACATCCCGGCGGGACAGCAGCGCGGAGGTAGCGGAGTGGCGCAGGCGCTCAACATCTTCGTTGATGGAGCTGTCCTTCTCGATGTACGTATCGGACTGCGCGATGTAAGCCTCGGGTTGGTAGTAGTCGTAGTAGGAGACGAAGTACTCCACGGCGTTGTTCGGCAGCAGGCTGCGCAGTTCGTTGGCCAACTGGGCGGCGAGGGTCTTGTTGGGCGCCATGACCAGGGTGGGGCGCTGGACCTGTTCGATGAGCCAGGCGGCCGTCGCGGATTTACCGGTACCGGTGGCCCCCAGCAGCACCACGTCCCGCTCCCCCCGGTTGAGCCGCTCCGTCAGCTCGGCGATGGCGGCGGGCTGGTCCCCGGCGGGTTGGTACTCGCTTTCCACCTTGAATTTCGCGCCGCTGCGCTTGATGTCCCCAACCGGGCGGAACTCCGAGTAGGACAGTTCCGGTTTCTCCGCTGCAAATGCCATGCGGCCAGTTTAGGTGCGGTGTTCCGTTCCTGCGCCGGGGTGGGCCCGTGCCAGGATGTCGTCGAAGAATCTATCGACGCCACCTAACAGCGCGCCCTTGGAACCCGCGTTGGATAGCACCGTGTCCGCGGCGGCGAGGCGCTCCGCGCGCCCGATCTGGGCGGCGATCCGACGGCGAGCGTCCTCCTCATCAAGCCCCCTGTGCTGCACCAGCCGTTCGACCCGGAGGTCGTCAGGGGTATCCACCACGAGCACATGGTCCACGCGGTGGGTCTCGCCGTTTTCGATGAGCAGCGGCATGTCGTAGACAACTACCCTCGCGCCCTCCCGCTCCGCCTGCTGGAACAGTTCGTCGGTGCGGGCGCGGATGCGCGGGTGGGTCGCCGCGTTGAGGGCTGCGGTGGCCTCCGGCGTGGCGAAGGCTTGGCGGGCGAGCTCTGCGCGGTTGAGGGTGCCGTCCGCGTTGAGGATGCCCTGGAACTTCTCCGCCAGCTCGGCGAGTGCAGGCTGGCCGGGTTCCACGATTTCCCGCGCTATGTTGTCGGCGTCGATAAGAAAACAACCGCGCTCGACCAACCGGGCGGCAACGGTGGATTTTCCCGAACCGATGCCGCCCGTGAGCCCAACGATGAAGGGCTTAGCGCTCGATGATGGCGACAATGCCCTGACCACCAGCGGCGCAGACGGACACGAGGGTCCGGCCGCCGCCGTTTTGCTCCAGCACCTTCGCGGCGGTAGCGATGATGCGACCACCGGTGGCGGCGAAGGGGTGACCCGCGGCCAAGGAGGAGCCCTTGACGTTGAGCTTGCTGCGGTCGATGGTACCCAGGGGGGCGTCCAGGCCGAGGCGCTCGCGGCAGTACTCCTCGCACTCCCATGCCTCCAGGGTGGCCAGCGTCTGGGAAGCGAAGGCCTCGTGGATCTCGTAGTAGTCGAAGTCCTGCAGCTTCAGGCCGTTGCGGGCCAGGAGGCGCGGGACGGCGTAGGTGGGGCTCATGAGCAGGCCGTCGGGGGTCAAGCCATCGTGCCCGTGAATGAAGTCGACGGCGGCGACCTCGGAATCCACCAGGTAGGCGCGCACTGGGATGTTGTGCTCCTTGGCCCAGTCCTCGCTGGCCAGGAGGACGGCGGAGGCACCATCGGTCAGCGGGGTGGAGTTACCGGCGGTCATCGTGGCCTCGGTGCCGTGCTTCTCCGCGTCGCGCTTGCCGAAGACCGGCTTGAGCTTGCCCAGCTTTTCCATGGAGGAATCGGGGCGCAGGTTGGTGTCCCGCTGCACGCCGAGGAAGGGGGTCATCAGGTCCTCGAAGAAGTTCTCGTCGTAGGCGGCGGCGAGGTTCTTGTGGGACTCCATGGCCAGCTTGTCCTGAGCCTCGCGGCTGATGTTCATCTCGCGGGCGGTGATCGCTGCGTGCTCACCCATGGACAGGCCGGTGCGGGGTTCACCGTTGTTTGGCTGCTCCGGGGCCAACTGACCCGGGCGGATGGAGCCGACCAGCTTCAGGCGGGCGCCGGTGGTCTTGGCGTTGTTCAGCTTGATGAGGGTCTTGCGCAGCTCATCATTGACGGCCAGCGGGGCATCGGAGGTGGTGTCCACGCCACCGGCGATACCGACCTCGATGCGGCCCATGGCAATGGCATCGCCCACCTGCACGGCAGCATCCAGGCCGGTGCCGCAGGCCATCTGGACGTCATTGGCGGGGGTCTGGGAGCTCAGAGCGGAACCCATGACGACCTCGCGGGTGAGGTTGAAGTCCCGGGAGTGCTTCAGCACCGCGCCGGCCGACACGAGGCCCAGGCGCTCGTTCTGCAGGCCGTAGCGCGCGACCAGGCCGTCGATGGCCGCCGTGAGCATGTCCTGGTTGGAGGCGTTGGCGTATTCCTTGTTGGACCGGGCGAAGGGGATGCGGTTACCGCCGAGGATGGCGACCTTGCGGGGGGTTCCGTTCGTCATGTTCTTTATTCACTCCGAAGAAGTTGGTCGAGTGTTCGTTAGCGCCTAGGTAATGTCCCGCCTGCGGCGTCGAGCGCGCCGCAGGCACCGGTGCGCTAGGTCACACCGTAAGGTTACAGCTGCGAACATACATTGTTAGGCCCACGGCGGGTACGTGGCTGGTTGCCGCGATGTGCCGCGCGAAAATCGCCTAACCTGGTATGCAGCCCTATCTCAGAATGCTACTTCACTAAGGAGAATTACGTGTCGTCCTCCAACCAAGATCTCTACTCCCAATTCATCAAGTCGGGTGCAGGGAAGTTTCTGGCCCCTAAGCTGGGCCTGCCTCAGCCGGAGGAGCTCCACCGCTACGAAGCCGGCAAGCCCGCCCTGGACGGCCGGGTTCTGATCGGTGGTGAAGGTCGCCTGGTCAACCGGCTGAAGGAGATGCTGGGCACCGACTACCAGGTAGTCAACGCCGCGGGCGACGATAAGGTGGCCGGCATTGTGTTCGACGCCACCGGGATCACCCGCCCGGAGGATCTGCGCAAGATCTACGAGTTCTTCAACCCGCTGATGCGCAAGATCGCCCCCTCCGGCCGCGTCGTGGTGCTGGGCACCACCCCGGAGCTCATCGACAACGCCGACGAGCACATCGTCCAGCGCGGCCTGGAGGGCTTCACCCGCTCCGTGGCCAAGGAGCTGCGCCGTGGCGCCACCGCCCAGCTCGTGTACGTGGCCCCCGATGCTGCAGAGGATCTCTCCGGTGCGGAATCCACCGTCCGGTTCCTTCTGTCCGGCAAGTCCGCCTATGTCGATGCGCAGGTCATCCGTATTGGTAAGGACGCCGCCACCGCGCCCGCCGATTGGAACCGCCCCTCCGAGGGCAAGATCGCCGTGGTTACCGGCGCTGCCCGCGGTATCGGCGCGACCATTGCAGAGATCCTGGGCCGCGATGGCGCCAAGGTGATCTGCGTGGACATCCCCGCTGCCGGCGACGGCCTGACCGCTACCGCCAACAAGGTCGGCGGTACTGCCCTGCCGCTGGACGTGACCGCCCCCGACGCTGCCGACAGGCTCAAGGAGCATGCGGAGCAGCGCCACGGCGGCAAGATCGACATCATCGTCCACAACGCCGGGATCACCCGGGACAAGCTGCTGGCCAACATGGACGACGGCCGGTGGAACTCCGTCATGGCCGTGAACATCATCGCCCCGGTGCGGATCACCGAGGGGCTGGTCAACAATGGCGGCCTGGCTGAGGGCGGACGCGTCATCGGCGTATCCTCCATCGCCGGTATCGCCGGTAACCGCGGGCAGACCAACTACGGGCTGACCAAGGCTTCTGTCATCGGCATGGTGGAGGCCCTCTCCGAGAAGCTGGCCGAGAAGAACATCACCGTCAACGCTGTGGCCCCGGGCTTCATCGAGACCCAGATGACCGCCGCCATCCCGTTTGCCACCCGCGAGGCCGGACGCCGGATGAACTCCATGCAGCAGGGCGGGCAGACCATTGACGTTGCGGAGGCCATCGCCTACTTCGCCGCCCCCGCCTCCTCCGCAGTGACGGGCAACGTTGTGCGCGTGTGCGGTCAATCCCTGCTGGGCGCGTAGAGACCCTAGAGGAGATGAGTTTTCAAGTGAGTGCACAACAAAAGCCGACCCAGGGTGCTCACGTCACCTACCAGGAGCTCAAGAACATCCCGGTGCTGATGGAGGAATACCGCAGCGCCGTTAAGGACATGCTTCCGGTGGTGGGGACCAAGCGCTCTGCCAAGGCAAACCCGAAGACGGCTTACCAAGTCACCGGCGTGAAGGTGGACGTGTCCCACCTGGCGGCATACACCAGTTCTACGGGCCTGCGCCTGAACAACGAGCTGCCGCTGACCTACCCCTACGTGCTGTCCTTCCCAATCGTCATGAAGGTGCTCACCGCGAAGGACTTTCCCTTTGCGGCAGTGGGCGTGGTGCACCTGACCAACGTGATCGAGCAGACCCGCCCGCTCACGGTGGACGATGTCGTGGACTTCTCCGTCCACGCGGAGAACTTGCGGGAGCACACGAAGGGGTTGCTGATCGACCTCGTTACCACCGTCTCCGTGGACGGTGACGTGGTGTGGAAGCAGACCAGCGGGTTCCTTTCCAAGGGTGCGAAGCTGTCGAGCTCTTCCACCCTGGGAGGCAAGGAAAAGACCGACGGGCGCATCCTTCCGGCTGCGCAATTACCCGCCGACCCCACCCCCACCTCCACGGTTCGCGTCACCCCAGCGGACATCAAGGTGTACGCCAACGCGTCCGGGGACAAGAACCCGATCCACGTGTCCGGCGTGGGAGCCAAGGCCTTCGGCTTCCCCAGCGTGATCGCGCACGGGATGTGGTCTGCGGCGACGATGCTGGCGGTGCTTGAGGGTCAGATTCCCCCGGCGGCACGGTTTAGCGTGGAGTTCGCGAAGCCCGTAACGTTGCCCGGCACCGTGGCCGTATTCACCGACGGGTCCGCCCAGAAGGGGTGGCAGATCCAGTTGCGCAAGGCCTCCAAGCTGGAGACCCTGCATGCCACGGGAGCGATCGAGAGTCTAAACTTGTAGCGACGGGGATCTGGATATCCTCTCTGTACGGAACCGGCGAAGAAGTTAGTGACGTCGACCCAGAATTCTGCTCGGTTGACCGGGAACCTTTCTCAGGCGACAGTAAACAGTTCGCTAGTGTGGGAGGGCTGCCTTCGGGGCAGCCCTCCCACACCCTTTCCCGATCTCAGACGGAGCATCCCATGCACAACCGCGGAGTCAACCGCCTCCGGCACTACGGTGAGACGATCTTCGCCACCATGTCTGCCCTCGCAGCAGAAACCGGCAGCATCAACCTAGGACAAGGTGCTCCGGATTTTCCCGCGCCGCGGGTTGTACTGGAGGAAGCGCAACACCAGATCGCTATCGGGAACAACCAGTATGCTCCCGGGCGCGGCACGATGGAACTGCGCTCGGCCATTACGGATGAGCGAGCCCGGCGGACTGGCCAACACTTCGATCCCCGGACGGAGTGTTTGGTCACCGTCGGTGCTACGGAGGCCATCGCCGCTGCGGTGATCGGACTTGTCGAGCCCGGGGAACGGGTGGTCATCGTGGAGCCCTACTACGATTCCTACGAGGCTGCGATCTCCCTGGCGGGGGCGCGGCGAACCACCGTGGCGCTACGCCCGGATGCGCGCGGCAATTGGCGTCTAGACCCAACCGAGATCCGGAACGCAATTATGGGGCGCGGGGAGGACGATCGGGCCGCAATGATCATCATCAACTCTCCGCATAATCCGACCGGAGCCATTCTCAGCGCAGAGGAACTGTCAGCCATCGCCGCGGCTGCCCGGGATGCTGGTGCGCTGGTGCTTTCGGACGAGGTTTACGAGCGACTCGTTTTCGACGGCGCGTCACACCATTCGATCTCGGAAAGCGCGGGAATGCGGGAGCGCACTATCGTCGCCTCCTCCGCAGGCAAGACCTTCAACATTACCGGGTGGAAAACTGGGTGGGCATTGGCTCCAGAACCGCTCATCGAGGCCATTCTGCGAGCTAAGCAGTTCATGACCTACGCCGGAGCGGCCCCTATGCAGCCTGCGGTTACTGTTGGGCTCAACGAATGCGATGGCGGGGTCGGACGGTTGCGCGATACTCTACAGCTCAATCGGGATGCCCTCGTCAACGGGTTGCGAGATCTGGGGGCCGAGGTGTGCGATCCCCACGCCGGGTATTTCGCGGTGGCGGATGTGTCCTCGTGGAATCTTGGAGACGCACCACAAGCAGTACATACTCTGGCGTATGAAGCGGGGGTGGTTGGAATCCCGGTGACGGCGTTCGTCGACGATCCTGGCAACCCGATCTTCTCTTCGCTGGTGCGGTTCAGCTTCTGTAAGGACCGTGGGGCGGTAGAGGAGGCCCTGCGACGACTGGACGCATATTTGCGGCGGTAACTGAGAAGTAAAGAGAGTGCTTGCAGAGCGCGGCCAATTTTCCCGCCTGGGACAAGCAACGACGCCCGCAGTGAACATGGCTGTAGGGACTCGAAGGCTACCTGGGCGGTTTCGCCGATGTGCATGAGAAAGGCCCCGCTATCGTGTGCGGGGCCTTAAGTTGTTTCATGGGCGGTGGCAGACCACCCGCCCGGATGGTGCGGAGTTATTACTCTGCGCCACCGGCCAGCTTTTCGCGAAGGGCGGCCAGCTGCTCGTCGGATGCCAGCGTTCCGGTGTCCTCGCTGGAGGAGGACTGGCTGGACTCGGAGCGGGAATCGGAGGAGTAGCTGCCCTCGTTCTCGGCACCGGCCTCAGCCGCAGCAGCACGGTTGCGCTCGATCTGAGCGGTGTGCAGGCGGTGACGGCGCTCGGACTCGGCGTAGCGAGCCTCCCATTCCTGACGCTGCTCGTCGTAACCCTCAAGCCACTCGTTCGTCTCGGGGTCGAAGCCCTCGGGGAAGACGTAGTTGCCCTGCTCGTCGTAGGAATCGGCCATGCCGTACTTGGAGGGGTCGAATTCCTCGGTGTAGTCCTCATCGGCCTGCTTGAGGGACAGGGAGATGCGGCGACGTTCGAGGTCGATGTCGATGACCTTGACCATGGCGTCCTGGCCAACGCCGACGACCTGGTCGGGAACTTCCACGTGGCGCTCGGCGAGCTCGGAGATGTGCACGAGGCCCTCGATGCCCTCTTCCACACGCACGAATGCGCCGAAGGGCACGAGCTTGGTGACTTTGCCCGGTACGATCTGGCCGATCGCGTGGGTACGGGCGAAGACGCGCCACGGGTCTTCCTGGGTCGCCTTCAGGGAGAGGGAGACGCGCTCGCGGTCGAGGTCCACATCTAGGACCTCCACGGTGACCTCGTCGCCGACGGTGACAACCTCGGAGGGGTGGTCGATGTGCTTCCAGGACAGCTCGGAGACGTGCACCAGGCCGTCGACACCGCCGAGATCGACGAAGGCGCCGAAGTTCACGATGGAGGACACAACACCCTTGCGGACCTGGCCCTTTTGGAGTTGGTGGAGGAACTCGGAACGGACCTCGGACTGGGTCTGCTCGAGCCAAGCCCGGCGGGACAGCACGACGTTGTTACGGTGCTTGTCCAGTTCGATGATCTTGGCCTCGATCTGCTGGCCAATGTACGGCTGCAGGTCGCGAACGCGGCGCATTTCCACCAGGGAGGCGGGCAGGAAGCCGCGGAGGCCGATGTCCAGGATGAGGCCACCCTTGACGACCTCGATGACGGTGCCGGTGACAGGCTCGTCCTTCTCCTTGAGCTCCTCGATGGCCCCCCATGCGCGCTCGTACTGGGCGCGCTTCTTGGAGAGCATAAGGCGCCCTTCCTTGTCCTCCTTGGTGAGGACGAGGGCGTCGATGACGTCGCCGACCTCAACCACTTCGCCCGGGTCCACGTCGTGCTTGATGGACAGCTCGCGGGAGAGGATCACGCCCTCGGTCTTGTATCCGATGTCCAGCAGGACTTCGTCGTGGTCGACCTTTACGACGGTGCCTTCGACAATGTCACCATCGTTGAAGTACTTGATGGTGGCGTCGATGGCGGCAAGAAAGTCCTCAGCGGAGCCGATGTCATTGACGGCGACCTGAGGGGCGTTAGTGGTTGGCATATGGAAGGGATCTCCGAAACGGATTGAAACTCGAAATGGACAGTTAGATTGCATGCGGCGCGATGATCGCCTGGCTGCTGAAGGGGGCAAGGTGGGAACAGCCCTAACCACGGTGTCTGGGCTGTTCGGTAGCCGTTACCCCCGAGCTTGCAGCCAGTCAAGGCGCACAACGGATTACAGGCTACACGCCTGGGGGTGAGCTGTGCAAACGCCATCAAATGTACTTGCCGCAGGTGAGGCTGTAGCGCTGAGTTGCAGGCGTCAGGCGACCCGAAGATTGCGGGTTGAGGGCCCCCAAACCTAGTGCGCCGCCAAATCCCAGTTCTCCCCATCCCCCGCGGACACGTCCAGCGGCACCCGCAGGCTCGCGGCATTGTCCATCTGCTCCACGAGCAACTCCTTCGCCCGCTCCAGCTCCCCGGGTGCCACTTCCAGGACTAGCTCGTCATGCACCTGGAGCAGCACGCGAGTTTTCAGCCCGGCTTCCCGCAGGCTGCGGTCCACCCGGATCATGGCGAGCTTGATGATGTCTGCCGCGGTGCCCTGGATAGGTGCGTTCAGCGCGGCTCGCTCGGCATTCTCCCGGGCCACTCGGTTGGCGGAGGTTAGCTCCGGCAGGTACCGGCGCCGCCCGTAGAGGGTGTGGGTGTAGCCATCCTCCCGGGCTTGTTCCACAACTTGGTCCAGGTATCGCTTCACCCCGCCGAACCGTTCGAAGTAGTTCTCCATGATGCGTTTGGCCTCGCCGCCGGAGATCTTCAACTGCTGCGATAACCCAAATGCGGACAGACCGTACACCAGCCCGTAACTGAGGGCTTTCACCCGCCGCCGCAGTTCGGGAGTTACCGCATCCACGGGGACGTCGAAAACCCTGGAGCCCACGAAGTTGTGGAGGTCCTCGCCGCGGGTATAGGCCTCGATGAGTCCGGCGTCCTCAGATAAATGGGCCATGACCCGCATCTCGATCTGGGAGTAATCGGCGGTGAGCAGGGTTTCGTATCCCTCCCCCACTTTGAAGGCCTCTCGGATACGCCGTCCGGCGTCCGTGCGCACCGGAATGTTCTGCAGGTTGGGTTCCACGGAGGATAACCGCCCCGTCGCGGCACCGCGTTGGTTGAAGGTGGTGTGAATCCGACCGTCCTCGGCGATGGCCTCGATAAGCCCGTCGATGGTTGTCTTCATCTTTTGGTACTCGCGGTGAGCCATGAGGTGCCGCAGGAAGGGGTGGTCGGTGTGCGCGGCTAGTTTCTCCAGTTCCCCCGCGGCGGTGGAGTAACCCGTCTTCGTCTTCTTGGTTTTGGGCAGGTCGAGGTCCTCGAACAGCACCTCCTGTAGTTGCTTGGGGCTGCCGAGGTTGAGCTTCGGCCGATCTACCTCCTGGCGCGCGGCGGTGACCTCCTCGTCGATCTTGGCCCCGTAGTCGGAGGAGAGGTCCTCCAGGGCCTCCCGGTCTACCGCAATGCCGGCGGTTTCCATGCGGGCGAGGATCATGGTCAGGGGGAGCTCAAGGTCGAAGTAGAGTTCGGCCAAGTCGTTGTTGTTGAGCTCGGCGGCGAGGATCCCGGTGAGCTCGGCGACGGCCTGGGCGCAGTCCAGGGGGCTGGCGTTGCCGGGCAGGTCGCGTCCGGCGTAACGCTGCAGCACATCTGCCAGCTCCCCGGTGCGCAGGTCGGGACGCAGTAGATACGCAGCGATGGCGGCATCGTGCTCCACGCCGTCCAGGTGCAGCCCTTGCGCGTGTAGCTGGTGCGCGCTGCTTTTGGCGTCGTGCACCCATTTCGGCGAACCGGGATCCGCGAGCCAATGACGGACGGCGCCCTCGTCCTTTTCCGCGGAATCCGCGAGGTCCAGCAGCACGCCGTGGTTTTCCCCACCTACGATGGCGAGCTGCTCCCCGGCGACCCACACGGCGGCAGGACCCGGTGCGGTGGTGCCCTTGGGGCGGTAACCCAGGTTCTTGGACAGCCACGAGGCCAGTTTTCCGCGGTCGGGGGTGTCCACGGTGATGGGGCGCACGGTGGTGTCCTCGTATTCCACGCCCATGATGCGGAAGGCCCGGTTGCGAAGGTTGGAGCCGAACTGCAAGCGTTCGAAGAACTGCAGCGTCTGCCCCGCGTCGACCGGTTTGGGGCGCAGATCCTCCAGGGAATCCACTAACTGCAGGTCGCGCACCATTTCGGTGATCTCGCGGGCGAGGGTGACCTCGTCAATGTGCTCACGGAGGCTGGTGCCCACTTTGCCTTTGAATTCGTCGATGTGGTCGATCACCCCTTGCAGGCTGCCGTACTCGTTGATCCATTTCTGCGCCGTTTTAGGCCCGACGCCAGGAACCCCCGGCATGTTATCGCTAGTGTCCCCCCGCAAGGCGGCCAGGTCCGGGTAGGCGGCGGGGGCCACCCCATACTTCTCCTCCACGGCTTCGGGCGTAAACCGGTGCAGATCGGACACGCCTTTGAGGGTGTACAAGACGGTGACGTCCTGACTGACCAACTGCAGCGAGTCCCGGTCCCCCGTGCAGATGAGGGTGCGCATTCCGGCCCGCTGCGCCTGGGTGGCCAGGGAGGCGATGACATCGTCGGCCTCGTGGGCCTCGTAATCCAGCGTGGCGATGCCCAGACTCTGCAGGGCTTCCCGGATGAGATCGACCTGGCCGCGGAATTCCTGCGGCGGGGCCGGGCGCTGCGCCTTATACTCGGGGAACTTCTCCTCCCGGAACGTAGGCCCGGACAGGTCGAAAGCGGCGGCGACGTGGGTGGGGTGCTCGTTATCCATCAACCCCAGGAACATCCCCAGGAAACCGTAGACCGCATTGGTGTGCTGGCCACCGGTCGTGGAGAAGTTGGCTGCTGGAAGGGCGTAGAAGGCACGGAACGCCAGGGAGTGGCCATCGAGGAGCAGTAGCGTGGGCTTGTCGTTCGCGTCCGCCGGAGTCATGGGTGCGAGTGTAGTTCACGGGTGGAACAGGCCCCATCGGCCGCGTATGGGCAGGTGGTTTTTGGGCGGTAACGATGGTCGGCTAAGATTCCAACTCGCGCCCCAGTAGCCCAATTGGCAGAGGCAACGGATTCAAAACCCGTCCAGTGTGAGTTCGAGTCTCACCTGGGGCACAACGACCAGCAGAGACAGTGAACACGGCCGGACCAAGACAGGCAAAGTGTCCAAGAAGTGTCCATTCAATCGCCCTGGCTTGTAACGGTCCCCGGGGAGTTTAGTCTGTGACCTCCGCGTGGGAAGTTCGTCCACTCGGCCTTTCCGGTTGACCCACGGGCACCGCACGATTGGGGTTGCGGGTATCGACGCCAGCCGTTGACCCTCCGCTGGTAAGGAGAGTGCCGATGACTGGGGTCATCTACGTCTGAAGTTTCAGATCCAAGGGGAAAGGAAGAACCGTCAATAGGCGCCACCGCGCGAGACCCAGAGCGGACACCTGAGCCCGGCAAAACTGAGCCGCCCCCGGCACCCGTTAGACCCGTACAGTGGATGCGACCCACCGCAACCTGTCGCTTTTGCCGGGAGAATCCCCTCTCATGTCTAACCGCCTACCTGGCCCCAGGTCAGAGGTACGCCTCCCCTCGGGCACGACCTGCCCTGTACCGCTATTCGCCACTGTGCTTGGCGCCGGTTTCACTTCCATCTCCTGGGGATTCTTTGGCCTTCTTGCGGATTATCCGTGGTGGGTCTGGCCGACTGTTTTCGTCGCCACCTCTGTTACGTCGATCTTTGCGCTAGCACGTGCCGGAGCACTTATTTCCCCTGGGTTGTGGGCACTTGAAAACCGCTCCGCTTTCCTCCGATACCTTGTGGTTTATCTTCTAGCCGGGATCATCATCGTGACCGTCATTGGTGTCGCCTTCGGAGCCCTCTACTCGCAACTGCGAGCAGCATCCTAGGCTCAGCGTGGGCCCCTAACCAGGGCGATTCCATCGGCTGACTCCCGTCCTTCGACATTCCCCGGTGTCAGCCCCGAGGTCAGCCCCAGTGCCAGCCCCCAATTCCCCCGGCTGACGCTCCTCACTTCTCCAACGCTGTGTTCCCCTTCTGGTCGTCTTCACTTTGGCCTAAGCCCTGCTTCTTCATCCGCGTTTTGGCTGCCACGGCCGACCCTGCGGTCTTAACTGCGCTCGCCTCCGGTCCCCCTTCAACATCACCGACCGATTCCGCACCAACCCTGCCACGCCCAGCCTTATCACGCTTCTCAGCGCCCTTCTCTCCCTCATTTCCAGCGGCCTTCTCCCCCGCCGCTGTACCCCAAGCGCCCGCCGAGGACCTCCGCGCTGCCCTGCGATCCCGGGCGAACCACCCCAGAGACCACAGCCCGTACCCAATCACCAGCACCAACCCGCCCAGTATGAAGCTCTGCCGCCACCACGAGTTGGTGCTCATGGACTGGTGCGTCCAGCCGATCTTGCCGTACAGCTCCTTGCTGTAATACGGGATCATCAGCACGCCGAGATTCACAATGGCCAGCAGCGCGCCGAGCTGCGAGACCACCCAGCCCCTCACCCCGTGAAGGTTCCTACGCTCCCGGAATTGCCCACACTTCTCGTTGACGAAACACACGATGCACACCCCCAGTGGCACTAACCACACCCAGTGGTGAAACCAGCTGAAGGGGGAGACAATCGCCGCCGTCATCCCAGACAGCACCATGGCAAAGGAGCGGTTCCCCAGCCTCATGCTGCGCAGCAGCCCCGCGATACACAGCGCCACGAGAACCACGACAATCAGCAGCCACGTCAAGGTGGATACCCCACCGAACTCACGGAATAGCACCGCCTTGATGGACTGCGCCCCCGGATTGGATTCCTCCCCAATCCGCTGCGATTGGAACACGGATTCGGTCCAAAAACGCTTCGCATCCGGCACGAACTGGAACCCAATCCACACCGTCCCCAGGAACGTCAGCACGCTCACCACCGCGGCCCGCCAATTGCGTTCGATGAGGAAGTTCACGCCCATAAATGCCGGGGTCAGCTTAATCCCGGCCGCCAAACCAACCCCCACCCCGGCCCACGGCCTCCACTTCGGCAGCAGATCGACTGCCACCAGCAGCATCAGGAACAGGTTGATCTGCCCAAAGTAGAAGGTGCCCCGCACGGCATCCAATGCCAGCGCCGCCAAGGACAACCCCAAGCCGATCGCCACCACGGGTGCGTTGAGCTTCACCCTCCGCTCCACCAGCACAGCGAAAACCACGCCCACCAGCGCCAAGAAACTGAACATCTGCCACAGCGCAGCGGCCGTCACCACGGGCCACCGGGACATCAGGGAGAACAACGCACCGGCGAACGGTGGATAGGTGAAGGGCAGATGCCGAAGAACCGGCCCGTCGTAGAGGTCATGCCCCTGGGCCACTCCGAGACCCGCCTTGTGGTAAATCACGAAATCCAGCGGAGGCCGTGCCCCCCAGACATCGTTACCCGGAGCCGCCGCTTCCGCATTGAACAGCCACCATAGGAATGCGGCCAAGGCCAAAAGCCACGTCGTCTTCCCCTGCCAGCGCACTATTCGCCTCTCCCTTTGCTCACCCCTTTTAGGGCTTCAAAACATTCTTACCCTACGGCACGCCGCCAGGATTTTGCGCCAGGCGTGTTCCGGGGGTGCTGAAGAGCTTTCGGGAGGTTAAGGCTGTGTTAGATCCCGGGCCCCCTGCTACTCTGCCGCGGCCCTTACCCCGGCCCCGTTTTCCCCGATGGTGCGCTCCAACTCCAGCAACGCCCGCTTCCGCTGCAAGCCACCGGCGAATCCCGTGAGCTTCCCGCCCGCCCCCACGACGCGGTGGCAAGGCAGCAGCAGGCAGATGGGGTTCTTCCCCACCGCCTGCCCGACCGCGCGCGCCGCAGTGGGCCGCCCAATGGCCGCGGCCAACTGACCATACGTACGCGTCTGCCCAAACGGAATGCCCCGCAATTGTTCCCACACGGCTTTCTGCAACTCGGTGCCGCGCAGCTCGATAGGCCAATCGAAGTGCACATCCCGCCCAGCGAACAAATCGGTGAGGGCAGCCTGCAGATCCTCCAGAAGGCGCCGGGCTCTGGCGTCCCCAATCGATTCGACCGCCACCGCGTCCCCCGGAACCGAGCTGGGATCGGCCGGATCCACAAACCACATTCCGATCAATGCCGCCGAATCAGCGTCACCATTGCCATCGGATGCTCTCCCATTTTTCTTGGGGACGCCCACAGCAGCGCGCGCGGCAACGGGCCCCACCGGGGTCGGGAACTCGCAAACGTAGGTATGCGGGAAGGTTTCGGCGGGGGTAGAAGCGGACACCCCGTCAGATATAGTGACGCGCATGATTATTGGCAACCGCAAGATCGGCGCTGCCGTACTCGCCGTTGTCACAGCTACGGCGCTGTCCGCATGCGTGACCAATGGAGAGGTGGGCAACCCAGACGGGTGGAAGAAAATCAGCCCGGCCGCAAACCCGGCATTGGCCAAACTCGTCCCCGCCGACATTCGACAAAAGGGGCACCTCACCGTCGGCTCCAACACCCCCTACGCCCCGGCCCAATTCAAGGATTCCAACGGCAAGATCATCGGTTACGAGGTGGACCTCATCAAAGCCGCCGGTTCCCTCCTGGGCCTAGAAGTGGACGTGCGGCAGATGGACTTCAACCTCATCCTCCCCGCCATTAGCGCCGGCACCGTGGACGTAGGTGCATCCTCGTTCACGGACACAGAAGAACGCGAACAAACCTACGACTTCGTCGACTTTTACAGGGCAGGAACCCAATGGGCCACCCAGCCCGGGTCCGAAAAGTCCATCGACCCGGACAATGGTTGCGGCTTGACCGTCGCCGTTCAGAAAGGCACCTACTCGGACACGGACGAGCTGCCCGCCAAAAACGACAAATGCACCGGCGCGGGCAAGCCGGAGATCACCAAATTGGTGTACCCCTCCGCCGATGCCGCAGCGACCGCCACCGTGCTGGGACGGGCCCAGGCCTACAGCTCCGATTCGCCCGTCATTGCCTTCGCCGCGAAACGAGCCGAGGGGAAACTAGCTCCCATCGGGGAACCCTTCGACACGGCCCCCTTCGGCTGGGCCGTGCAAAAGGGCTCTCCCCTGAGCACCGCCCTCATCGCGGCCCTCCAGCAGATGCTCGCGGACGGCACCTACCGCAAGATCCTCAAGCCGTGGGGCCTGGAAAAGGGCGCCGTGGATTCCATCACCTTCAACCTTGAACCGGTGCCCGACCGCCGCCCGGACAACGCCACGACAGACAGGAGAACGCAGTGATGAGCGCTCCCACAACGGAAAGCCAAACCACCTCCCGCCCGGAGGACAACAAAGCCGTTCCCCTGCGCCACCCCGGCCGGTGGATTGCCGCGGCGATCGTCCTGGGCTTGCTGGCCTGGTTCATCATCTCCGCCGCCGGCAATAGCGCCTACGAGTGGGGCACCTTCGGGCAATACCTCTTCGACACCCGCATCCTCGCGGCCGCCGGGCACACCATCCTCATGACCATCCTCGCGATGGCCCTGGGCGTGATCCTCGGCGCCCTCATCGCCGTGATGCGCATGTCCCCCAACCCTGTGCTGCAGGGGGTCAGCTGGCTGTTCCTGTGGGTGTTCCGCGGAACCCCCGTCTACGTCCAGCTCATGTTCTGGGGGCTGCTGGGCAGCATCTACCAGGGCATCAACGCCGGGTTCGTCCACATCGACCTGCAGCAGGCGCTGTCCAACATGTTCCTGCTGGCCGTCGTGGGCCTCGGGCTCAACGAAGCGGCCTACATGGCGGAGATCGTGCGAGCCGGGATCCAGGCCGTGCCCGAAGGACAATCGGAGGCCTCCAAGGCGCTGGGGATGACCTGGAGCCAAAACATGCGCCGCACCGTGCTGCCGCAAGCCATGCGGATCATCATCCCGCCGACGGGCAACGAGTTCATCAGCCTGCTGAAGACCACCTCCCTCGTCGTCGTTGTCCCCTACGCCGCCGAGCTGTTCGGCCGTGCCACGGACATCTCCAACAGCATCTTCAAGCCCGTGCCGCTGCTGCTCGTCGCGGCCACCTGGTACCTGGTCATCACCAGCGTGCTCATGGTCGGCCAGTTCTACCTGGAGAAGTACTACTCCCGCGGCTCCAGCCGCACCGTCACCACCCGCCAGCTCGCGGCCCTGGCCGATGCCGAAGGCGCCCTGCCCCGCAACGTCACCGTCGCCGACACCGCCGAATCGAACTAGAGGAACGCAGCGAAACATCATGGCTACCGCACAACCTGCACCCAACAGCACAAGCCCCATGATCGCCGTCAAGGACGTGTGGAAAAGCTACGGCCGCCTCGACGTCCTCAAGGGGATCAACCTGGAAGTCCCCCGCAGTAGCGTGACCTGCCTCATCGGCCCCTCCGGCTCCGGCAAATCCACCCTCCTGCGCTGCATAAACCACCTAGAGCAGGTCACCGCCGGGCGCATCGAGGTCGACGGGGAGCTCATCGGCTACCGGGAGAAGAACGGCACCCTCTACAAAATTTCAGAGCGGGATGCCGCCAAGCAGCGCCGGGACATCGGCATGGTCTTTCAGCACTTCAACCTGTTTCCCCACCGCACCGTGTTGGACAACATTGTGGAAGCCCCGGTGCAGGTCAAGGGCGAGTCCCGTGCCGAAGCCGAAAAACGCGCCTTGGATCTGCTGGACCAGGTGGGGCTGGCCGCGAAGGCCAAGGCCTACCCGGTGCAGCTCTCCGGCGGGCAACAGCAGCGCGTGGCCATCGCCCGGGCATTGGCGATGCGGCCCAAGCTCATGCTCTTTGACGAGCCCACCTCCGCACTGGACCCCGAGCTGGTCAGCGAGGTCCTCAACGTCATGCGTCACCTCGCCGAGGAGGGGATGACGATGCTCGTCGTGACCCACGAAATGGGTTTTGCCCGGGAAGTCGCCGACCAAGTGGCCTTCATGGACGGGGGCGTGGTCGTGGAACACGGGCCCGCCCGGGACGTCATCACCAACCCCCAACACGAGCGCACCCAGGGCTTCCTGTCCAGCCTGCTCTAGGGGGCCCGCAGCCGGTCGCCGGCGAACGTGACTCCACCCGCTGTCGGGCTTAAAGCTACGGGCTGACCTCTACGTGCCACGGCACCCGGGGGCGGCCCGAATCGTCGGCCACCTGCCGTAGCAAGGGCTCGGCCGGGGGCTTGTCGCGCGTCGTCAGCAGCTCCGCCAAGTGCATGCACAGGCCGGAGATGCTGCCAATGTCGTACCGGCGCACCTCCACCACCAGTTCCGCGCCCTCCGCGTGGGCCTCGGCCGGGGTGGTTCCAAACACCTCCACCCACGTCGCCAGCAATTGCGGGTCGGGGGTGAGGTTCGTGCGCTGGGTGAAGGTGGCGTCCACAGCCTCCCCCATAGCGGCAAACAGACGCCGGAAATCCTCACTGATCTCCTCGAGCTGCTCGGCGGAGGCCAGCACACGGAAAACAATCTTTGGCATACCAAGCAGTGTCCCACATCCCGGCGGCCGCGTGAGACGTGCCCAGGAAATGTCCCAACCACCGGCTAGGATCGCAAGAGTGATTGGAAAACCCGCGCATTCACCGGCCCCCGTCCCCCCGCTCACCACACTCCCGGACGGCACGATCAAGCAGGTCAACCCCTTCTCCGGCACGGAAGTGTGGACCGTCCCAGGCCGCGGCAACCGCCCCCTGGCCCACTATGAACCCGAGCGCAAGCCCATCGGCGAGCGGGATACGGTCACGGCCTTTGGCCTTGAGCGCAAACTCGACACTCCCCCGGAGAAGTCCCGGATGATTCGGGACGCCGATGACCACGCGCGGATCCTGCGGGGCCTGCGGACCAGCGAACTGGATGCGACCACACCGCTATTCCGCCGGGTAGCCAACCTCTTCGAGATCCTCACGTACGACTACTGGAACCTCAACTACGGGTATCACATGAACCCGGCTGCGGCGATGCACATGACGGACTACCTCTCCGAGGAAGCCGGGCAGGAGCACGTCGAGAAGATCCTGCGGGTCAAGCTGCGCGCCGCCGGGACCAGCGAGGAGGAACTGAACGAACTCTTCGAGCCCGACCGGCGCATGGAGACCCTGCGGGAGCGGGGCGCGGCCCTATTCGCCGGGGGGCACGACGTCATCATCGCCCGGGACCACTACATTCCCGGCGCCGAACACACCGACCAGTTGGCGGCCAGCGGCACCCTGGACTGGCGCGATCACCGCCTGTTCATCCAGTTCACCATCGACAGCATGGACCAGCTCTACCGGGCAAACCGTTACGTGCGCTACGTGGCCGTGTTCCAGAACTGGCTGGCACCCGCCGGGGCCAGCTTCGAACACCTCCACAAGCAGCTCGTGGCGATCGACGAGCACGGGCTGCAAAACGAGGTGGAGATCGCCCAGGTGCGCTCCAACCCCAACATGTACAACGAGTGGGCCGTGGACTACGCCATGCGTCACAACCTCATCATCGCGGAGAACGACCACGCCGTGGCCTTCGCCGGGTTCGGGCACCGCTGGCCCACGCTGGAGGTATTCAGTAAGTCCGCGACGACGGAGCCCTGGCTCATGCCGGATGCCGAGCGGGATGCTGTCGCGGACCTCGTCCACGCCTGCCACGTCGCGGCGGGGCCCACGATCCCCTGCAACGAAGAATGGCTGTACCGACCCCTGGACGTGGACGTGCCGATGCCGTGGCGGATCGTCATCAAGTGGCGAGTGTCCACCCTGGCCGGGTTCGAGGGCGGCACGAAGATTTACATCAACACCATCTCCCCCCAGGACCTCCAGCGGCGGGTGCTGGCGGTGCTGGAGAAAGCCCGGGAGGAAGGCACCCTGGCCTCCGGTATCCGGCTCGGCGAGGAATGCGGATCCACCCCGAACACTTTGCTGTACAACCCCGCCATCAGGCCGACACCTCCCGGGCCGCACCCTGCGCAGCCGGACCAGGAGGAGCAGCAGGGAGGGGCTGAACAGCCAGCACCGGAGGAGAGACGATGAGCAGCCCCGAACAGAATCCGCAGGCCACCACCCCGTCTTTCGCCGACCACCTGCGCCCGGGCGCCGAGGATAGCTGGCTGGTCGGCCTGGAGTGGGTGGAGGAGTTTCGGGAGTGGATGCACGCCCACCCAGAGCTCTCCGGGGCCGAGGAAAACACCGCCGCAGCCATCGCGGAGAAACTAGCGCAGTTCGACTGCGAAGTAACCACCGGCATCGGGGGCCACGGCATCACCGCCGTCTTCCGCAACGGGGAGGGTCCCACCGTGCTCATGCGGGCGGACTTCGATGCCCTCCCCGTGACGGAAACCACGGGGCTGAGCTACACCTCCACCGTAGAGGGGGTCATGCACGCCTGCGGCCACGATGTGCACACCGCCAGCTTGCTGGGATTATGCGCCATTATGGACGCCCACCGCAGCGCGTGGGCCGGAACGTTCATCGCCCTGTTTCAGCCCGCCGAGGAGATCACCGCCGGAGCCCAGGCCATGGTCAACGACGGGCTCGCCGCGAAAATCCCCACCCCCGAGGTCTGCCTGGGCCAGCACATCGTGCCCGGGCCGGTCGGACGCGTCTTTTCCGCGCCGGGGCCGGTCCTCGCCGCCTGCGACACCATTACGATCACCCTGCACGGCAAGTCCGCCCACGGCTCGGCACCGCACGAGTCCATTGACCCCACCTACCTCGCCGCGATGATCGTCGTCCGGCTGCAGGGAATCGTGGGGCGTGAGGTGCCCCCGGACGAGTTCGCGGTGATCACCGTGGGCACGCTCTCCGCCGGGCATACGAACAACACCATCCCGCAGACCGCCACCCTCGTGCTGAACTGCCGCTTCTATAACACCGATCAGCGGGACCGGGTCTATCGGGCCATCGAGCGCGTCGTCCGCGGGGAATGCGTGGCCTCCGGGGTGAGCGCCGATCCCGAGATCGAGTACTCCGCCCACGGGGAACTCACCGACAACGACGAGGGTGTTTTCGCGCGAGTCCGGCCGACCTTTGATGCGGTCTTCGGCTCGGAATCCGTTGACGCGGAGCGGTGGACCGCCAGTGAGGACTTCTCCGAAATCCCCCGGCACTTCGGCGTGCCCTACCTGTTCTGGACCGTGGGCATCACCGACCAGGATCTATGGGGCTCCGGGGCGGATGTCCCCGGGAACCACTCCGGCGACTTCGCTCCCGCCCCCGGCTCGGTGGAGGCGGGCATCCGGGCCGCCGCGTGCGGGGTCCTGGCCTACCTGGGGGTTTAGCGGCCGGTGTACTGGCTGTGAGAGCCGTGCTCCTGGCCCAGCAAGTGCACCTGAATCATGTTGGTGTTCCCGGAAATCCCCGGGGGAGAACCGGCGACGATGATCATCATGTCGTCGTACTGGTACTCCTCCATCGTGAGCAGGGCTTCGTCCACCGCGGAGATCATGTCGTCCGTGCTCTGCACGCGGTCGGATAGGAAGGTCTCCGCTCCCCACGTCAGCGCAAGCTGGGAGCGCACGGCCTGGAACGGGGTGAACACCAGCAACGGCAGCCGGGAACGCAGGCGCGCGACCCGCTTCGCCGTATCTCCGGAGGACGTAAAGGCCACCAGGGCCCGGGCATTGAGCCGCTCGCCGATGTCCTTCGCGGCATACGAGATAACGCCGCGCCGGGTCCGGGGCAGGTGCGTCAACGGCGGAACATCGCCATCAATCTCCGCCGCCGTGACAATACGGGCCATCGTCTCCACCGTGGTCAGGGGGTGCTTGCCCACCGAGGTCTCCCCGGACAGCATCACCGCATCCGCACCGTCCAGCACGGCGTTGGCTACGTCCGAGGCCTCCGCGCGGGTTGGCCGGGAGTTATCAATCATGGAGTCCAGCATTTGGGTGGCCACGATCACCGGCTTTGCATTCTCGCGGGCGATCTGGATCGCGCGCTTCTGCACCAGCGGCACGTCCTCCAGGGGCACCTCCACACCGAGGTCCCCGCGGGCCACCATGACCGCGTCGAAGGCCAGGATGATCGGCTCCAGCGCGTCCACTGCCTCCGGCTTCTCCAGCTTGGCGATCACCGGGATCCGGCGGCCCACCTCATCCATGACCTCGTGCACCAGCTCCACGTCCGCCGGGGAGCGCACGAAGGACAGCGCGATGAAGTCCACCCCCAGCTTCAGGGCGAAGCGCAAGTCCTCCCGGTCCTTCTCGGACAGGGCGGGGACGGAAATGTTCATCCCCGGCAGGGAAACCCCCTTGTTGTTGGAGACGGGGCCACCCTCCGTGACCTCGCAGACCACGTCGTTGCCGTCCACCTCCTTGCACACGAGGGCGACCTTGCCGTCGTCCACCAGCAGGCGATCCCCCGGGCGGGCGTCGTTGGCCAGCCCCTTGTACGTGGTGGAGACGCGGTCGTGAGTACCTTGCACGTCCTCCACGGTGATGCGGACCGTCTCCCCCGTGGCCCACACCGTCGCACCTTCGGTGAACCGGCCCAGGCGGATTTTGGGGCCCTGCAGGTCGGCAAGAACCCCCACCGCCCGGCCGGACTCATCCGAGGCCTGCCGTACCCACAGGTAGTTGCGCTCGTGGTCGGCGTGCTCGCCGTGGGAGAAGTTCAGGCGAGCCACGTCCATACCCGCGTCCACCAGACCGCGGATCTTTTCGAGGGAGGCCACGGCGGGGCCGAGGGTGCACACGATCTTGGTTCTTCTGTTCACTCCACAGAGGATAGCCGTGGCCCCGAGAACTCCGCTACCGCAAGGCGGTCTCCCCGCGCCGATCCCGTCCCCGGGTCACGATGAGCGCGAGGACGGCCAGCGCAAAGACCACTGCGGCCACCACGACGTTGATGCGGATGTTCCCGAAGACCATCGTCGCTGGGTCCGAGCGAATCAGTTCGATGAAGAACCGGCCCAGCGTGTAGCCCGCGATATAGAGCATGAACACGCGCCCCGCCCCCATCCGGAACCGGCGTTCGGCCCACACCAACACGGCCGCGACTGCCAGGTTCCACAGCAGCTCGTAGAGGAAAGTCGGCTGCACCGTGGCCAGCACCTCCCCGGTGGAGTGTCCGCGCACGGGATCGGGCATGCCGGTCTCATCCACCCGGCGGTAGATTTCCAGGGCCCACGGGCTGGTGGAGGGACCGCCGTACAGTTCCTGGTTGAACCAGTTGCCCAGCCGTCCAATCGCCTGGGCCACCACGATTGCGGGGGCGGCGGCATCGGCGAACGGCGCCAGCGGCACCTTCTTCACGCGAAAGAGCAACCACACGGCGAGGGTGCCCAGGGTGATGGCTCCCCAGATTCCCAGGCCGCCGTTGGTGATCTTGAAGATGTCCACCCAGTTCTTGCCCGGGCCGAGATAGCGCTGGTGGTCGGTGAGCACGTGATAGGCCCGGCCCCCAATGATCCCTGCGGGCACCGCGACGAGCAGGGCATCTACCGTGAGGTCCGCATCACCTCCTCGGGCCGCGTAGCGCCGACGGGTCCACAGGAAGGCAAGGATCACGCCGAAAAGGATGCATAGCGCATAGGCACGGATGGGCACCGGGCCGACGTGCCACACGCCTTGCGGCGGGGAGGGAATCGCCGCGAGAATCATGCGCGCCCTCGTACCCCGGCGGCCAGTTCTGCGGCGAGGTCCGGCAGCGTGCCTTCCTCCACCGCTTGGATGAGGGCGGAGCCCACAATCACGCCATCGGCGAACTCGGCGATGTCTCGGGCCTGTTGTCCATTGCGGACGCCCAACCCGACGGCAACGGGAAGATCAGTGTGCTCCCGGGTGCGACGCACCAACTCGGCGGCACTGCTGGCAACCTGCTCCTGGGCACCGGTGATGCCCATGTGCGACGCGGCGTAGACGAAGCCCTTCGCGGCAGAGCACGTGATGGCCAGCCGCTCCTCCGTGGTGGAGGGGGCCACGAGGTACACCGGGGACAGGCCCTCTGCCTTGCAAGCAGCGCTCCAGCGCCCGGCCTCATCCGGCAATAGGTCCGGGATGATGCTCCCCAACCCGCCCGCGGCGGCGAGCTCCGCGGCGAACTTCTCCGGCCCGTACTGCAGGATAGGGTTCCAGTAGCTCATCACCACGCAGTTGCCCCCGGCGGCGACCACGTCTCGAACCACCGCGATGGTGTCCTCTACCCGAAAGCCGTGCGCCAGGGCGGTATCCGCCGCCACCTGAATCGTGGGCCCGTCCATCATGGGATCGGTGAAGGGGATGCCCACCTCGATCAGGTCCGCGTGGCGGGCCAGGGCAACCATGTTTTCGACGGACTCGGCAACGGTGGGATACCCCGCGGGCAAGTAGCCCACGAACACCGCGCGCCCTTCTTCCTTAGCCGCCCGGAACACCTGCGCTAACCGGTCAGTGTTCCCCTGCCCCTCGGCGCTGTGTGTGCTCACTTCTCCTGCTCCTCGGCCTCGGTGGACGTCACTTCATCGTTCTCGGGGGTGACGACCGTGTTCTTATCCGGCAGGCCAAACCATTGGGCCGCGGTGTTGACATCCTTATCCCCCCGACCCGACATGTTGATGAGCAACAGCGGGGCCTTTTCCGTATCCCCGTTCGCTTCCCTTTGGACCGCTGCAAACTTGATAGCCGCCGCAATCGCATGGGAGGATTCGATCGCCGGAATGATGCCCTCCTTCTCGCACATAATCTTGAACCCTTCCATCGCCTCCGAATCGGTGATGGCCACGTATTCCGTGCGCCCGGCCTCATGCAGGGCGGAATGCTCCGGCCCCACCCCGGGATAATCCAACCCTGCGGAGATGGAATGAGACTCGATGATCTGCCCGTCCTCGTTTTGCATCAGGTCGGAGTAAGCCCCCTGGAATACACCACGGGAACCTACCGTGATGGGGGCGGCGTGCTTGCCGGAATCCACCCCGGTGCCGCCGGCTTCTGCCCCGATGAGGCGAACCTGCTCGTCCTGGAGGAAGGGGTGGAACAGGCCGATGGCATTGGACCCTCCGCCCACGCAGGCGATGGCGGCATCGGGCAAACGGCCCTCGGCCTGCAGAATCTGCTCCCGAGCCTCCGCGCCGATAATCCGTTGCAGGTCGCGCACCATCTCCGGGAAGGGGTGCGGTCCCGCGGCGGTGCCGAAGCAGTAATACGTATCATCCGCGTGCGAGACCCAATAACGCATCGCCTCGTTAATGGCGTCCTTAAGGGTTCGAGAACCAACGGTGACCACCTCCACCTCCGCACCGAGCAGACGCATCCGCGCGATATTCAGGGCCTGGCGGTTGGCATCGACCTCACCCATATAAATGCGGCAACTCAAATCCAGCAGAGCGCAGGCCGTCGCAGTCGCCACACCGTGCTGACCCGCACCGGTCTCCGCAATGACATGGCGCTTGCCCATTCGCTTGGCCAGCAACACCTGCCCCAGCACATTGTTGATCTTGTGGGACCCGGTGTGGTTGAGATCCTCCCGCTTCAGGTAGACCTTCGCACCGATGTCCGCCGAGAAACGGCCCGCATAATACAGCGGGGAGGGGCGGCCGGAATACGTGCGATGCAGATGATCAAGCTCCGCGAGGTAATCCGGGTCAGCCTTGGCCTTGGCCCAGGAGTCGCTGATCTCCTCCACCACTGCCATAAGCGCTTCCGGAATATACCGGCCGCCAAAATCCCCCCAGTGGCCCCGCTCATCGGGCTGGTGATACGTCGATGGGTTCCCAATTACTTCTGCCACCGTGGGCAGGCTCCCCGCCGGGGACTGGGTCGAAGGTTGCTCGCGCTGCATACTCACGCGCTCAACCCTACCGGGCAGCTACCGCTTCGACGGGCAGGAGGGGTGCAGGCCCGCAGCCACCAGGGACTTGCAGGCCTGGCCGGGATTACCTGCCGTGACCAGCCCCTCCCCCACGAGCACGGCATCCGCCCCGGCCCCGGCGTAGGCCAGCAGATCGCACTTGTCCCGTACCCCGGACTCGGCCACCTTCACCACTTCCGTCGGCAGGGCCGGGGCGATGGTGGAAAACACGCCGGGATCCACCTCTAACGTCTTTAAATTCCGCGCATTTACCCCGATGACGGAAGCGCCCGCGGCCACGGCTCGCTCCGCCTCCTCGGCGGTGTGCACCTCCACGAGGGCCGTCATGCCCAGGGATTCCGTCCGATCTAACAGGGCCTCCAAGCGCACCTGATCCAGGGCGGCGACGATGAGTAGGATGACGTCGGCACCGTGGGCCCGGGCCTCGTGGATCTGGTAGGGGTTGACCGTGAAATCCTTGCGCAAAAGTGGCACGTCTACGGCCGCGCGCACCGCGTCGAAGTCCGCCAGGGAGCCCTTGAACCGGCGCTGCTCGGTCAGGCAACTGATCACGCTGGCACCGTTGTCCCCGTAGGCCTTGGCCAGCACCGCGGGCTCCGGGATCTCCGCCAAGTTGCCCTTGGAGGGGCTGGCCCGCTTGACCTCCGCGATCACTTTGACGTTGCGGCCGGACAGGGCGGCGAACGCATCGCGCGGCGGGGGCGCGTCCAGGCTCATCGCCTTGATCTCCCGGTAGGGGATGCGCGCTTCCCGCTCCGCCTGGTCCTCGAGAACACCGGCGATGATCTGATCTAACACTGTAGCCATTGGTCTTCCTGCTGGATCGGCGAACGGAACGGAGATTGTGGGAGGGGACCTCTTGCGCTGTCAGCGTATCCCGGGGATCAGGCGCGAACGAAATTAGCCGGTCGAGCCGGATGGCTTCATCCCCGATACGCCGTCATCCCCGATTCTCCGTCGCCTTCCCCTCCGTCGATTCACCCTCGCCTTCCTGGGTGGGGTCCACCCCGGCGTCCAGGGCATCCCACAGGACCCGGTGCTCGTCGGGGTTCTCCGCCAGGTCCTCTTCGGCGGTTCGGCGCCGCGTTTCGGGGGTATCGAACCTGGTGGATCCGGTGGTTGGACGCCCGGGCCACATCGCCAGCAGCACGCCCCCCACCACGCCAGCGGCCGCGGCCAGCAGCGCCAGAACAACGGGCAGGTAGTGAACGTCGACGCTCGTGACCCCCGCCCAGTCCGCGATCTGGACGGGCTTGGACTGCATCTGGGTGGCCGCTCCGGAGGTGAGCAGTTGGCGGGCCCGTTCTGAATCGGCTCCGGTGGTAAGCAGCATCACCGCCCGGAAGCTCGCAATGGCGGACAACGCGACGATCACCGTGCCCAGGATCCGCCGAACCAGCGGCCCCACCGCCAGGCTGAGGACCACTGTGGCCAGCAACGCCAGAGCCAGGGGGGTGGTGGCCGGGTCCCACACGGCGCCCACGAGTTTGTGGGTGGAATCCCCCGCAAGCTCATCACGGGCATGGGCGCTCACCCATGTCAAACGCCCGGCCCCCCACAGGCCCACGGCGGAGAGGGCGACGAGTGAGAGCGCGGCGTTGCGGGGGGTGATTTTCCGGGTTCGCTTCATCGCTTTGACTCCTGCGGTTGTGCGGCCACTGCTGCTTCTGACCTGCCGGAGCAAGTCGGCTCCTCAGCGCGAGCCGGCCCGTCCGCGCGCGCCCCGGCTTCCCGCAGCCCCTCGGCAGCGGCAACCGCGCGCAGCACCGCGGCGGCCTTATTGCGGCTCTCTAAGTCCTCTGCTGCCGGGTCGGAATCGGCGACGATCCCTCCCCCGGCCTGGACAACCATCGTGCCGTCCCGGTAGAGCCCGGTGCGGATGGCAATGGCCTGGTCCGTGTTCCCGGAGAAGTCGAAGTAGCCCACCGTGCCGCCGTAAACCCCGCGGCGAGTCTGCTCCAACCGGTCGATGATGCTCATCGCCGACGGTTTCGGCGCGCCGGTGAGCGTGCCGGCCGGGAAGGTTGCGGCGAAGGCATCGACGGCGGTCCGACCGGGAGCCAGCGTGCCCGTCACCCCGGAGACCAGGTGCATGATCGCGCTGTAGCGTTCCACGTGCCGGAAGTCGTGGACCTCCACGCTGCCGGGGGAGCTCACCCTCCCCACGTCGTTGCGCCCGAGGTCTACCAGCATGAGGTGTTCGCT
Organism: Corynebacterium heidelbergense; assembly: GCF_028609845.1. Taxonomy (NCBI): domain Bacteria; kingdom Bacillati; phylum Actinomycetota; class Actinomycetes; order Mycobacteriales; family Corynebacteriaceae; genus Corynebacterium; species Corynebacterium heidelbergense. Next base: position 961,469 of record NZ_CP063191.1, on the reverse strand, counting down.
GTTTTCCTTCTCGTCGCCGACGAGTTCCTTCTCCATGAGCTGGTCTTCCTCGTAGTCGCGCCCCCGCGGCCGGGAACCGGCGATGGGATACGTGCTCACCCGCCGGTCCTGCACCCGCACGAGGGATTCTGGGGAGGAACCGATGATTTGGAAAGCGGTATTGGCGAAAGCCTCGTCCGGAATGTTCACGAGGAACATGTATGGGCTCGGGTTGGAGACGCGCAGCATCCGGTAGACATCCAGCCCGTCCACGTCGGTGTCCAGCTCGAAGCGCTGGGAGAGCACGATCTGGAAGGCGTCGCCTGCGCGGATGTGTTCCTTACACTCGGCGATGCGCTGGGCGTGTTCTGCCTCCGTGCGCTGGCGGCGGGGATCCGGCGGGCTTGCAGTGTAGCGCTGGGGTGGGGTGGGGATGGGTGCCGCGAGATCCTCGAGCATCGCATCGATGCGCCCGACGGCATCGTCGTAGGCGGCGTCCACCCGTTGGTCCGAGTTATCCCAGTTCACGGCGTTCGCGATGAGCCAGATGCTGCCCTCGTGGTGATCCGCAACGGCCATCGTGTCCACCAGCATCTGCACCATGTCCGGCACGTTGAGGTCGTCGATGCAGGTGTCCGGGACGTCCTCGATGTAGCGGATCATGTCGTAGCCCATGTACCCCACCAGTCCACTGGTCAGCGGGGGCAGGTCCGGCATGGGATCCGTGTGCAGGGCGGCGAGGGTGGCTCGGACCGCGTCGAGGGGGTCCGCCGGGCAGGGCAGGTCCACGGGTGGTTCCCCAATCCACCGGGTGTGCCCGTTCTTCGCCGTCAGCGCGCAGCGAGCCCCGGTGCCGATGAAAGAGTATCGATCCCAGGATTGGCCGTGGGCCGCAGATTCCAGCAGGAAGGTCCCGGGGCGGTTGTCCGCGAGCTTGCGGTAGGTGGATAGCGCGGTCTCGTTATCCGCCAGGACCTTGCACACCACCGGCACGACACGGCGATGGGTGGCGAGAACGCGGAAGTTCTCCCGAGTAGTCAGGAAGGATTCGGACATAGGAACCATTGTGCCCTACGGCCATCGGAGCTAGAGAAGCTGATCACCGTCGAAGCAGCTACGCGTTCCCGTGTGGCAAGCCGCCCCCGTCTGGTCCACCGTGAGCAGCACGGTATCCCCGTCGCAGTCCAACCGGACCTGGCGCACGTGCTGGACGTGCCCGCTGGTCTCCCCCTTAACCCAGTAGGCCCCGCGGGACCGCGACCAGTAGGTGCCCTTGCGGGTGGCCAGGGTGTAGGCCAGTGCGTGGTCATCCATCCAGGCCATCATCAGCACCGTCCCGTCGGCGGCATCTTGCACTATGGACGCCACCAACCCGTCGTTTGTTCGCTTCAACCGGGCGGCGATGGCGGGATCCAGGTTGCACTCTCGGATCTCCGCGTCGGGGGTCATCACCGCACCTCGCAGCCAGCCGCTGCCATGGCGGCTTTGACCTCGCTGATCGCCACTTCCCCGAAGTGGAAAATGGACGCGGCGAGCACCGCGTCCGCGCCTGCGGCCACGGCCGGGGGGAAGTGCTCTGCCCGGCCGGCACCGCCGGAGGCGATCACCGGGATGCTCACCTGCGCCCGCACGTCGCGCAGCATCTCGAGGTCGAAACCGCGCTTGGTGCCGTCGGCGTCCATAGAATTCAACAGGATTTCGCCGACCCCTAGCTCCTCGCCGCGCCGGGCCCATTCCACCGCATCGATGCCCGCCGACGTGGTCCCGCCGTGCGTGGTCACCTCGTATCCGCTGGGCTGCTGCGCGGAGCCCTCGGGGACCCGCCGGGCATCGACAGACAGCACAATGCACTGCGCCCCGAAGCGCTGGGAGAGCTCCCGGAGCAGCTCCGGGCGGGCCACCGCAGCCGAGTTCACGGAGACTTTGTCCGCGCCCGCCCGCAGCAGAGCGTCTACGTCCTCCGCGCTGCGCACACCCCCGCCGACGGTGAGGGGAATGAACACCTGTTCCGCCGTGCGCCGCACGACCTCCAGCATGGTGCCCCGGCCCTGCTTGGAGGCGGAGACGTCCAAGAAGGTCAGCTCGTCCGCGCCCTGCGCGTCGTATTGGGCGGCCAGCTCCACGGGATCACCGGCATCCCGTAGCCCGGTAAAGTTCACGCCCTTGACCACGCGGCCCTCATCCACATCCAAACAGGGGATGACCCGCACTGTGACGCTCATCGGATGCCCCCTCGATCCATGACGTCCTGGGCGTTGCGCGCCGCCGTGCCGATGGGCACGTTTTGGATGTGCTCCAACAGGGCCTCGTGAACTTCCGGTTCCCCGGCGACGAGCCCGGAGACACCCGGGCGCCAGGGATTGCCGGCGAAGTCCGTAGCAATCCCCCCGTTTTCCTGCACCGCGAGAATGCCCGCAGCGTTATCCCACAGGTTAGGGCTAAACGTGACGGTCCCGCCGAACACACCGGCAGCGGTAAAGGCCAAGTCGATGCCCACGGAACCGGTCACCCGCATGCGCGGGTAGGACTTGCCGATCTCGTTGAGCATGTCCTGGCGGTAGGAGATCGGCAGGTTACCCCGGCGTTGCGAAAGGATGGAGCCGAAGCTGATCTGCGTGACTCCCGGGTCGGAGGGGGGCATGGAACGGGCGGGGTGACCATCGACGAAGAGGCCGTGGCCCCGGCGCGCCGTGATGCGGCGTCCCAAAAGGGGCATTTCGGTGACGGACAACTGGATTTCATTGTGATGCACCAGGGCGATGAGGATGCAGCAGAACGGATTGCCCACCGCGTAGTTGGCTGTGCCGTCGATGGGATCGACCACCCAGAAGGTCTCCGGCATCTCCTCGTCCTCGTGGGGGCGGCGATCCCGGCGGCGGGGCCCATCGAGGCCATCGGCCATCTCGTCACTGGGGTTGTGTTCCACCGGGAACTCCCCCGGTAGGACGGTGCCGTATTCCTCACCGTGCACCGGCAGGCCGGTGTACTGCGTGAGCAGGGTGCGAAGCTGGCGCTCCACCGTGAGGTCGGCTTCCGTGGCGAAATCGCCGGGGGACTTCATGACCTCCGGCTCCGCGCCGACCGCCGCCGAGAATGTCGTTTCCGCCTCATCCACCGCGGCCTCGGCGATCGCCAGCAGGGCGCGAGTGTCCAGGGGTTCGTTCATCGGCGAGCCACCTCCAAAGCCTCTTGTAGGGTGAACTTGCCGGCGTAGAGGGCCTTGCCGACGATCGCCGAGTCCACGCCCTCCGGGACAATCGCTGCCAGCGCGGCGATGTCCGCCAGGCTGGAGATGCCGCCGGAAGCCACCACGGGCGCCTCGGTGGCCGCGGCTACGTCCCGCAGCAGGTCCACGTTGGGGCCGTTGAGCATACCGTCGCGGCTGACATCCGTCACGACGAGGCGAGATACGCCCTGCGAGTCGAGGCGTTCCAACACCTCCCACAGATCCCCGCCGTCGGAGGTCCAGCCCCGGCCGCGCAGGCGCCACTGCCCCTCAACCTGGCGGGTATCCAGGCCGATGGCGATTTTCTCCCCGTAGCGGCGGATCACGGATTCGCACCACTGCGGATCTTCCAGTGCGGCGGTGCCGATGTTCACTCGCTCACAGCCGGTGGATAGGGCCCGCTCGAGGGACTCGTCGTCCCGGATGCCCCCGGAGAGCTCCACCTTGACGTCCAGGGCCCCCGTCACGTCCCGCAGCAGCTCGAAGTTGCTGCCCCGACCGAAGGCGGCGTCCAGGTCCACGAGGTGAATCCATTCCGCCCCCGCCGCCTGCCACTGCTGGGCAGCCTCCAGCGGCTGACCGTAGCCGGTTTCCGTCCCGGCGGCACCCTGCACCAGCCGTACCGCTTGGCCATCGGCTACGTCCACCGCTGGTAGGAGGGTCAAATTCTGATCTGAGGCAGTCATACCGGCCATCCTATAAGCACATGTTGTTAGCTCTTGTCGTCAGGGTGAGGGGCGCAGCGTGCCCACCCAGTTGCGCAGCAGCCGGGCCCCGGCATCCCCGGATTTCTCCGGGTGGAACTGCGTGGCCCACAGCGGGCCGTTCTCCACGGCGGCGATGAAGCGGGAGCGACCGTGCTCCGCCCAGTGCACCAGGGGGGCCTGGGTGCGCCCGTCGGTCTCCAGCTCCCATCGGCGCACCCCATAGGAGTGCACGAAGTAGTACCGCTCGTTCGCCGGGGCCCCGGCGAACATCGCGCTGCCCTCGGCGACGTCCACGGTGTTCCACCCCATGTGCGGCAGCACGTCCGCGTCGAGGCGCTCCACCGTACCGGGCCACTCCCCCGCGCCCGGGGCTGCCGTAGCACCTGTCCCCTCGGCGTATTCCACTCCCCCCTCGAACATGATCTGCATGCCCACGCAGATCCCCAGCACGGGGCGCCCGCCGGCCAGGCGCTGCCCGATGAGGCGGTCGCCCTTGACCTCCCGCAGTCCTGCCATGCAGGCGGCGAAGGCGCCCACCCCGGGCACGACGAGGCCATCGGCGGCCAGGACGGTACCCGGGTCCCGCGTCACGGTGACCTCTGCCCCGGCCCGCTCGAGGGCGCGGTGGGCGGACCGGATGTTGCCGCTGCCGTAGTCCAGCAGGGCGACGCTGGGGGAATCGGTGGAGGAAGAAGGCATGCTGCACACTGTACTGGTCCCGTTAACCCTCCGGCGCGCCTAGAGGGTGCCCTTGGTGGAGGGGATCCCGCTGACCCGGGGGTCGGGCTCCACGGCGGCGCGCAGGGCCCGGGCCACCGCTTTGTACTCGGCCTCGGTGATGTGGTGGGGGTCCCGACCGTAGAGGCAGCGCACGTGCAGGGCGATGCGGGCGTTGAGCGCCAGGGTCTCAAAGAAGTGCTGGTTGATGACGGTGGCGTAGTGACCGCCGATGATCGTGGTGAGCAGCGCCTCCGGCTCCCCCGTACCCACGTAGTAGGGCCGCCCGGAGACATCCGCTGCAGCGTGGGCCAGGGTCTCGTCCATAGGGATGTAGGCATCCCCGAAGCGGCGAATGCCCTTCTTGTCGCCGAGGGCCTGCGCCAGGGCCTGGCCGAGGACGATGGCCGTGTCCTCCACCGTGTGGTGGGCGTCTATCTCAGTATCGCCCTGGGCCTGCACCACCAGGTCGAAAGAGCCGTGTGCGCCGAAAGCGGTAAGCATGTGGTTGAAGAAGGGCAGGCCAGTGGAGATGGTGGTCTGTCCGCTGCCGTCCAGGTCAATCTCGACGGTGATGTCTGATTCGCGGGTAGCGCGGTGGATGCGGGCGCTGCGGCTCATGGGGTTGGCCTCGTTTCTCGTGGTGCAGGTGGGGTTAGGAACTGGGGGGCGAGCACAGTGGATGCGGTTGCCGGTGCTGCTTGCTCGGTCATTGTTCAGTCAACACGGTACGACGCAACTCACCTGCAGCTCGGATGAAGTGGTCGTTTTCGGCCGGAAGGCCCACGCTGGCTCGCAGCCACCCGGGCACCCCCACGTCCCGGATGAGAACCTGGCGGTCCAGGAATTCCTGCCAGACCGCAGGGCTGTCCTGGAAACGCCCGAAGAAGATGAAGTTAGCGTGGGATTGAATGGTCCGGTAGCCCAGGCGGCGCAGCTCGCTGAGAACCCGGTCCCGCTCGCCACGCAGGATGTCAACCGTTTTGAGGGTCTCCGCGCTGTGACGCAGGGCCACCCGGGCGGCGGTCTGCGTCAGGCTGGACAAGTGATAGGGCAGGCGCACGAGCATCACGGCCTCCACGAAGGCCTGGGACGCCACGAAGTAGCCCAGGCGACCACCGGCGAAGTCGAAGGCCTTACTCATCGTGCGGGAGACCACGAGCTTGGTGGGGAACTCCGCCAGTAGCGTGCAGGCACTGGGGAAGTCCGTGAACTCGGCATAGGCCTCGTCCACAATGACAATCCCCGCGGCGGCCTGGATGATCTGGCGCAGATCATCCAGAGGGGTCACGTTGCCGGTGGGATTGTTGGGGGTGGTCACGAAGACGATATCTGGGCGGGCCCGCTCCATCTCCGCCAGCGCTGCGGCTACATCGAGCCGGAAATTTTCTTCTTCCCGGCGCGCGACGGAGAGGAACTCGGTCTGCGTCCCAGCGCACAAGATGGGGTGCATGGAGTAGCTGGGGGTAAACCCCATCGCGCGGCGGCCGGGCCCTCCGAAGGCTTGCAGCAACTGCTGCAGGACCTCGTTGGACCCGTTGGCAGCCCACACCTGCCCCGGGCCGACCTCCACTCCCGTCTGGCGGGACACATACGCCGCCAAATCCGCGCGCAGTTGCGTGGCGTCCCGATCGGGGTACCGGTTCAGGCTTGGGTCGAGGTGCCGGACCTTATCCGCCAGCTCGGTCATGATGACCTCCGCAGGCGCGTAGGGGTTTTCGTTGGTGTTGAGCTGGTTGGCCACGGTCAACTGGGGGGCGCCGTAGGCGTGCTGGCCGCGCAGTTCCTCGCGCAGGGGCAGATCGGCAAGCTGGGGCTGGTCACCGGGCTGGGTCCCGGGGGTCACGTCACTGGAGGCCATAGGAGTGGGGGTCTTTCGCTAGGTGTCAAAGAGGACAGGAAACGCAGGGCACGCGCTAAGGAAGAAGGGGCCCTAGTGGGACTCGAATCGTGCGCGAACGGCCTCGCCATGGGCGGGCAACCGCTCCTCATCGGCAAGCGCGATGACCGTCGGCGCGATCTGCTCCAGCGCCGCCTTGGAGTACTCCACCACGTGCACCGACTTGAGGAAGGTGTGGGTAGACAGCCCGGAGGCGAAGGCCGCCGTGCCGGAGGTGGGCAGAACGTGGTTGGAACCGGCGGCGTAATCCCCCAGTGGCACCGGACTGTAGCGCCCGACGAAGATCGCCCCGGCATTGTGGATCCGCCCGGCAACGTCGGCGGCATCGGCCGTGTGGATTTCCAGGTGCTCGGCGGCGTAGGCATCGGCGGCTCGGATGCCGTCCTCCACGCTATCCACCAGCACAATGCCGGACTGCTGGCCGCGAAGAGCCTCGGCCACCCGGTCTGCGTTGAGCGTCACCCGATAGCGCTGCTCCACCTCGCGGTCCACGGCCTCCGCCAGTTCCGGGGAGTCCGTGATGAGGACGCTGGCGGCCATGGGGTCGTGCTCGGCCTGGCTAATGAGGTCCAGCGCCACCTCCACGGCGTCGGCGGCCCCATCGGCAAGAACCGCAATCTCCGTCGGGCCAGCCTCCGAATCGATACCCACCACCGTCCGGCACAGGCGCTTCGCGGCGGTGACGTAGATATTGCCCGGCCCGGTGATGAGGTCCACCGGCTCCAACCCCTCCCCCTCGTCCCCGTAGGCCAGCAACGCCACCGCCTGAGCGCCGCCAGTGGCCCACACCTCCTCCACTCCCAGCAGCTTGCAAGCAGCCAGGATTGTGGGGTGCGGCCAGCCGTCATTGTCGGCCTGCGGCGGTGAAGCCACAACGAGGGATTGGACGCCAGCAACGAGCGCCGGCACCACATTCATGATCACCGAGGAGGGGTACACCGCCTTCCCCCCGGGCACGTACAACCCCACGCGCCGCACCGGGACGAAGCGCTCCCGCACAATGCCGCCCGGGGCCACCTCCAGGCTGTGGCCAATGGGCATCTGGCTGGAGTGGAACGCCCGCACCCGGGCAATGGCCTCCTCCAACGCGGCGCGAACGGTGGGGTCTAGCGCCCGCAGACTGGCGTCCATAACCGAATCGGGAACGACCATCGACTGCGGTGAGCAGCGATCAAAACGCTGCCCAAATTCCACCGCGGCCGCCACCCCCCGCTGGCGCACCTGCGCGACCACCGGCTCAACCACATGCAGCACGGACTCTACATCGGTCTTGCCTCGGGGCAGGCTACGGCGCAGCTCGGCGGTCGACGGGCGAGAGCCGCGCAGATCGATGCGGGTCAGCATAGGGGGAAACTCCTCGACGGGATTGCGGCGGGCCGATCAACGCGGCCCCTTGTCTAGACTTGGCCATTCTACTGCCCAGCACCAACCTCGCCAGAGCCCCAACCACCGCCCCCGGAGGACACATGCGCAACACCGAAGAGAACCTCCGCCCGCCCCCCGCGCTGACCCAACTACTCACCGCCAGCCGCGCCGCCGCCGAGCGCCGCGACATCATTGCCAACCACCGCAGCACCAGCACCTTCGCCTGCCACCACTGGCTCGCGGAACCCACCGACGTCCCCGACGAACTGCGCGGGGAGTTCTACCACCTCCGCGCCGCCGCCGCCGAACACCTAGCTATGGACGAGGAGGCAGTGGTCGCGCTCACCGAACTGCGCCACTGGGGCCGGGAACGCAACCGCCACGCCATTGCCCTCGTGGCCCAGGCCCAACTGGCCTACCACGCACTCGATACCGCAGACACCGGGGCCCACGCCCCCGGCTACGACCTGCCTACCGCCCCGGAGGCCCTCAGCCAGGTCGCCGAGGGCCTGACCACGTTCCGCCCCTCCCCGGACCATCCCCCCATCGGCAGCGCGGGCAGCGCCACAGACCGGCTGGTCACCCCCGCCGATGCCGCGGCACTGACCGCTGCCGCCACCACGGCCTTCACCGTGGCAACGAACCTGCGGAACACGGACCTGGCCCAGCTATTCGCCACCTTCGTCCGCCGCTTCGGCACCGTGGCCCCCTCCGCCGCGGACCGCTTGTTGTGGAATGCGCAGTTGGCCTGGGCCGAAGGGGAACACACCCTGGCAGCGAACTACGCGACGCAGGCCCTCGGCCAAGGCCCCGATAGCGACTACGAGGCCCACGAAATGCTGGCCACCTGCGCGATGCTGGAGATCACGCAGGACTCGGACCTCACCGCGCCCGCCGCAACCCGGGCGGTCGAGCACTGGATCAAGGCCGTGGGCGCGGCGATGGACATGAACGCCCCCATCATGGGGATCAAGATGGCCGAGCTGGCGGCGCGGGTGCTCTACGCGGCGGAGGACACGGGCGCGGCGGTCCGGCTGACCGAGCGGGTGCTGGGTGCCGTCAGCGGGGCGCCCGTCAGCCCCGCGTTGCTGAATCTGGCGGCGGTGCACGCCCAGTCGCTGCTCGCCGAGGGAGAGGTGGGGCGGGCCTGGAAGAAGAGCCTGGCGGTGGCCTCCTGGTCCGAATTCACCCCCGACGTGGAGCGCACCGCGTCCGCCCTGGCCGTCGCCGCCGAGGCCGGGACCCGGCTGGGCGGCGAGGTGGAGGCTCACGTGTTGGAAGTGCAGCGGCGCCGCGCGGAGATCTACCGGCAGCAAGGGGCCCACCTGGAGATCGCCGATCTGCTGCTATCCCACTACCTCTCCTTCCCCGGCCACCCCGAGATCCTCGCGGAGGTGCGCGAGGCCCTGGACGCCTCCGCCCACAACGATCCGCATCGCGATCGCACCCGGTGGCTGCAACTGTCCTCCCAGATGCATTGGCACCTTGCGGATGTGGGGGATTCCATTTCGGACGCTATCGACTACGCGCACACCGCAGCGACCGGCTTCCACGAGACGGGAGACCGGGCCGCAGAGGCACTGGCGTGGATACTTCTCGCCGAGCGGCACGTGGAGGCGGGCAATGCGGGGCAGGCGGCGGTTTTCCTGGAACGGTCCCTGTCCGCCGAGCCCGGGTTGCGGCGGTGGACAGCAGAAGAACCCGGCGCCGAGTGGACTTCGCAGTCCCCCGAGCACCAGGTTCTCGCGGGCGTGGCCCGCAACTATCGCCTCGTCGCCGAGCGCATCGCGCAGTGCGGGTAGCGCTGCGCGGCCGGGTGAGAGGCGCGCGGAGGGGCTAGCACGGCGCGGCCGGATGACAGGCGCGCGGTGGGGCTAGATCCGGTTACCGGTTTCCGCGTCGAACACGTGCAGCGCCTGCTGGTTGGCCTCCACGACCACGACATCCCCCACCTGCGGGGAGCTGTGGCGCGCGGCTTCCACGGTGAGCCGCTGGGTGGGCGTGGCCGCACCCTCCGAGTTGATCAGTTCCCATCCCTGCACATCGACCGGTGCCACGAACACGTGCACCGTGCTGCCCAGGTCCTCCACGTGCTGAATCTCAGCGCGGAACGCGGAGGAAAAGGGACGGCCGTCCCGGGGGCCCGGGGTGGCGCTGCCATCAGTGCAGATGTGGAGATCCTCGGGCCGCGCGCCGACAATGACGTCGCCGCGCCGGACCAGATTCATTGCGGGGGTACCGATGAAGCCAGCCACGAACGCGTTGGCCGGGCGCCGGTACAGCTCCTGGGGGGCGGCCACCTGCTGTAGAACGCCGCCGCGCAACACGCACACACGGTCACCCATTGTCATGGCTTCCACCTGGTCGTGGGTGACGTACAAGGTGGTGGTCTTCAGACGGCGCTGCAGATCGGCGATCTGGGCGCGGGTGGATAGGCGCAGTGCGGCGTCCAAGTTACTGAGCGGCTCGTCCATACAGAACACGGCGGGTTCGCGAACGATGGCCCGCCCCATGGCCACGCGCTGGCGCTGACCACCGGACAGGGCGGAGGGTTTGCGGTCGAGGTACGGTGTTAGCTGCAGCATTTCCGCGACCTCTTCCACTCGAGCCCGAGCGGCGGACTTGGACACCCCGGCGTTGCGCAGAGCAAAGGACATGTTCTCCGCAACGCTCATGTTCGGGTACAGGGCGTAGTTCTGGAAGACCATCGCGATGTCCCGATCCTTCGGGGCCACCCCGGTAACGTCCTTTCCACCGATGAGCACCCGGCCCTCGTTGACCGGCTCCAGGCCGGCCACCATCCGCAAGGTAGTGGACTTGCCACAGCCTGAGGGCCCCACGAGGACGAGAAACTCGCCATCCTCGATCGTGAGGTTGAGAGAGTCCACCGCCGTGGCGGCATGGCCCCGGCGGGGCACATCGTATCGGCGGGTGGCAGATTCCAGTGTTACTGAAGCCACGGCGGCTTCCTTTCGTGGGCTTGGGTGGGGTGAGGAGGGAGGACGGTGGAGGCGGAAGCGGGACTACTTGAGCTTCGGCTTGATGTCGCGCTCGTAGTCGTTCTTGAGCTCGTCGTTCACGCGAGAGAGCTCGGCCTTGATGTCCTTGTCGGTGGTGGCAATGGTCTCCAGGGCCGCACCGATCTTCTGGTCGCCGCCGCCGATGAACACGCGAGCGTTGTCCTGGGGGCGGGTGGTCTCGAGCTGCCGGGCCGCCGTGCTGTAGTTGGGGTTGTCCTCCATAAACTTCTTCTGCTCGGGCAGATCCAGGGCGGTCTTACGAACGGGCATGTAGCCGACGTGCTGGGACCAGTAGGCGGTGTTCTCGGCGCTAGTGATAAAGTCGATGAACTTTACGGCGTTGACCTGGCGTTCCTTGGTGATGCCGGAGGGGACGGCCAGGCCAGAGCCGCCGGTCGGGCAACCGCCCTGCCCGGTGGGGTTCGGCAGGAAGGCGGTGCCCACGTTGAACTTGGAGTTCTTGGTCACGCCAGACAGGTCGCCGGTGGAGGCAACGGTGGCGGCGAGCAGGCCCGCGGAGAAGTCGCTGGCAATGTCCTTGCTGATGGTTGCCCAGCCATCCTTGACGGAGCTGCGCAGGAACTGGGCAGCCTTGACCGTCTCATCGGAGGCGAGGGTGAAGTCCCACTCCTTGGAGTAGGAGCCGCCGAGGGTCCACATGGGGCCCTCGAAGTACCAGGAGAGGTAGTTGGCCGCGTCGCCCCAGCCGAAGGCCTTCTTGCCACCGTCGAGGCTGCCCTGCAACTTCTTACCCCACTCGGCCATTTCTTCCCAGCTCTGCGGGCCGCGGTCCGGGAGGCCGGCTGCTGCCCAGGCGTCCTTGTTGTAGTAGAACAGCGGGGTCGAGCGCGCAAACGGCATGGCGTAGTGGCCGCCCTTGTACTTGTAGTCGTCGTAGAGGGACGTGACAAAGGTGGAGGTGTCTGCGCCGTTGTCCTTGGCCAGGGAGCCAATCTCGGCGATCTGGTTGTTCAGGGCGAAGTTGAACCACCACACATCGGAGAGCAGCACAACGTCCGGCAGATCCCCACCGGACAGGGCGGCGTTGAACTTCTGGGCGGTCTCGGCATAGTTCTTGCCGGCGTCTACCAGGTTGACCTTCATGTCCGGATTCTTTTCCTGGTAGCGCTTGATCAGCTCCATCTCCACGTCCTTGGACGTGCCGGGGTGAGAGGACCACCAGGTGATGGTGTTCTGGTCACCCTCCTGGGGCTTGTTGCCGCCGGTGCCAGCACAGGCGGACAAGGTCAGGCCGGCGCCGGTGAGCCCGGCGAGGGCGAGGAAGTGGCGGCGGGACATCGTAGCCATAAGTAAGTGTGCTCCTTGGTTGATGTGGGTCGAACGAGATGGTGGGTGTTGCCGAGGTCGGCGCGGGGTGGGGCTGCGCGGGTGTTGGCCGGTCCCCGTCCGCCCGGTGCCCGTTTTCGTGCCTGTGAGGTGGGCGGCGAAGGAGGCCGGCTGACCTCAGCCTTTCACCGCCCCGCTGGTCAGGCCCTTGATCATGTACTTCTGCAGGGCGATGAACAGGACGAGGACGGGCAACATGCTGAGCAGGGTGGCTGCCATCACCGGGCCCCAGTTGGTGAGCCCGTCGCTGTTTTGCAGCATGGTTAGGCCCACCGGCAGGGGGGCCACCTTTTCCGTGTCAGCCATGAGGAAGGGCCAGAGGTATTGGTTCCATTCGTTGACCACCGTGATGATGGAGAAGGCAATGAGCGTGGGAAGGGAAATGGGAAGTAGAACCTTCCACAGCAGCTTGACTGGGCCCGCGCCGTCCATCCGGGCGGCCTCCACGATTTCCTTCGGGATGGACATGAAGTGGTTGCGCATGAGGAAGGTACCGAAAGCGATACCGGCTAGGGGGATGATCACGCCCTGGAAAGTGTTCCGCCAACCCAACTGGGACACGAGGGCGTAGTTGGAGATGACCGTGACTTCCGGCGGCACCATGAGAGCGGCGATGACGACGATGAAGACAAAGTTGCGCCCGGGGAAGCGCAGGATGGCCAGCGCGTAGGCGGACAGCACCCCAAGCACAATCTTGATGGTGCACAGAATACTGGTGATGATCACGGAGTTGATGAAGTACCGACCAAAGGGCACCGCCGTCACGGCCTCTTTGTAGTTTTGCGGGGCCCACTTGGCGGGCCACCACGTTGCCGGGGAGGTGTAGATATCCGCGCGGAGTTTGAACGAGGAGATCAGCGCCCAGTACAAGGCGGCACCGACGAGGAGCAGTGCGAACAGCATGCCGAGGTAGCCGAAGATGAGCCGGGCTTTGCTGGGGGTGTTAGCGGAGGTGGCCATTTAGGTGGTCTTCCTATCCATGACGCGTACCTGGATCACGGTGATGAACAGCAGGATGAGGAACAAGATGGTGGCGATAGTGGCGCCGAAGCCGGCCCGGAAGTTAACGAAGCTTTCCTGATACACCTGGAACACCAGGGTGGTCGTCCCGTTGCCGCGGGGCCCGCCGCCGGTCATGACGTTGATGATGTCGAAGACCTGCACCGAGCTCAGCAGCGTGGTGATGGACAGGAAGAAGGTCGTGGGGCGCAGTTGCGGCAGGGTGACGCGCCGGAATGCCGTCCAGCGGCTGGCCCCGTCGATCTGAGCGGCCTCGGAAAGGTCCTTTGACAGCCCCTGGAGTGCGGCCAGGTAGATCACGAAGGCGTAGCCCATGTTCTTCCACACGAAGGCGAAGGTGACCATGATGAGCGCCCAGTGTGGATCGCCATACCAGTCGGGCCCGTTGGTACCCATCCGGCGCAGGATGTCGTTGACCATGCCGAAGTTGGGGTCGAAGACGAACTGCAGCGCGATTCCCACAGCGGCGCCGGAGATGACGAAGGGCGCGAAAACGACACCTCGGACGAGGTTTCGCCCGGCCAGTTTCTGATCGAGCAACAGGGCCAGGCCCAAGCCCAGGAGCATGGAGCCAGCGACCGCGAAGAAGGTGAAAAAGAGGGTGTTGCCCAGAATCTTGGGGGTATCCGCGCGGGTCAGCCACTCCTGGTAATTCTTCAATCCCACGAAGGTTGCGGTGGGAGCGGAAATGTTCCAGTCGAAAAAGGATAGCCGGATGTTGTCCAGCAGGGGCCGGTAGGTAAAGACGGCGAGCAGGATGAGGTTCGGCGCCAGCATGGCGATGGCGGTGAGGACCTCTTTGGCCTCCCACTTGCGCGTCTTGTTGCCCTGAGGACGCGCCTGAACGGCAGTTGCGGCCCCCTGCGAAACGTCGTCTGAATTGATCACGAGGGGCTAACCTATCGGTCCGGTTCAACCCGAAAGTATCGCAGCGCTAAACCAATCAGGAACGCCGACTTAATTATTGGTAAACACCGCTTTTGTGCGGTGATCTTTTGCTAGCGCCCGCGCCTCTCCCCCGCCACCGGCGCCAGCACGAGCGCTACGAGCCAATATCCACCAAGGGCGATAGCAGGGGCGATCAACCACCAACTGCCGGCGGCGATCGGATCCACCACGTGGACGACCGTTTCCGAATTCCCGTGCAGGTCGGGCACCCGGCCGTAGCGGGCTGTGACGATCATGTGGCCGATCGTGCCGCACACCATCCCACTCGCGGTTGCGGATACCGCAGCCCACATCAACATGCCGAGGCTGGGCCCCTCACCCATGCGAAGTGCGATTACCGCCGTGCCTAGGCCCAGCAGAGCACACACGACGACGAGCCACCCAAACGCGGCGAAGCTGTTCCCTTCGGAGCCGGGCACCGGCTCGACTTGCCGGGTAGCAGCGAAGGCAACCTCACCCGTGGGTTGGAACCAGCCCCACAGGGACCCCAGCACCAACGCGCTGAGCATCGCCACGAGAAAGACCACGGCCCCCGCACCCAAGGGTTTGGGGACTAGCGGAGAACCACCGCGGCGGCGCGGGGGCATTAGGACGGGCAAATGGTCCACCGTCCGTTTTCCCTGGCAAACTGCATGTCCTGCGTTGCCGGGGAACCATTTTGCTCCACCGTGACCGTGGCGGTGGCCCGTTCCCCGTTGACGGTGATCGGATCCACACCGGTAATCCTCGGGGCGACCTCCGAGGCCGGCCGGTCGCGGGCGCCCTCAGCGTTCTGGCGCAGATTCTCCATCCCCCCGTTGGCGTCCAGGTAGGCGGTACAGGAGTTGTCCGCAATGTAGAGCTGGTAATCGGCCGCCGAGCGATCCGTATTGCCTAAGCCGTTGACGATGCTGCGGATTTGGTCCTGGTCCGACCCCTGCACCGGCACCGCCCCCGGCCGGTCCGGGGCACCCCCGCCGCCGTTGGGTGCCCCGGCGGGAGGCGCGGGGTTGCCCGGCGAGGGTTCCCCGGAGGGCTTCTGACCGTCGGGGCGCTGCTGCTTCTCCCCGACTCCAGTGGTCTCGGAGGAGGCGGAACTGGACCCGCGAGCCGAGGACACACCCGACGAGGCGGAGGACGCGGCCTGCTGCGAGTCCTCGTCCGACCCACAGCCCGCGAGGGCCAGAGGCAGGGCGAGAGCCGCGCTGATCAGCACAGTACGGGCGGTGTGGGGGGCAAGTTTCATGCTCCTAAGGGTACAAGGTCCCTCGGCGGTGGAACCAAAAAGTCCGCCGGGTACTGCCTTGGCCGCGTCGCCCAGAAGCGTTGATCTTGGGCCAACAGCGATAAGATTGTCCCTATGTCTTCTGGCTTGTCCGATAAAAGTGGCTTACGACCCCCCGGTGGCCCCCTGCTGGTGTGGCCGGGTGAACCCTACCCTCTAGGCGCCACCTTTGACGGCAACGGGACGAACTTCGCCCTCTTCTCCGAGTGTGCCGAAAAAGTGGAGCTGTGTCTGTTCGACAGCGAGGATATCGAAAACAGGATTCCCCTGGACGAGGTCGATCACCACATCTGGCACGTCTACATTCCGGGCATCGTGCCCGGACAGCGCTATGGCTACCGGGTTCATGGCCCCTGGGACCCCAGCCGGGGGCTGCGGTGCGATCCCTCGAAACTGCTGATGGACCCCTACGGCAAGGTCTTTGACGGCGCCTACGACGGGGATCCCTCCCTCTTCAGTTACGACCTGAACAACCCGGGGCAAACGAACACTGCCGATTCCGCCAAGCACTCCATGCGCTCGGTGGTGATCAACCCCTACTTCGACTGGTCCCACGACCGCCGCCCGAACACCCTGGACCAGCACACGGTCATCTATGAAGCCCACGTCAAGGGCATGACGATGACCCACCCCGGGGTGCCGGAGCACCTGCGGGGAACATACGCGGGCCTGGGCCACCACAGCGTCATCGACTACCTCACGGACCTCGGCGTCACCGCGATCGAACTCATGCCGGTGCATCAGTTCGTTCACGATGACCGGTTGCGGGAGATGGGCAAGCGCAACTATTGGGGGTACAACACTCTGGGCTTCTTCGCGCCGCACCGGGACTACGCCGCCTCCAACTCCGCCGAGGGTTCCGTGGCGGAGTTCAAGCAGATGGTTCGATCCTTCCACGATGCGGACATCGAGGTCATCCTGGACGTGGTGTACAACCACACCGCGGAGGGCAACCACATGGGCCCCACCTACTCCTTCCGCGGCATCGACAACGCGGCCTACTACCGCCTCGTCGATGGCGACGAGAACCACTACATGGACTACACGGGCACGGGCAACTCCCTCAACGTCCGCAACCCGCACACCCTGCAACTGATCATGGACTCGCTGCGCTACTGGGTCTCGGAGATGCACGTCGACGGCTTCCGCTTCGACTTAGCCTCCACCCTGGCCCGCGAGTTCCACGACGTGGACCGCCTCTCGGCCTTCTTCGACCTCGTCCAGCAGGACCCGGTGGTTTCCCAGGTCAAGCTCATCGCCGAGCCGTGGGACGTCGGCGAGGGCGGCTATCAGGTGGGGAACTTCCCCAGCCTGTGGAAGGAATGGAACGGAAAGTACCGCGACACCGTCCGCGACTTCTGGCGCGGGGAGCCCTCCACCCTCGGCGAGTTCGCCTCCCGCCTCACCGGCAGCTCGGACCTCTATGCGCACAACGGCCGCCGCCCCACCGCCTCCATCAACTTCATCACCGCCCACGACGGCTTCACCCTCAACGACCTGGTCAGCTACAACGAGAAGCACAACCAGGACAATGGGGAGGATAACCGCGACGGGGAAACCCACAATCGCTCCTGGAACGGCGGCGTGGAGGGCCCCACCGAGGACGAGGAGATCTGCAAGCTCCGCGCCAAGCAACGCCGCAACTTCCTGACCACCCTGATGCTCAGCCAGGGCACGCCGATGATCTCCCACGGCGACGAGCTGGGCCGCACCCAGGAGGGCAACAATAACGTCTACTGCCAAGACAACGAGCTGTCCTGGATCGACTGGCGGAATTTGGAAACCCAGGCGGACCTGCACAATTTCACCCGCTACCTGGTCCGCCTGCGCCGCCAGCACCCGGTATTCCGCCGCCGCCGCTTCTTAGAGGGCGGGCCGTTGGGCAAGGATGTTGCCGCGCGCGATATTGCGTGGCTCACCCCGGATGGCCGGGTGATGACGGATCAGGATTGGAACACGGAGTTCGGCCGGTCTCTCATGGTTCACCTCAACGGCCAGGCGATCAACGAGCCGGACACCCAGGGCCGGGACATCTCGGATGATTCCTTCATCTTCTGCTTCAACGCTTTCCACGAGCCGATCAACTTCACCCTGCCCAAGCGCCACAACGTCATGCACGTGGAGCCGGCGGAGGAGGACGTGTGGACCGTGGCCGTGGATACGGATCTGCCCACCGGGGTTCCGGAGGAGTCCACCACCTACACACCTGGGGATACGGTGGTTGTGGCTCCGCGCAGCACGGTGTTGCTGCAGCGCCCGTTCAACGAGGTGGCAATGTGAGCGGGGTAGCCGACGCTGGCCTGCGAATTCCGGTCCGCGGTGGGGAGGTCACGCTGTCCGAGGAGTCCCTGGTACTCCGCCGCTCGACCCTGGCCAGCTCCCTATTTCCGGACCTCGAGGTGGATGTGGCGCGGTTGCTGGGGTGGCGCCGTCAGGCCCCCACGCCCGCGGCACCGGGGTGGATCCATCTTCTTCTTATGGACGCCAGAACCAACGCGCTAGTCCGAAGCGACGTGGAGGGGCGCACCAACCCCGCGGTGGTGCGCTTTGCCCCGGCTGCGACGGAGGCGTTTGCCACCCTGGACCGGGCGCTGACCAGCGTGCAGGCCGGATATGGCCTTCCCGGCGCGGCCGAGCACGAGGCCGCATCCGACCCCGCATCCGACCCCGCGCCCGGGGGCACTGGGGGCACTGGGGAGCCCGTCTCCGAAGAGGAGTGGCTGGCCGAGCCCCGGCAGGGGACCCTGTGGGAGATCGGGGAGGCTTCGCGCGGCGCTGAGGTGACCGGGGCGTCCCCAAGAAAGAAAAAGACGGCCGCGGCACATCCGGCACCGTGGGATAAGGTGGCGACCCCCGACACGGTGCCCGAACCGGACCCCAACGCGGACATGGCCAACCCCATCTACGGGCAGAACGTGACCGTCACCGGGGACGTGGAGCCCTATGACAAGGGCGAGGTGTGGCAAATGATCGCCTCCGCCGGGGGCACGGTGGCGAAGAATGTCACGAAGAAGACCACCCTGCTGATCATCGGCGAGTGGGCTACCACCACCACGAAGGAAAAGCGCGCCCGGGAGTTGCAGGACAAGGGCCAGGAGATCGAGATCTGGTCGTTCGAGAAGTTCCTGGACGCGGTGGGCAAGGGGGATTAGCGACGGCCCCACGGTGGACCACGGGGGACAAGCTCCGGCTCCCGGTGGGCAGCAAGCCGGTGACCTAGAGTGGGGACCATGTCTGCCACCTACCGTGTCCAGCTCCGCGGCCCCGCATCGGACCCGGACAACGCGTTCACCTTTGCTGACGCCGCCGCTCAGGTGCCGTACTTCCAGCGGCTGGGGGTCACCCACCTCTACCTGTCCCCCATCCTCACCGCCGCCCCGGAGTCCACGCACAATTACGACGTGACGGACCCGACCACTGTCAACCCGGAGCTGGGCGGGATCGAGGGCTTCCGCGCGCTCGTGGAGACCTGCCGCGAGGCCGGGCTGAAGGTCGTAGTGGACATCGTGCCGAACCACGTGGGCGTGGCCACACCCAAGCTCAACGCGTGGTGGTGGGATGTGCTCAAGCGGGGCCAGGACTCCGAATACGCCAGCTACTTCGACATCGACTGGTCCCCGGACAACGGCGCGGAGGGACGGCTGGGGATGCCCGTGCTGGGCTCCCACGAGGACGTGGCGGCGCTGAGCCTGGCCACCGACGGCGGCCCCGGGGGCGACGAGACGGTCCTGCGCTACTACGAACACGAGTTCCCCGTTGCCGAGGGCACCGCGACGGAGGGGGACAGTCCCCAGCAGGTCCACGACCGCCAGCATTACAAGCTGATGTACTGGCGCGACGGGATCATCGATTACCGCCGCTTCTTCAGCGTCAACGACCTGGCCGGGTTGCGCCAGGAGGACCCCATTGTCTTCGAGCACACCCACCGGGTGCTCAACCAGCTCGTCGCCGCAGACCTCATCGACGGCATTCGGGTGGATCACCCCGACGGCCTGGCGGACCCCTTCAAGTACCTGCAGAAACTGCGCGCCCTTATCGGGCCGGATCGTTGGCTCATTGTGGAGAAGATCCTGGGGGTTTCGGAGCCCTTGGATCCCCGCCTGGACGTGGACGGGACCACGGGCTATGACGCGCTGCGGGAATTCGACGGCGTGTTCATCCACCGCCCCTCCATGCGGGCGCTATCGGACATTGCGGAGAAGCACACCGGCAGCAGGTGGAACCGAAGTGCCTTCCTGGCCGCCCAGCACGATCTGAAGGCCGAGGTGGCGGCCGAGGAACTGGATGCCGAAATCCGCCGCCTGGCCCGGGCCGTGCGCAACGACAACTGGTCGACGAGCGGGGATGCCGTCAGCGCGGAGGAGCTGCGGGATACGCTCATCGAACTCGTGGCCTCCATGCCGGTCTACCGTGCGGACTACGAATCGCTGTCCCGCGTCACATCCACCGCCATCGCCCACATGGCCATCGACAAGCCGCATTGCGCGGATGCCCTGGACCTCATCGCCACCGCCCTGATCTCCCGACGCGAGGCGAACGTGCGCTTCGCCCAGGTCTGCGGGGCGGTCATGGCCAAGGGGGTAGAGGACACCGCCTTCTACCGGGGATCTCGCCTGGTTAGCTTGCAGGAGGTCGGCGGGGCCCCGCAGCGCTACGGGGTCTCCCCCGCGGAGTTCCACCTGCTGCAGGCGGAGCGGGCCCGGTTGTGGCCGCGGACGATGACAAGCCTGAGCACCCACGACACGAAACGCGGCGAGGATGTTCGCTCCCGGATCACCTGCATTGCGGAGGTACCCGAGGAGTTCGCGGCCCTGTGCGACGGCATCCACTACCCAGACGGGACCACCGGCCACTTCCTGTTGCAGAACATCATCGGCGTGTGGCCGGAGGACGGCGCGGTCTCCGATTCCCTGCGCACCCGGCTGCACGACTACGCCACCAAAGCGATGCGGGAAGCCGGGTTGCACAGCACCTGGTTCGACCCGGACGAGGACTTCGAACGAAGCATCCAGGACTGGATCGACGAGCTCATCGATTCCCCCGTGTACCATGCCGCCATCACCTCTTTCGTCCGCCGTATCGCGTGGGCTGGGCGGGAGATCGGCATCAGCAAGAAGCTTCTGCAGTTGCTGGGTCCCGGAGTGCCGGACATCTACCAGGGCACGGAGTTTCACACCGACTACCTGGTGGACCCGGATAATCGGCGCAAAGTGGACTACGCCGCCCGGCAGGCCGCCCTGGATCGGATTGGGCGCGGGGCCATCGACTCCCCCGACCACGAAAAGCTGCACATCATCTCCACCGCGCTGCGCATCCGAAAGAACATCGACCCGGCGGCCAGCTACCTGCCAGTCATGGCCTCCGGTGAGAAAGATCGCTACATGCTGGGCATGATGCGCGGGGAGGACATGATCGCCCTGGTGACCCGCCAACCCATTGGGCTTAAGGACGCCGGCGGCTGGGGGGACACCACCGTGGCCCTGCCCGCCGGCATTTGGGAGGACCAGCTCAACCGGTGCCGGGTTCACGAGGGCCAGGTGCGGCTGGACGACCTGTTCTCCGCCCGGGGCCAGGCGCTGCTGACCCGCATGACCACGAGCAACTGAACCCAGCCCCGCCCAACCGCCCAGCCCCACCCAACGGCCCAACCCTTTACCATCCCCTGCCCCACCGAAAGGACACGGAACACCACTTGAAGCGCCGCAAAGACCGCAGCACGGACCACCTTGCCTCCTACGAGCAGTGGATCCACCAGCACCCCCACGCCGTGCGGGAGCTGCAGTCGGAGATCACGGATGCCCTAGACGACGCGGGCCTGGCCTATGACCAGGTCTCCGTGCGGGTGAAGGCCCGGTCCAGCTTTCTGGCGAAGCTGGCAAACCCGGATTACCCCCACTACGAGGACATCAACACCGCCCACGACATCCTGGGAGTGCGGGTCACCACCTATAACTCCTCCGCTATCCCCCAGCTCGTGGATGTGATCACCGGCATGTTCCCGGTCCAGCGCATGGAGGACAAAACCGCCCAGACGGCGCAAAGCGGCGGCTTCGGTTACGCCTCCCAGCACATCATCGTCCGCTCCGAAAAGCTCGGCGGGGCCCTCGTCGAGATCCAACTACGAACCGTACTGCAGCACGCCTGGGCCGAATTCGAACACGATGTGCGGTACAAAAACGGCGGGGCCGGGGCCAACCCCGAAGTGGACCGGGCCTTTACGCTCGCCGCCGGGCTCATTGAGCTGGCCGACCAGCAATTCGACAAGATCGCCGCGATCACCGCGGAGGAGAGCGAACGCGCAGCCGAGACGGAGATCACCGCCGCCGGCTTACCCGGGGAACTCAGCCGCCTCTTGGGGCCCGGGTACCCCACCTCCAACGTGGACTACTACACCTGGGCCGTGGACATGCTGGCCGCGCACGGCATTACCACACACGGGGAGCTGTGCCAACTGCTCGCACCGGAGGCCATCGCGGAACTCAATGCGGTCATGGCGTACCCCTACCGCCCCGGGCAGGTGCGCTTCCTCGACGACATGCTGCTGTTCACCTACGGGCGCGACCACATCCGGCGCACCGTGCGCATCGGCGACAACACCGCAACGCGCCCCGGGCGACTGGGCAACCGCTGGCAGAAGCTGGGTCAGCGCACCCGCAGCGAGCGAACCGCAGAGCGGTCCGCCGACTAACGGCGCCCCCGCAAACGCTCCAGCTCGCGACGCTCCTTCTTCGTCGGCCGTCCGGCCCCGCGATCCCGCTGCGGCAGGGACGCGAGAACCTCCTTCGGCGGCGGGGGCGGCGAATGATCCACATACGCCTGGCGCGCCACCGCCGGGGCCACCCGCTTAGCCACGAGCTCCCGCACTTCCACCACATGCTCCCGGTGATTCACCCACACCCGCACCCGATCGCCAACCACCACCGGCTGCGCCGGCTTGACCGCCTCCCCATTGACCTTCACATGCCCGGCGCGGCATGCCTGGGCGGCCTGCGAGCGGGTCTTACACAACCGCACCGCCCACACCCAGGCGTCAACGCGGACCATCTACCACCGGTCCACGTGGTTGACGATCTTGCGAATCTTCGAGGCATTATACCCCACCACGACGGCCGCGATCAGGGGAAACAGCAGGGTGAAGAACATGGCCCACTGGAAGACCAACCCGGCCACGAGGCCCACGGCTCCCCCGGCCACCGCGATCTGAATCGCCCTGCTGTGCTTGCGGACAGCGGCTTTGCGCAGGGCAATGGGGTTATTGCCCGGATATTGGTTCAGGCTCATGGGTCAAGAGTTTAACGCCCCACGGCTCACGGGCACCTCCACCCACGCCATCCCAGCCGCGTCCGCGCTCACCCGCCCGCCCGACAACCGAGCCACGAGCTCCGGCACCCCCGGACCGGCGACGGTGAACTTCACGTCGCGCCCGTACTCCACGTCCACTACTCGCACCCCGGCCTCTCCCGCGGAACGCAGCTCTGCCTCCACCCGCCCCGCCTCGGCATGGTCCAGGCGGAAGTGGAAGAGGCGCTCGGGTTGGCGTCGTACCACATCCACCAACCGCAACACCTCCCGCGCCGCATCCGAATAGGCCCGCACCAACCCCCCGGTGCCCAGAAGGACCCCACCGAAGTAGCGGACCACGACCACGGCCACATCCTGCAGGCCCCGCAGCATATCCAACATCGGCTGGCCCGCGGTGCCGGCCGGTTCCCCGTCGTCGCTGGAGCGTGCCACCGGCTGGGCCCCAGGGGTGTGGAGGATGAACGCGCTGCAGTGGTGACGGGCGTCCGGGTAGGCCTTGCGGACCTCCTCCACGAGAGCCCGCGCCTCCTGCTCGGAGGTCACGCGGCGGGCGATGGCGATGAAGGTGGATCGGCGCACCTCGATCGTGGCCTCCCACTGCCCATCCGCGGGGCGCAGGTAGCTCTCGCCGGGGGTGAGGTGCTGCCCAGTCGGGTCGGTCTGCGGAGTTGAAGCGGGCATTGCCCCATCTTAGGGTTACGGGCATGGACTCTTATGCCGTCTGGGCACCCAAGGCCGATCAGGTGGACCTCGTTCTCGCGGGCTTCGGGCGCACGGGATCTGGGGGAGATTCGGGGGCCGACTGCGCGGAGGGCGAGCGCCGCATTGCGATGACGCCCAGCGAAGGGGGTTGGTTCACCTCCGCAGAGCCGGTGGTGGAGGGTCAGCGGTACGGCTACAGCGTCGACGGCTCCCCGGTGTTCCCGGATCCCAGGTCCCGGCGGCAGCCAGATAGTATCCACGGGCTCTCCCAAATCTGGACACACCCGGCATTGCGGCCGTCGGACCCAACCGGCGAGCAGCACGCTCGGTCCGAGCGGCACGCCGACACCGCACAGCGCCCCCGCCCCCTCGGGCGCCCCCTGCGCGGGGAGGTCCTCTACGAGCTGCACATCGGCACCTTCACCCCGGAGGGCACCTTCGACGGGGCCATCGCCAAGCTGGATTACCTACGCAATCTCGGGGTAACCGCGGTGGAGCTCATGCCCGTCCAGCCGTTCGGTGGCGCGCGCAACTGGGGTTATGATGGGGTTAGCTGGCACGCCGTGCACGAGGGCTACGGCGGCCCGGACGGCCTGGCCCGGTTCATCGCCGCCGCCCACGAGCGGGAACTGGCCGTGATCCTGGACGTGGTCTACAACCACTTCGGGCCAGACGGGAACTACACGGGGATTTTCGGCCCCTACACCGCCGGGGGTTCTACGGGATGGGGGGAGACGGTCAACCTCAACCAACCGGATTCCGACGAGGTCCGTCGCTACATCCTCGACGCGGTGCGCATCTGGACCCAGGAGTTCGGGGTGGATGGGCTGCGCCTGGACGCGGTGCACGCCTACGACGACACGGGAGCGGTCTCCATCATGGAGCAGATGCGCCAGGCCGCCGCGCCCAGCTATCTCATCGCCGAATCCGACCAGAACGACCCGAAGATCACCGAGCGTTTCGGCCTGGCCCAGTGGAATGACGACCTTCACCACGCCATCCACGCCGCGGTGAGCGGGGAGACGGACGGCTACTACGCGGACTTTGGCTCGGTGGAGGCGCTAGCGGCGGTGTTCCGCCGGATCTTCTACTACGACGGCCGGTATTCCTCGTTCCGCCGACGCACCCACGGCCGCGCGCTGACCGTCCCGAAGCCCTGGCGCTTTGTGGTGTACACGACCACCCACGACCAGACCGGAAACCGAGCTCGCGGGGATCGGCCGAGCATGAACCTCTCCCCCGCCCAGCAAATGCTCAAGGCCGTTCTCGTGCTCACCAGCCCCTTCACCCCCATGCTGTTCATGGGAGAGGAATGGGGCGCCAGCACGCCCTTCGCCTTCTTCGTCGATCACGAGGATCCGGAGCTCAACCGGTTGACCCGCGAGGGCCGCCTGCGGGAGTTCGAGGCCCTCGGGTGGCGGGCCAGTGATGTTCCCGCGCCGGAGGACCCGGAGACGTTCCGGCGTTCCATGCTGGTGTGGGGGGAGCTGCAGGAGCCACCGCATGCAGCGATCTTGGCGGGGTACCGGGAACTGTTGCGGTTCCGGAAGGAGAACCGGCTGGCGCAGGCGGGCCTGCCGGAGGTCCGCACGAGCGCTGGGTCCGGGACGGAAACCGGCCACAGCCCCGAAGCCGATTTCGGCCCCAGTTCCGACGGCGCGGACCGGTGGATTGAACTGACGTATCGGACCCCGGTGAGCACGGTGTTTGTCGTGGCCAATCTCTCGGCGGATCCGGTGTCCATCCCTGTTTCGGACGCCCCCAACAGCGCGTGGGCGGACCTGGGCGTGGATGCCAGCCACCTGGACCCGGCCGGACAGTTGCGGCTGGGCCCGTGGGGCACGCTGTTCTGGGCCGCGTCCCACTAACTCAGGCAAAAATGCCCTCCCACGTGCTGGCCTTGAGATCCCCCATGAGGTTTGCGCACTTGTTGACCCGCATGGAGGGGTCCAGCATGTACTGCACTTCCTCTTCCCCGTCCACGACGGTGAGGTACACATCCGAGTCCCCTCGGTTGCGCTGGAGGACGTGGCGCAGCCGGTCGATATTGTCCTTGGTCACCTGGTCCACCCTGATGTTGAGGCGCAGCGGCACGCCGGTTCCCGTTCCGGTGCTCAGCTCCGCGGGCTTGAGGTCCTGACAGAACACACTCATCCGGTCGTCGCGGTACTTGATGCTGGCCTTGGCGAGGATGATGTTGTCCTCCACCAGGTGGGGGGCCACCATTTGGTAGGTGCGGGGGAAGACGAGCAGCTCAACCTGGGCGCCATGATGATCCTCCACCGTGGCGATGACCCAGGGGCTACCGTTGCGGTCCACCCGGCGGTCGACGGAGGAGATGATCCCGCCGATCTTGATGTCCTTGTTGTCCGGCAGTTCCCCCGCCAGGACGGTGGTCAGCGGCGTATCTACCTGGGCTTCCAGGGCCGTTTCGAAACCGTCGAGGGGGTGCCCGGAGACGTAGAGCCCCAGCATGTCCCGCTCGAGCGCGAGCTTGTGCTTCCGCTCCCACTCTTGGTCGGGGACGTTGACGCGGAACACGTCCCCGGCAGACTCCTCCTCCAGCCCCGCGAAGAGGTCGAACTGCCCTCTCGCGGCGGCCTTCTTCGTGGAGATCACCGCATCAACCGCATCCTCGTGGATGAGCACGAGGCCCTTCCGAGGGTGGTTGAGCGAATCGAAGGCCCCCGCCTTGATGAGCGAATCGATGACGCGCTTGGACGCGGCGGCGGCCTCGATCTTATCCAGGAAGTCGGAGAAGTCCTTGAACTCCCCCTTGTCCTCACGGGTCCGGACGATGGATTCCACGACGTCCTCGCCCACATTGCGCACTGCGCCCAGGCCGAACCGGATATCCGAGCCCACCGGCTGGAAGGTGTACTTGGACTCGTTGACGTCCGGGGAGAGCACCCGCAGGCCCAGGTGGCGGCAGTCCGCCAGGTAGATCGCCGACTTGTCTTTCTTATCGGACACGGAGGTGAGCAGCGCAGCCATGTACTCGGCGGTGTAGTTGGCCTTGAGATAGGCCGTCCAGAAGCTCACCAGCCCGTAGCCGGCGGCGTGCGACTTATTGAACGCGTATCCGGCGAAGGGGAGGATCGTGTCCCACAGCGTCTTGATCGCCGCCGCGGAGTAGCCGTTATCCTGCATGCCCTTTTCGAAGGCGACGAACTCCTTTTCCAGCACCTCCGGCTTCTTCTTACCCATGGCCTTGCGGAAGCCATCGGCCTGGCCGGCGGTGTAATTCGCCACCTTCTGGGCGATACGCATGATCTGCTCTTGGTAGACGATCAGCCCGTAGGTTTCCTCCAGGATCTCCTCGAGGGGTTCGGCCAGTTCCGGGTGGATGGGCACGATGGGCTTGCGGCCGTTCTTGCGATCCGCGTACTCCCAGTGCGCCCCTACCCCCATCGGCCCCGGGCGGTATAGCGCGAGGGCGGCGACGATGTCGTTGAACCCGGTGGGGGCCATGCGCTTCAGCAGGTCCTGCATGCCGCTGGAGTCCAATTGGAAAACGCCGAGGGTCTCCCCCCGGGCGAGTAGCTGGTAGGTGGGTTCGTCTTCGGTTGTTAGCGCTTCGAGGTCCAGGTCCTCCCCGCGGTTTTCCTTGATGTTTTCGATGGCATCGCCGATGACCGTAAGGTTGCGCAGACCCAGGAAGTCCATCTTCAACAGGCCGATGGCCTCGCAGGCGGGATAGGGCCAGCCGGTGATGAGGGCTCCGTCCTGCTTGCGCTTCCACATGGGGATGCAGTCCAGCAGGGGGACGGAAGACATGATGACGGCACAGGCGTGCACGCCCGCCTGCCGGATCACGCCCTCCAAGCCGAGGGCGTCGTCGTAGATCTTCTTCACGTCCGGGTCCGTCTCGATGAGCTCGCGCACCTCGGCGGCCTCGGCGTAGCGCTCGTGCTGGGGATCCATGATGCCGGATAGGGGGATGTCCTTGGCCATGATGGCGGGCGGCAGCTTCTTGGTGATCCGATCCGCCATTTGGAACCCCGGCTGACCGAAGTGGGCCCGGGCCGAATCCTTGATCGCCTGCTTGGTCTTCACCGTGCCGAAGGTGATGACCTGGGCGATCTTGTCCTCACCCCAACGATCGGAGGCGTACCGGATCATCTCGCCCCGGCGGCGGTCGTCGAAGTCGATATCGATATCCGGCGCAGACGGGCGTTCCGGGTTAAGGAAGCGCTCAAAAAGCAGGTCGTGCTCGATGGGGTCGATGTTGGTGATCGTCAGGGCGTAGGCCACCAGCGCCCCGGCGGCAGAACCACGCCCGGGGCCCACCCGGATTCCCACGCTGCGGGCGTACTTAATGAGCTCAGCGACGATGAGGAAGTAGGAGGGGTACCCCTTCATGTCGATCACGCTGATCTCGTACTCGGCCCGATCCAAGTAGTGCTGGGGAACGTCCCCACCGTTGAATCGCTCGCTCAGTCCGCTGAGGACCTCGTGGCGCAGCCAGGAGGTGGGCGTGTGCCCCTCGGGGACGTCGGCGATGGGCATCCGGTCGTGGGGGTGCTCGGCCCACACCTCCGAATAGTCCCCGACCCGCTCCGCGATCCACAGTGTGTTGTCACAGCCCTCCGGCACGATGTGATCCCACTGGGCCCGAACATCCGCGGCCGAGCGAATGTAGTAGCTGTCCCCCGTGAACGCAAAGCGCTTACCGCCCTGGTCCACGGTCGGTTCGCTCATGGTGCACCCGGTCTGCACGCACAGCATGACCTCGTGGGCCTTGTGCTGGGGCTGCAGGACGTAGTGGCAGTCGTTGGTCACCAGCGGGGGAAGCTCGAGCTTGCGGCCGATCTCTAGCAGGTCGTCGCGGACCCGCTTTTCGATGTCCAGCCCATGATCCATGAGCTCGAGAAAGAAGTTGTCCTTGCCATAGATGTCCTGCCACATCGCGGCGGCCTCGAGGGCCTTATCAAACTGGCCGAGACGCAGCCGCGTCTGCACGTCCCCGGAGGGGCACCCGGTGGTGCCGATGATTCCTTCCGCCCGCTCCGCGATGAGCTCGGCGTCCATCCGGGGCCACTTGCCCAACTGTCCTTCGTAGGAGGCCATGGAGGACAGGTAGAACAAGTTGCGCAGACCGGTGGCGTTCTCCGCAATCATGGTCTGGTGGAGGTAGGCCCCGGAGGCGGAGACGTCGTCCTTCTTCTGCTCCGGGTTTCCCCAGCGCACGCGATCCATGTTGAAGCGGGAGTCCGGGGCCAGGTAGGCCTCGATGCCGATGATGGGCTTGATGTCCGCGGCGGTCATGGCCCGGTAGAAGGCATCGGCTCCGAACATGTTGCCGTGATCGGTCATGCCCACGGCGGGCATGCCCTGGCGTTTGACCTCTTCGGCCAGAAGGTCCACCTTGGCCATGCCGTCCAGCATGGAGTACTCGGTGTGGTTGTGGAGGTGGACGAAGGAGGAGCCGCTCATGCTGCGCTATCTTAGCGGCCTCACCGGACACCCAATTTCTCGCATTCCGGGCGCAATCTTTCCCCGTCAGCGGCTAAGTAGGGGACATAGCAGTGCAAGGAAATCTAGAATCGGTGGGCATGAATTCGGCCGACCCCACCCGTGCTTCCCACCCGGGAAACCCGTCTGACGGGGGCCGGAAAACCACGCAGACATCCGAGAGGCAACCCTCCGATCCCCACCCGCCCGAGTCGGTCCGAGCTGCCGTGGCCCACCTGGACGCCCCCTTTGCGGTTCTCGACGTAGATGCCGCCCTCGCAAATGCCCGGGACATGGCAGCTCGAGCTGCAGGTACGCCCATTCGCCTAGCCAGCAAGTCCATCCGCATCCCGGAGCTGATGCGGCGGGTTCTTCGCCAGGAGGGCTTCCGCGGGATCCTCGCGTACTCCCTCGCGGAGGCCTGCTGGCTAGTGGATACGTCGATGTCCACCGATGTCGTAGTGGCCTACCCCACTGTGCACGCAGCCGCCCTGCGCGCGCTGGTTTCGGATCCGCGCCGTGCGGCGGCGATCACGCTCATGGTCGATTCGATGGATCATCTGGACGCCATGAACGCAGCGTGTCCCCCCGGCGGCCGCCCGGATATTCAGGTGTGCATCGACGTGGACGCCAGCCTTGCCGTGGGCCCGGCACGCCTCGGGGGGTTGCGCTCCCCCCTGCGCCGGCCGGCCCAGGTGGCTAACCTCGCGGCGGAGATTCTGCGACGCGACGGGCTGCGCCTTCGAGGTGTGATGGCCTACGAGGGGCAGATCGCGGGAACGGCAGATACTGGGTGGGCCGTCCGTGCCATGAAGCGGGTGTCCGCGGCGGAATTGCGCCGCCGGCGGGCTCGGGTGGTCCGGGCGGTTCAGCAAACGCTCGCCGCCGCTGGTGGCAGGGACGAGCTGGAGTTCGTCAACGGCGGCGGCACCGGCAGCATCGAGTCCACCCACCGGGAGGCGGTCATCACTGAGATCGGCGCTGGTTCCGGGGTCATCGGCCCGGGTCTGTTCGACCACTATCGGTCCTTCCGCCCGCGCCCTGCCCTGTGGTTCGTGCTGCCCGTCGTGCGCCGCCCCAACCCGCGGACGGTCACGGTGGCCGGCGGCGGCCGGGTGGCCTCGGGGCCGGTGGGGCGGGATCGTCTGCCCACCGTCGATTTCCCCCCGGGCCTGTCCTATGCCCGTCTGGAGGGGCCAGGAGAGGTGCAGACGCCCCTGACCGGCGCGCCGGCAGCGGGGCTGAACCTCGGCGACCACGTGTGGTTCCGCCACGCAAAGGCTGGGGAGGCCAGCGAATTCTACAACCATGTAGTGGTCGTTAGCGCCGGTCGGATCGTCGACCGCTGGGCTACGTACCGCGGTGCGGGGTACGCCTTCTCCTAATGGGAAGAAGGAAAACGATAGCGAGCACCGCAACAAATTTCCCGGGAAAGGGTGAGTAGCACATCGTGAGCGAGCTGCAAGCAGGGATCAACACCACCTTGCGAAGGGGACGGGGGCGCTGGCGCAACTGGTCCGGCGTGGTCCGCGCCACCCCGCAAGACATCGTTCAACCCCGCGGGGAGGCCCAACTCGCCGAGCTGTTGGCCACCACCGCCCGCAGCGCCGAGCGGGTGCGGGCAGTGGGGGCGGGACATTCGTTCACGGCACTGGCCGCCACCGAAGGGGTCCTTGTGAACCTCGATCGCATGCAGGGGCTAGTGGGGGTGGATCCTGCGGCGCGCCGGGTAACCCTTGCGGGCGGCACCCGCCTGCGCAAGATCCCGAACTTGCTGCGGCCCCACGGGGTGGCCCTGCCCAACCAGGGCGATGTGGACCCCCAGTCCATTACCGGGGCAATCAACACCGGCACCCATGGCACCGGCGTGGGCTACACGGGTTTCGCCGGGTTGGTTCGCGGCTTCCGGATCGCCCTGGCCTCTGGGGAGATTCGCCAGGCCCACCCCGATGCACCGGACAAGCTGGACCGGGATTTGTTCCACTACGGGCGTATTGGGCTGGGGGCCTTGGGCATTGTCACCCAGGTCGACATGGACGTCGCCCCCAGCTTTGTCCTCGCCGCCCGAGAACACGCCGAGCCCGTGGCGGACATTACCCGGAACTTCCCCAACCGCGTGCACGCGGCAGACCACGTGGAGTTCTACTGGTTCCCGGGAACCGATGTGGCCCATGTGAAAACGAACACCCGGCATCCCGCCGACCACCCCACCCAGCCCATCTCCCCCCTCAAGGCCGCGATCGAGGATGAGTTGCTGAACAACGTGGTTTTCGGGGCCATGTGCAACCTCGCCACCGTCCTGCCCCGCACCACCGGACCCCTCGCACGGCTGGGGGCCGCGACGCTCGCCCAGCGGGAGTACTCGGACCTCGCACACGACGTCTTCGTCTCCTCCCGGCGGGTCCGCTTCAACGAGATGGAGTATGCCATCGACCTCGAGGACGCCCCCGAGGTCCTAGCGGAAGTGCAACGCACGATGAACACCTGCGACCAACGGGTGCTCTTCCCCATCGAGGTGCGCGCAGCCGCCGCGGACGACGTGCCCCTGTCCACCGCCAAGGGGCGGACAACGTGCTACATCGCCGTCCACCGGTTCCACCGCGACGACTATCGGGCGCTGTTCCGCCACATCGAGCCCATTCTTAAAGCCGCCGGTGGCAGGCCGCACTGGGGCAAAATCCACACCTGTACCCACGAGGAGTTGCTGGAGCGCCACGCAGACCTGCCGGCCGTGGCGGAGCTGCGGGCCCAGGTGGATCCCACCGGAGTTTTCCGCAACGGCGAAGTGGACCGGATCTTCGGGCTGTAGTCGGCCGACGAACCGGGATCTGCGTGTGCCCCTACAGGGCCCCGGAGTATTGGTTCTGGCCACCAGTGCGCAAGACCCCGTCCAGGTCCACGGATCCTCCCACGTCCGGCGCCGCGTCCTGCGGGGGGACATCTGCCCGCACCCCCATCCGCCCGTAGATCGCCCCCGGATCGGCGGGCTCTACGAGGCGAACCCCCGTCTTGGCGTCGACACCCCGAAGAACATCCGGCGTGGCGCGGATGAGCACGCCATTGACGACCACCCGGCGTGGATCACCCGGGCGCAAACCCGCCTTAGCCGAGAGATCCGCGAGGGCCCGGTCGAACACCTCCGCGCGGGTATGCCCCGCCACCGGCTCCGGCAACACCCACTGCACATTGGGGCCCACCAGCAGCGTGCTCACCCGCCCCGGCACATCCCCCAACGCCGCCTTGAGCCCGCCCGCGTCCCAGGGCGCATCGGGGGTGACGAGCGCCCAGCGGGGTTCCTCGCCCTGCATGCTCGCGAGCTGCCGGTCAGCGAACTGCTGGTACTCCCGCCCCTCCATCCCGATTGGGCCAAGCTGGTCCCCCATCGGCAGCGGAACCCGGGAGGTTCGATCGGATTGACTCAGCGCAACCACCGCGAGGACCAGCAGGGCGGTACATACCGCCGAGACCCACATGACCCACGCCGGGCGGCGGGTGGCCTGCCAATCCAACTGCCGGCTCCGGCGGGTATCGCGCGCCACCGCCTGGGAAGCCCTGGCCCGATATGCCGCAGCCGCGCCGGGCGGGCGACGGGAGCCAGCAGAGCCGCCGGAATCCCCTGCTGGCTTAACCACCGTTGGCCTCCCTCAACCGGGTAAGCGCCCGATCCAGATCCTCCGGGTAGGGCGATTTTACCGTCATCCACTGGCCGCTGGGATGAGTAAACCCCAGGGACACAGCGTGCAACCACTGCCGGTTCAACCCCAGCAGGGCGTTAAGCTCCGGGTCCGAGCCATACATCGGATCGCCGCACAGCGGGTGGTGGAGTGCCTCGAAGTGCACGCGGATCTGGTGGGTACGGCCCGTTTCCAGGCGCACCCGCAACAAGCTGGCCTGCCGATGGGCCTCTAGCGTTTCGTAGTGGGTCACCGCGTGTTTACCGTCCTCCCGCACCGCGAAGCGCCAACCGGCGGAGTGGTGACGGCCGATGGGGGCGTCGATCGTCCCCGCGGAAGGATCGGGATGCCCCTGGACGAGGGCGTGGTACGTCTTGGTGACCTCCCGGTTGCGAAAAGCACGCTTGAGCTGGGTATAGGCCCGCTCGCTGGCGGCCACGATCATGACCCCGGAGGTTCCCACATCCAGTCGTTGCACGATTCCCTTGCGCTCCGGGGGGCCGGAGGTGGAGATCCGAAAACCCGCGGCGGCCAGACCGGAGGTCACCGTCGGTCCCTCCCAGCCGAGGGTGGGGTGGGCCGCAACGCCCACGGGCTTGTCCACGCAGATGACGTCGTCATCCGAGAAGAGGATGTCCATGCCCTCCACTTCCCTGGGCGGCTCCGCAGCGAGATCGCGTTGCGGCTCGGGCAGGAGGACGTCCAGCCAGGAACCGGGCAGCAGGCGGGCGGACTTGCCGACGACCACGCCGTCCTGGCGGACCTCCCCGGCCTCCGCCAACTGGGCGGTGACGGTTCGGGACAGACCCAGTAGCTTGGATAGGCCCGCGTCCACCCGCAGGCCCGCCAAACCGTCGGGGACGGGGAGCATCTTGGATTCCCGCATTAGCCGTGCACCTCCTTTTTCCCACCGGCGGGCGCCGCCGCTCCCCCTTCGACGGACAGGTCCCCGTGCCCCTCGGCAGCCACTGCCACCTGGCGGGTGCGGGCCGGTTCCACCACGAGGGAGTAGAGCAGGTACACCGCCACCCCCACAGTGATCGCGGAATCTGCGACGTTGAAGACGGCAAAGCTCCAGAAGCTGAAGAAGTCCACCACATGGCCATGCATTCCGCCCGGCGAGCGGAAGATGCGGTCCAGCAGGTTCCCCGCCGCTCCCCCACCGATGAGACCGATACTCAACGCGGACCACATCGAGCGGCTGCGTAGCGACAACACTAAGCAGAGGATGACCGCTGCCAGTTGGATGAGCGAGAACACGATCGTGACCTGAGTGCCCATAGAGAAGGCCGCCCCAGGGTTGCGCACAAGGTAGAGGCGGAACCACTCACCGAGCACCGGCAGGGGCTTGTCCGGCGTAAGAGCGTGGACGGCCCACAGTTTGCTGACCTGGTCGATCAACACCACCGCAGACATCAACGTCAGGGCGGTGGCGGTGCAGCGGCGGTGTTTCACCCGATCGAGTCTAATGCCCCACCTGCCCCTGGCAATCTCCCCACCGCGCGCTGACGGACCCATCCGCCCTGCCTGCTACCCTCTTGCAGTGTGAACGCAGCCCGCACGAAGCGCATTGCCGCAGCCGCCCTTGTGGCGCTGTCGGGGTTTGCCGCCGCCTGCTCGGATAACCCAAGTAAGGACTCCGCGCCCGTGAGCGCGCCGGTGGACGGCGTGAACGTCCAGCTAATCTCCCCCGGCGAGGATCCCACGGAACCGCTGGTGTGGTTTGCTTCCGACGGTGAACAATCCGTCACTTTCTCCGCGACCAAGGGCCTAGCCCAGCGCACCGAGAGCTCTGATCCGAGGTCGGGCTCGAGCTCCGAGAACAGCAGTGCGTCACCGACACCGTCGAACGGTCCCCAGGCCCCGGGCGTGGACGCCGTGCCCTACCAGGAAACCACGATGCTGCTACCGCTCACCGCCAGCGTGGACAGCGACGGGAAAACACGCACCACCAAGGTGACGGTGGGCACGCCCACCGGCGACAATGAGCAGCGCAACGCCGACATCGCTACCGCCAAGGGCTTCGTGATGACCACCCAGTCCACCGTTGACGGCCGCCCGCAAACTCGCTCCTTCGCCGCCCCCGAGTCTGCATCGACCAGTGCGCGGGCCGGGGTGGAGGAATCCCTGACGCAGATGAACCAACTTCCCCTGGTCTTCCCCGCCGAACCGGTGGGCCGCGGGGCCCAGTGGAAGGTCTCGAGCCGGGTAGACGATGGTGTTTCCATGCAACAGACCACCACGTACACCTTGTTGGAGCGGCAGGGTTCCACCGTCACGCTGGACGTGGACATTCAACGCAAACCTGCGGTGGCGAGCCTGCCCGGGACGGATCTAGAGGTACAAGACGTCCACAGTTCCTCTTCGGGGCAGGTGACCCTCGACCTCACCCGAGCGCTTCCGACTCAGGGCCACATCACCGTGACTACGGACGTGACCTATGGCAAGCAAGGCAGCCCCACAAGGGTCGTGCAGACCAGCACCGGGAAGTCCCAGTGGCAGCCCACCCGGCCCTAGGGCGGGCGGTATTGAATTCTTGCTGCCTCTAAGGCGCCGCGGCCCCCGTCGAGTCATCTGACCTCGGCACGGGGGCGGTGCTGCAGTCACGGAGCAGCCGTGTCTGGCGGACTTAGGGCGCCGGAGCTGGGGCCGGCGCAGGCTGACCCTCCGGTGCCGGAGCCGGAGCCGGCGCGGGCTGACCCTCCGGGGCAGGGGCGGGAGCCGGTTGGCCCTCCTGCGCAGGGGCCGGTGCGGGGGCTCCCCCGTCCGGTGCCGGGCGCTGGTTGGCAATCTCCTTACACAGCGGCGGGACCTGATCCGGCAGGGCGGATTCCACAAGGGAACATGCCCAGCGCTGGTCCAGCTTCCACGTCCCCCCGTCGTTAACAAACTCCACTCCGCTGATGACCTGCGGTTCCCGCTCTGGCAGCACCAGATTCACAGTGGCGCTGACGGTATTCGGCAGGATCCCCGGTAGCACCGGGTCTACGACCTGAAGCTGCGCCTTTGTCTGCTCGCGCGAGGCGGTCAGCGCATCGAAGATCGCCGGAGCCTGCTCCCCGCCCACAACCGTCTGAACCTTCTGATCAGTCGGCACCTGGGGATCCGCCGCCTTGTTCAAGATGTCCTGCAGTTGTGCGGCAGAAGGCAGAGCGGACTCACTTGCACTGGGAGCCGTGGCCTCATTGGAGGCGGTGGTCTGCTGCTGAGAATCCTCGTTGTTGCCGCAGCCCACCAGGGCCAGAGACAACCCGGCGATGACGGCCATCGCCCGTGTGGTTTTCACGTGTGTTCTCCTCTTGCTCGACTACTTCCGGCGCAACGTACCCCCGGGTTCTTCTGTGCAGATGGTACACATCGCAACGCCGCTGGCAACTACCCTGCAAAGCTATGCCCACTTCCCCATCACCCTTGCCCGGCCCCGCCGCCGATCGCCCAACCGGTCATTCCACTGGACAGACCACCAGTCCGGCCCCTGGTCCGGCCACTGCTCCGACCACGCGGTCTCCGGGCTACACGGTGCTCCTGGCAACCGGCGGAACCATCGCGTGCACACAGGATTCCCACGGGGATCTGCGGCCCACACTAGGTGGGAGGGGCGTCCTAAAAAATGCAGGGGTAGATACGAATTCAGAGCACCAAGAGATCCGGGTCGTTGACGTGGCCCAACTGGACTCGTCCGCACTCACCCTGTCGGATATCGATCGCATCCTCGCGGCGATCGCCGGGGCCCGTGACCAGGGTGCTGATCGGGTGATTGTGACCCATGGAACGGACACTTTGGAGGAAACGGCAATGGCCGCCGACCGGTTACTTCAACCGGGCGCGCCCGTGATCTTCACCGGGGCACAGCGTCCCGCCGATGACTGTGCGCCCGACGGGCCCGCGAATCTGCGGGCAGCCCTGGACATCCCCCTGGGCAAGCACACTCGGCCGGTGGTCTGCTTCGGGGGCCAGATCGTCCCCGCCTACGGCGCGACCAAGAACCACACCACCGCAGACGCTGGTTTCGGGTGTGCCTACGACCCCCGCATCGAGGGCCCCGCGCCGGCACCACTGGGGCAGTTGGCACCACTAGCCGGGCTACGCGTGGATATCGTGCCGGCCTACGCAGGTGCCGACGGGTCCGCCGTGGACCCGGCCGCCGATGGGCTCGTCGTCGTCGCGCTGGGCTCCGGCAATATCCCCCCGGCGATGCGCGGGACGTTGGACCGCTTTGCCGGTCCTATCGTTGTGTGTTCCCGAGTTCCCGCCGGAGGGGTCCACTTCCGCTACGGGGGACCGGGGGGTGGTGCCGAGCTGCAGCGAGCGGGTGTGCGCTCCGGGGGCACCCTGCGCCCCGCTCAGGCTCGCATCAAGTTGCTGTGCGAGCTAGCCGTGGAGCGACAGAGAAACCGTTCGTCGGCG
This sequence comes from Corynebacterium heidelbergense, assembly GCF_028609845.1. Taxonomy (NCBI): domain Bacteria; kingdom Bacillati; phylum Actinomycetota; class Actinomycetes; order Mycobacteriales; family Corynebacteriaceae; genus Corynebacterium; species Corynebacterium heidelbergense. The sequence goes on along the minus strand of NZ_CP063191.1, from coordinate 924,437 downwards.
GGCGCGCCGACGCACTAACCCCAGGCCAAGCTGTCCAGGGGATCCGCGAAGCGGAGCTTTTCGTCCTCTACCGGGAAGGTGACAATTCGGCCGGGCCCGGTGGCCCGCGTTTCAAAGCGCACTGTCACGCGGCCCACCCCAGAACCCTGCACCCACCCATGGCCGTAGTCCGGGTGGTAGACGTCCCGGGTGGCTTCCCACCGCGTCGGTGATGCAGCCGGGTTCACCGTGGGTGTGGGGGTGCCGGAGTAGTTCGCGGGACTTCCGGAGGTGAGTTGGGGATCCACCGCAACCCCTGGCACCGCGATGGGGGGTGGCTCCGGGGCGCTCACCGACTCGCCCTCCCCGCCCGGCGTAACTGCGCTCACCAACGCCCCCTCCCCGCCCGGCGCGGCCACTCCCGCCGTTCCCAAATCCGGAAACAGAGCCTCCTGCCGATTGTCCACGAGGCCGGAGAACCCCACCCCGACGAGGCGAATGGCGCCAGTATCTTCCGGTCGGCTCAGCAACTGGCGTGCGGCGGCCAGCAGGACCGGCAAGTTATCCGTCGGCACCCCGAGCGTGCTGGACTTTGTGTGCAGGCTGAAGTCTGCCGAGCGGGTCTTTACTGTGACGGTGCGCGCCGCCCGCCCGTCCCTCAGCAACCGCCGGTGGGCATGCTGTGCGGTCTGTTCCAGCACGTCCACGGCCTCTGCGTAGGTGCGGGCATCCGTGGCCAGGGTGCGCTCCGCGCTGATCTGCTTGGCCCGCCCGCGGGGCGCCACCGGCCGCTCGTCGTGCCCCGCGGCCATGCGCTGGATTTCCAGGCCCACGGACCCGAGGGTGGCTTCCACGTCCCGGGGATCCATGGCGACGAGCTGCCCGATAGTGCGCACCCCCAAAGCCCGCAGACGGGACTGCGCGACCTTTCCAATCCCCCACACCTCCCCCACTGGTCGCGGGTAGAACAGCTCTTCTCGATCGGTCACCACCGTGATGCCGTGGGGCTTGGCGATATCGCTGGCCATCTTGGCGTCCATCTTGGTGTGCGCCAGACCAATGGAACAGGGCAGCCCCGTTTCTTCCTCCACCGCCCCCTGCAACTGTTCGGCCCACCGCCGGGCCTGCTCTGCGGTCTCCACCTTCGGTTCGGCGAAGCCCTCGTCCACCGAAAGCTGTTCGACGATACCGGAGTGTTCCCGGAGCACCTGGAAGATCCGCTCCGAGGCGGCCGCGTAGACGACGGCGCGGGGGCGCACCACCACGGCTTTCGACCGGCACAGGCGGATGGCCTGCCCCATGGGCATGGCACTGCGGGCCCCGTAGGCCCGGGCCTCGTAGGAGGCGCCGGCAACGACACCGCGGCCGCCCGATCCTCCGACGAGGACGGGGCGGCCGCGCAAAGTGGGCCGGGTCAACTGCTCCACGGAGGCGTAGAACGCATCCATGTCGATGTGGGCGACCCAGCGAGGCATAGCTGAAGATGCTAGCCGGTGGTTGCAGTTACACCGCAGTGGGCTCCAGCTCGCCAGCTTCGTGCTCGGAACGCCGACGGTCGATGCGGTTGCGCACCAGAAACCACCCGGCGGCAATGAGCCCAAGTACCGGTACAGCCGCGATCACGGTCCACCGTCCGATGTCGTCGCCCACGGCGATGAGTACCATCACCGCGGCGAGGAAGGCCAGGGTCACCCAGTTGGAGAAGGGGGACAACGGCATCCGGAAGCTCGGCCGCTCCACCAGGCCTTTGTCGGCAGCGGCCTTCAGCCGCATCTGGCAAATCAGCAGGAAGGACCAAACCAGCACGATGGTCACCGCGACCATATTCATGGCGATATCGAAGGCCTTGCCGGGGTTGAGGTAGTTGATCACCACCCCGATGACGATGACGGCGGACGTCAGCACGATCCCGCCGAAGGGCACACCGTGCGAATTCATCTTGGCCAGACGTTCCGGCGCAGCACCGGCGTGGGCCATCGTCCGGATGATGCGGCCCGTCGAATACAGCCCGGCGTTGAGCGAGGACAGGGCGGCGGTGATGACCACGAAGTTCATCACGTCCCCGATCTGGGACACGCCCACCTTGGAGAAGAACGTGACGAACGGGGATTCGCCGCTGGAGTATGCCGTGTAGGGCAGCAGCATGGACAGCAGGAACACAGAGCCGCAGTAGAAGACGATGATGCGCCAGACGACGTTGTTCACGGCGCGCGGCATCTCGTGCTTAGCGTCCTTGGTTTCCCCGGCGGCCGTGGCAACGATCTCGATGCCGTAGTAGGCGAAGATCACGCCGGAGGTCACGAACGCCATGGGCAGCAACCCATTGGGGAACCAGCCGCCGTGGCTCGTGATGTTGTGCAGCCCAGCCGCCTGGCCTTCGACGACGTGGCCGGTCAGCACGAAGTACAGGCCGACGCACAGGAAGGCGATGATCGCAACGACCTTCAACAGGGAGAACCAGAACTCCATCTCGCCGAAGACCTTCACCGAAATGGTGTTGAGGGCCAGGACAACGAGCAGCGCGGCAAATGCCAGCACCCACTGTGGGATCGATTGGAAGATCGGCCAGAATCGCAAGTACGTTGCAATGGCGGTGGTATCCGCAATGCCGGTCAACGCCCAGCACAGAAAATAGATCCAGCCGATAAAGTACGCCGGGGATTCCCCGAGGAACTCGCGGCTGTAGCTCACCACGGCCCCAGAACTGGGCCGGTGGAGGACGAGTTCGCCAACCGCGCGGAGCACGAGGAAGGCGAAAAAGCCGCACACGAGGTAGGCGAGGATGAGGGAGGGGCCCGCAGATGCGAGCCGACCACCGGCGCCGAGGAAGAGCCCGGTTCCGATAGCGGAACCAATGGCGATCATCTGGATGTGCCGGGTGGTGAGCCCCTTGTGGTATCCGTCCTGGTCTGCCGTGAGGAAAGAACCGTTGGAGGTGTTCGGCGGTGCGGTGTGCCGCGCCGATTCTGGTTGTGCCATGGGTGCCACAACCCCTTTCGTGCCTTAAAGGGAGAGGACTGTCTTGCCTGGTCGCTAGTTTTAGCTGCGGTCACTATACGCCCGGGGTGCCGACAGTGCGCACTTCCAACAATCGGGAAAGTCCACCCCCCTGCCACCCCCTAACCCGCTGCAAATATGCCCCTGAGCAGCACGAAAGGCCCACCCGCACCCGTCGAGTCGGCCTTAAGTGAAGATTATGTTACAACGGCCCCACCGCCCGGCCGCCACACCCCCCGGGGAGGCGCGCGCTTAGCTGCGCGAGATCTCCGCGCTGCACCCATCGGCAAGGTCCACCGGCAGCTGTTGGTCCGTGCTCACGCTAAACTCGGTGGCCAGCACCTCCCCGGCGATGTACTCCCGGTGCCTCTCAGCCCAGGCCAGCATGTTTTCAGGCACGCTCATCGTCACCGTGATCCGGTCGCTCACCTCCAGTCCGGCGGCCTTGCGAGCGTCCTGGAGGGCACGCACCCGATCCGCCGCCCAGCCCTTAGCCTCCAGCTCCTCGGTGGTGGTGGTATCCAGCACCACCAGGCCGGGGTAGCCGGGGATCTCCGCGGTGTGGTCCGGGTCGGTGGCTACGAGCCGCCGGGTGTACTCCCCCTCGGTCAGGGCGATTCCGTCCGCCACCACGGCCCCGTCGGCGTCCACCTCGTAGTTTCCGGCCTTGACCGCCTTGATGACCCGCTGCACGTCTCGGCCCAGCCGCGGTCCCGCGACGCGGGCGTTGACCACCACGTCGTAACGTCCCACCGCGGCGACGTCCTCGGTCAGCTCCACCCGCTGGACGTTAACCTCGTCGCCGAGGATGTCCTGGAATTGCGCGAGGTCCCTGGCGTCCGGAAGAGCGACCGTGAGCATGGGCAACGGCAAACGGTTCCGCAGCTTGTGGGCCTTGCGCAGCGAGGACGCGGCGGAGCTGATCGCGCGAACCTTATCCATGGCGGCCACCAACTGTGGATTCTCCGGCAGTTCGGTGGCGCTGGGCCAATCGGTCAGGTGCACGGAGCGCCCGCCGGTCAACCCGCGCCAGATGACCTCGCTCGTCATCGGCAGCAAGGGGGCGGTAATCCGCGTCAGCGTCTCCAGCACCGTGTAGAGAGTGGCAAAGGCCTCCGGATGTACCTGGTCACCGGCCCAGAACCGCTCCCGGGAACGGCGGACGTACCAGTTCGTCAGGGCGTCGCAGAACTGCCGGATGTCATCGGTAGCTGCGGCGATGTCCGTCCGGTCCATATGGTCTGTTATGGACGCCACCACCTCGCGCAACTTCGCCAGGATGTATTGGTCCAGCACATTGTCGGAGGTAGTGCTGCGCTGCGCGGGGGTGGAGGCGTAGAGCCTCAGGAAGGAGTAGGCGTTCCACATCGGCAGCATGGCCTGGCGCACGCCCTCGCGGATGCCCTGCTCCGTGACGATGAGGTTGCCGCCGCGCAGGATGGGGGATCCCATGAGGAACCAGCGCATCGCGTCGGAGCCGTCGCGGTCGAACACCTCGTTGACGTCCGGGTAGTTGCCCTTGGACTTGGACATCTTCAGGCCGTCATCGCCAAGGACGATGCCGTGGGCCACGACCGTGGTAAACGCCGGGCGGTCGAACAGAGCGGTCGCCAGGACGTGCAGTGTGTAGAACCAGCCCCGGGATTGCCCCGAGTACTCCACAATGAAGTCCGCCGGGGAGTGCGTGTCGAACCACTCCTTGTTCTCGAAGGGGTAGTGCTTCTGGGCAAACGGCATGGAGCCGGATTCAAACCAGCAGTCCAGCACCTCCGGTACGCGCCGCATCGTGGACTGGCCGGTGGGGTCGTCCGGGTTGGGGCGGGTCAGCTTGTCGATGTCCGGGCGGTGCAGGCTGGCCGGTCGCTCGCCGAAGTCCCGCTCCAGCTCCGCGAGGGAGCCGTAGACATCCACCCGGGGGTACTCGGCCGAGTCGGAGACCCACACTGGGATGGGGGAACCCCAGTAGCGGTTGCGGGAAATGTTCCAGTCCCGGGCACCCTCCAGCCACTTGCCGAATTGGCCGTCGCGCATGTGGGCGGGGATCCACTCGATCCCCTCGTAGTTGAGCTGGACCATCCGGTCCCGGAACTTCGTCACGGCCACGAACCAGGAGGGCAGCGCCATGTAGATCAGCGGCTCCCCGGAGCGCCAGGAGTGCGGGTAGGAGTGCTCGATGGTCTTGTGCTGGAAGACCCTCCCGGCCTGCTTGAGGTCCCTGATGATGTTCTTGTTGGCATCAAAGACGAGCTGGCCGGCGTAATCAGGGACCTGTTCGGTGAATTTGCCGTCCGTGTCCACGGGGATGACGAGGTCGATGTCGGCCCGGGCGCAGGTGTCCATGTCGTCCTCACCGAAGGCGGGGGCTTGGTGGACGATGCCGGTGCCATCCTCCACGGTGACGTAATCCGCGGCGAGGATCTGGAAGGCGTTGGGGTGGTCGGCGAAGTAACTAAACGGCGGGGTGTAGGTCAGGCCGACAAGCTCGCTGCCCGGGAGCTCGCGCAGGATCTCGTGGTCCTCCCCCAGCTCCTTGGCATAGGAGCCGACGAGGTCCTTGGCCAGAAGGTAGCGCTGCTCGCCGGAGCGGACCAGGGCGTAGGTGACGCTGGGGTTGACGGCTAGGGCCAGGTGGCTCGGCAAGGTCCAGGGGGTTGTAGTCCAGGCCAGAGCGTAGGCGCCCACGAGGTCCCGGTCCGCCTGGGAGCCCTCGCGCACCCCGGTGATGGGGAAGGTGACCGTCAGGGTGGGATCCTGGCGCATCTTGTAGGAATCGTCGAGCTTGGTCTCCTGGTTGGACAGCGGAGTGTGCTCGGCCCAGGAGTACGGCAGGACGCGGAAGCCCTGGTAGATCAACCCCTTGTCGTAAAGGGTTTTGAAGGCCCACATGACGGACTCCATGAAGTCCAGGTCCATCGTCTTGTAGCCGTTGTCGAAGTCCACCCACCGGGCCTGACGAGTAACGTAGGCCTTCCATTCGTCGGTGTAACGCAGGACGCTGGAGGCACAGTAGTTGTTGAACTCCGCCATCCCCATCTCCTCCACCTGGGAGCGATCGGAGATCCCTAGCTGCTTTTCCGCCTCCAGCTCGGCGGGCAGGCCGTGGCAGTCCCAGCCGAAGACGCGGGAGACCTTCTTGCCGCGCATTGTCTGATAGCGCGGCACGATGTCCTTGACGTATCCGGTGAGCAGGTGGCCGTAGTGCGGCAGACCGTTGGCGAAAGGGGGCCCGTCGTAGAAGACATATTCCGGCTGGCCCTCGCGCTGCGCGATGGACTGGGCGAAGGTCTCATCCTCAGCCCAGTACGCCAGCACCTCCTGTTCCATGGTGGGGAAGGAATTGGAACCGCCGGTCATGTCCTCGCGCGGGTACGCCCCGCCTGCGGGCGTGTTCATGGAAAACTACCCTCTTTCTAGAAAAACGTAGGTCTGGCCCTCTTTCGCACATACGGGATAGAGGAAAATGGGGAAAAGAATGCAAGCGGGGCCATGGTAACCCCCCGCAGTGTTGCAGTCCCCTACCGGCCGCCCTCTCCTGCGATCTTCGGGAGGGGAACCCCCGGCACCCCGGTGGGGAGCGGAAGTTTCAGCGCCAACGTCGGCGGCTGCCCTGGGCGCGGGAGCGCTTGGAGTAGGCCTTGAGCCGCTCGGAGCTGGTGGGGATCTTGTCCTCCTCCTGCGCCGGGCGGTTCGGCCCGGTGGTGCGTATCGGCCGTGGTTTGGCTTTGGGACGCCCCTCCCCGGAAGCTCGGCCGGGGTTACGCCGGGATTGGCGCCATTCCACAATGAGGAGGGCTATGCCCGCGGCCGCTACCGCCACACACACCCAGGCCCACACCGTGGACCCGAAATACAAAGCCCCCAGCAGTGCTACGAAGCCGAGCACTGCCAGGGCCAGGGATAGAGCCAACATGTCTGGTTAGGCCACCGTTCCGGTGTGGTGAATTCGTGGAGAAGCTGGCCCCGCGAGGGGCCATGCGGCCCCGCCTGCGCTCTCGTTGAGCATAAGGCGGGACCTGGCCACGAATCCGTCTCCGGCTAGTTGCGCCCGCCCTCGGATCCGATGGACCCGGTGGGCGCGGCGGTCCCGCGGCTGTTGAGTTCCTCCAACTGGGATTCCAGGAACGTCTTCAAGCGGGTGCGGTACTCGCGCTCGTAGGTGCGCAGCTCCTCGATGCGGGCTTCCAGGGCGGTCTGCTGCTTTTTCACCGTCGCCATGATCTCGGAGTGCTTGCGCTCGGCATCCTGCTGCAGGGCGTTGGCGCGCTCCTGGGCCTGGCGGATCTGGGCCTGCGACTGGGCGGTGGCGTCCGAAATCATGGTCTCCGAACGCTGCTTGGCGTCGGCGAGCTGGGAATCGGACTTCTGCTTGGCATCCGCCAGCATGGACTCGGAGCGAGTCCGGGCCTCATTGAGCTGGTTCTGGGACGTGGAATTGGCCTCGTCCACCGTTCGCTTAGCCTCGGCGCGTGCGTCGGCGAGCATGGAGGAGGACTCTGCCTTGGCATCGGATGTAAGCCGGTCGGCCATCTCCTGGGCCAGGGACAGCACGCGAGCGGCCTGCATGTGGGTATCGGCCGTGGCCGCGCCCTCCGTGGGGGCGGAGGCGGCGGCGGAACGCTGCTGGGAATCCGCAGAAGCCGCGCTGGACTGGGCGGCCTTGCGGGCCTCCGCTGCCTCGGCCTCGGCCTTGCGAGCCCGCTCTTCCGCAGCCCGCACACGATCCTCGGCCTCGCGCACCTTGGACTCGTACTGGGAAATGAGCTTGGTGTTGGACTGCTGGTTCTGCTCGCTGCGCGCTGCGGCGGACTTCTCCACCTCGGCGCGAACCTCGGATTCGACCTGTGCCCGGATCTCTCGGCGCAGTTGTGCCTCGTCCACCTTCGGTTGTGCAGGGGCGGCGGCTGCGGCGGGAGCGGAGGAAGCACCTGAGCTGAGTTCCTCTACGCGTAGCTTCAGATCGGCATTCTCGTCTTGCAGTTCGGCGAGGGTGTCCTCGACCAGATCGAGGAACTGGTCTACCTCGTCCTCGTTGTACCCGCGCTTGCCAATCGGTGGCTTGCTGAAAGCTACGTTGTGTACGTCAGCTGGTGTAAGGGGCATCGGTACTTCCCTTCCCTTTCGAGTGGCCTGTGCGAGCTTCTGGCCGTAGCGGAAGCTCCCGAGGGGCGCTTGTTTCTTAGGTGTTGACAACAGTCACTTTAATGTCAAACTGCACCGAGCATACCAGCGCGCGGGGGCTTAGGCTCAACTTGACGGTGAGGACGCGCAACTTTTTCGAAAATTTTCGGCAATCTTACGCAGATTTTTCGCCGTGAATCCCCCCGGGGGGACTCTGGGCGGAAACCCGGTTGGTCAGAAAGTCACCGGATCATGGTCGAGGCGATGACCGTCGAAAGAATCTGTAGCCCGAAGAATAGAACCAGAATGGAGAGATCCAGGCTAACCCCGCCCAGGTTCAAAGGGGGAATAATGCGCCGCAATCCCTTCACCGGGGGATCTGTGACCACAAAGATCGGCTCTGCAGCGATCGAGAACCACCGCGGTGGCCGCCAATTCCGGGAGAAGGACTGAATCATCTCCACCACAATGCGCAGCACCAGAATGTAGATGAAGACTCGGATGAGCAGGACCAGGCCTAGACCAACTTGAACCACTGGGCTAGTTATCCTCCACCAATTGATCCAACTGGCTCTGCTCCAAAGTCAGGCCAGCGGGGATGAGCACGAAGTTCCGCACTCCGCGCAGCTTCTTCAGGTCGGCGTCCACGCCCCGCGCCAGGCCCGCCGAGAAGTCGAGCACCCGGGAGGCTTCCGCCTTTTCCATCCCGCTGAGGCTGAAGACCACAACATCTCCTCCGCGGATGGCCTCGGCAATCTCCCCCGCCTGCCGGTAGGAGCTCAACACGAGGCGCACCACCTGGGGGGTGTGCGGAACTGCCCGGCTCTCCGCGTGCGGGGCCGGTGCCTCGTAGCTGCTCCGGCGGGAACCGGCATCCCCATACTCGCGGTATTCCCCGCGGCGCGCATAACGGTCCTCGGCAACGTGCTCGTCCCGCGATTCGCGGCCGCCGCGCCCCAGGCCGTGATCCTCGTGCTCGGCGCGGTAATCCGTGTAGCCCCGGTGGACCCGCCGGGCTGCCCCATCTCGGGCATCCCGAGGGTCCCGCTCCTCTGCGAAGCGCTCGCGATCGTAAGCCTCCTCGTAGGAGTCAACGTCGCTCAGACCAAAGAAATCCTTGATCTTCCCGCCGAAACCTTCAGCCATGTTCTTCGCTTACCTTTCCGCTGACGCCGCCGCGCCGATGTGCGTTGCTGGTTCGTCTTAGATGTCTAACGTACTGGGCCGGGGTCCTAGGATGTCTGTTCCGACACGCACTACAGTGGCCCCCTCCGCTATGGCCAGCTCTAGGTCGCCACTCATCCCCGCTGAGTATACGGGGCTGCCCTCTATCCGGTCCGCGATGCTCTCCAGCAACTGGCGTCCGCGGGTGAATACTTCCCGGGCATCCCAACCCAGCGGCGGCACTGTCATGAGGCCGCGCAGACGTAGGTGGGGCGCGCCGCTGATGGCGTCCGCCAGCGCTTGGATATCCCCAGCCACCGCCCCACCGCGGTGCGGATCACCGTCGGCACTGAATTGGATGAGCACCTCCAATTCCGTGCTGCGATCCCCGCGCTCCAGGGCCAGCCCCGTTCCCCTGGACAGTGCCCGGATGAGCTTTTCGCTATCGGCGGTGTGCACGGCGCTGGCCCAGCGGGCGACGCTGTTGGCCTTCTTCGTTTGGATCTGGCCGATCATGGCGATGGCGGGGTGCCCGCCCAGCTCCTCATGCTTGCTGCGGGCTTCCTGCTCCCGGTTCTCCCCTACAGTGTGAACGCCAAGACCCGCGAGCAGGCGCAAGTCCCGCGCCGGATGGAACTTCGTCACCGGCAGCAGGTCTGCACCCCCGGCCGCGGCGATCCGTTCGTGCACCGCGGCGAGGCGCTCGGCTAGCTGCTCGCGGCGGGCCTGCTCGATGTGTGTAGCGCTCGCATCTACGTCATCGCGCGACGATGGCGAGCCCGCAGATTCATGAGGACCGGCCATCACTGCGCGCCTCGGGAATGTCCGCCCCCGGACTGCGCTCCGCGGGAGTCCAGCCACACCACCCCGGCCTGGCGGCCCGTGGTTCCATCCCGGCGGTAGGAGAAGTAATCGTGATCCGCAATGGTGCATCGCGGGTCTATGTCGACGGTGCGCACGCCCAGGCTGGATAGCTGTCGGGCAATCCCCGAACGGATGTCCAGCCCCGGCGTGCCTCGGGTGGTGCGGGTCCGTGAGCCCGGAAGCTTGGCCTCCACATCGGCGGCCATGGCCTCCGGCACCTCGTAATGGTCTCCGCTGGCTGCCGGACCCATTAGCGCGTGGATGTTTGCTTCTGCAGCGCCTAGCTCCACCATCCGGGCAACGGTGCGCGCGACGATGCCATTGCGTGCGCCCATTCGCCCTGCGTGGACGGCGGCGATCACGCCTGCGGAGTCATCGGAGAGCAACAGGGGCACACAGTCGGCGGTGAGCACCACCAGGGCGATGTCCGGCACCGTGGCGATCAGCGCATCCGTGGTCTCGACGAGAACCTCGCTCACTCCCTCCGCCGAGTCCCCCAGGGGCCGCCGGTCTCGCAGGTGCTGTGCCGTCACCTCCGTGACCGTCGGCGAGTGAATCTGCTCCATGAACACCAGGGTGTCCACCCCCAGCACGGCGGCGAGACGGGACCGGTTGGCCCGCACCGCGGCGGGGTCATCCCCCACATGGGAGCCCAAGTTGAAGGACTCATAGGGCCCGGCAGAGGCCCCACCGAAGCGGTTGCTAAAGGCCTTGCGAACAGCGGTGGGTGAGGAGGTAGTCACGGACTCGCTTCCTTAGGACGGGCAGCTTCTCAGAGGAAGCTCGGCAGATCCAGATCGTCTTCATCGTCGTCGACAGCGTGACGGCCCTGACCAGACTGGCCGGACTGGCTAGCCCCCGGGTACCCCAGCTGGGAGTCGTTATCCCGGGTGGTGAACAGACCACCGGGCTGCGGGTGGCTCTGCGGCATCTCCCCGCGGGTGCGCTGCGCGAAGCTCGTTGCCGGGGCCGACTCTGGCTCCTGGCTGGCGGGGCGGGCTGCCGGGGCCGCATCCGAACCGAAGATGCTGGACCCGGCGGAGTGGGACTGGGTCCCTTCCGAGCTGGCCTGCCCTGCGCTGGCCCCACCTCGCTGGGAGGTGGAGGAGGCCGAGGGGGAGTCGTCGAAGCCCGCCGCGATGACGGTGACGCGGATTTCATCGCCGAGCTGGTCGTCGATCGTGGTGCCGAAGATGATGTTGGCCTCTTCGTCGGCGAGGTTCTCCACCAGCGAGGCGGCCTCGCTGACCTCCATGAGCCCCAGGTCGGAGCCACCGGCGAAGGACAGCAGCACTCCCTTGGCCCCCTGCATCGTGGACTCCAGGAGGGGCGAGTTGATCGCCGCTTCGGTCGCCTTCACCGCACGGGATTCCCCCCGGGCTGTGCCGATGCCCATAAGGGCACTGCCGGCGTCCGTCATCACGGAACGAACGTCGGCAAAGTCGACGTTGATCACACCAGGGGTGGTGATCAAGCGGGTGATGCCTTCCACACCGGAGAGCAGCACCTCATCGGCCTTGCGGAAGGCGTCCATCATGGAGAGCTGCTCGTCACCGATCTTCAACAGGGAATCGTTGGGGATCACGATGAGGGTGTCGCAAACCTCCCGAAGGGCCTCGATGCCGGCGAGGGCCTGCTTGGAGCGGCGGGGGCCCTCGAACGTGAAGGGCCGGGTGACCACACCCACGGTCAGGGCATTCTGCTTCTTGGCGATGTTTGCCACGACCGGAGCCGCGCCGGTGCCCGTGCCGCCGCCCTCCCCGGCGGTGACGAAGACCATGTCCGCACCCGCGAGGATCTCCTCGATCTGGTCCTTGTGATCCTCGGCGGACTTCCGGCCCACCTCGGGGTTGGCCCCGGCACCGAGGCCGCGGGTCTCTTCCCGGCCGATATCCAGCTTCACATCTGCATCGGTCAGCATAAGGGCCTGTGCATCAGTGTTGATGGCGATGAATTCAACGCCCTGAAGTTTGGCGTCGATCATCCGGTTGACGGCGTTGACACCGCCGCCACCAACGCCAACCACCTTGATTTCCGCGAGGTGGTTTCCTGGAGTGGTCATATGGGCCGACCGCCTTCCTGTGTGGGTAGTACGTGTTCTTTTGATCCCCGGGCCATTTGCGCTGCTCATACGCGGTAGCGCTGGTAGCGCAATCAGCTGCGAGTGCAGCTACCCCCAGCCTGCGCAAGGGGATGGTGCCGTTTTCGTGTTCGGTTCCCAATTTTGCGGGTTTCACCCGTGTGATTGGCGCACATTTTTTCGTGGCGTGTCGTAGGTTTAAACGTCAGCTTGAGGTTTCGGGCGTTTTAGCGAACCGTGGGCATAGCCGGATTGGAGACATTCCACGCCGTGCCCTCCCGGGTCAAGACGATACGAGTGGCCTCCGCCTTTTCCGCTGCTCGCTCAGCGGTTCCCCAGAACACCGTCTTGCCCCCCTTGATGAGCAGCTTCACGCTGGACTCACCCGGAGCTTCCACCGCTTCTAACTGGGCGCGTACCTCTGGCGGCAGGGCCCCGACCGCGGTGGCGGCGGCGTGCAGCGCCGCCGAGTCCTCCGCGCGAATGTTACGGAACTCCGGGACGCCCTCGGCAGCCGCTCCGGAGAGGAAAATGTTGCCCTTCGTGTCCACCAACTGGGTTTGATTTCCCTGCTTGAGCACCCCCGCTGGGTCGTGCTCGGTGACTTGCACAGCAATGGTCCGCGGCCAGTGGCGGGCGACCGTCACCCGCTCCACCCAGGCCTGTCCGGCGACGTTGCGAGCCGCGGCGGTGGTGTCCACCCGCAGCATGTTGTCGCCCTCGCGAATGCCGCTGGCCCGGGTGATGGCGGCGTCATCAGCGCGCGCGACACCTTCCACGGTGATGGCGCGAACGCCAAGCACCGGCACGAAGTAGGCGACGGCAACTGCGAGCACCCCCAGGACCAGCAGCCCTACTAGCGTTCGCAGCAGAATCCGTCGACGAGGGGCCCTGCGGCCGCTCGGCCGCGCACCGGCGGGTTCGTTCTCCTTCATCGGGTGGACTCCTCCGGCGCCTCAGCCGCAGCACCTGGGGATTCCTCCCCGGCCGACGGGGCACCTGCGGATTCTTCCCCGGCCGACGGATCAGCCGCCCGTTCCGCTAGCTCCCGAATGATCTCGTCGGCGAGCATGGTCACAGTCCCAGCCCCCAGAGTCAGCACCAAATCGCCGGGCCGGGCGTGCTGCCCAACGCGGCCCGGTAGCGCAACGAACTCCGGCACGAACTCCCAGGGCACGTTGAGGTTGAACCCGATGATGCGCGAATCCACCCCCTCCACCGGTTGCTCCCGGGCACCGAAGATGTCCAGCAGGAAGACCTGGTCCGCCAGTGAGAGCGCGCGCGCGAACTCCTCGGCGAAAGTCATCGTGCGGGAGTACAGGTGGGGCTGGAAGACGGCGAGCACCCTCCCGCCTCCCCCGGCACCCTGGCGCTGGCGCGCGGCGGTGAGCACCGCTTCCACCTCCGTGGGGTGATGCGCGTAGTCGTCGTACACCTCTACCCCGGCTACGGAACCATGCGATTCGAAGCGTCGGCGGACACCATCGAAGGCGCTGACGCCTGCCACGGCGCGCTCGATGTCTGCGCCGAGGACGTAGCTGCCCGCCACGGCCGCCACCGCATTGAGGACCATGTGATCCCCGGGGATGCGGACTTCCAGCGCCACCGTGTGCGTACCTGCCGCCGCTTCGCCGGACGCCCTCGTGCCTGCGGCCTCCTCGCCAACCGCCGCCTCCACATCGCCGCCCCTAGTAGCCCCACTGGGGTCGTAGAAGGTGACGTGGGACAAAGTGCCCGTAGGGGTCACCGAGATGTCCTGAACGGCGGCGATGACGGGGACCTCCGGGTGCGCCCGCACAGCCTCCACGCTGCCGTAACCCAGAACTCGCCTGCCCTCCTGGGGGCCGGGGAAGCCATCGCGGACGAGGGCTTCGGCCAACGCGGCGGAACCGGCGTCCTCAAGACACAACAAGAGGGCCCCACCGGACTGCACCCTCCCGGCAAAGGCCCGGAAGACATCCACATAGGCCTCGGCCGTTCTGAAGTAGTCCAGGTGATCGGGCTCGATGTTGGTCACCACGGCGACCTCCGGCTCGTAGGAGAGGAAGGAGCCGTCGGACTCATCGGCCTCGGCAACGAAAATATCCCCGGTGCCGTGGTGAGCGTTCGTGCCCGCGCGATTGAGCTGCCCCCCGATGGCGAACGAGGGATCCTGCCCCGCCTGCTGCAGAGCAGCGACGGCCATGGACGTCGTGGAGGTCTTCCCATGCGTCCCCGCCAGCAAGAAGGAACGCCTGGACCGCAGCAGCATCGCCAGCACATCGGAACGCCGCACCACCGGAATCCCCCGCTGACGGGCAGCGGCCAACTCCGGATTGTCCTGCGGAATGGCGGCGAAAGACGTCACCACCACGGTGGGCAGCTCGCCGTCAAGGGTCAGGTTGGCCTCATCGTGACCAATCCCGACGACTGCCCCTGCAGCTCGCAGCGCGAGGATGCTGCGGGAATCCTTCATATCGGAGCCACTCACCGCATAGCCCCGAGCGAGGAGAATTCTCGCTATGCCAGACATCCCAGCGCCACCGATGCCCACCATGTGCACGCGGGTGAGATCCGCCTCGACCGGGGCCGGATTGCTGGGGCTGGGGGTCTGACTCGACATGTTGTTCACTTCCCTGTCTTGCGTTGCTTCCGTTGTGTCGCCCTGGGGAGACGCCGTTGTTCGAATGTCCTCTATCCGCGTTGCCTCAGCGAGCCCGGGCGGCCGCGAGCAATCGCCGAGCGATATCGTCTGCCGCCGACCGGTGACCCGCCAGACGGGCCTTCTTGGACAGTTCGCCTAGCCGCTCCGGATCCCGCAACACCGGGATGACCTCCTGGGCCACCCGCTGCGGGCTGAGGTCCTCGTCTCGGACCAGCATTCCGCCCCCGGCCTCCACCACGGGGAGGGCATTGAGCCGCTGTTCGCCGTTGCCATGCGGGAGGGGAACGTAGACCGCTGGCAGCCCCACTGCGGAAACCTCCGCAACCGTCATCGCGCCGGAGCGGCACAACACCATGTCCGCGGCGGCGTAGGCCAGGTCCATCCGCTCGATATACGGCAGGGCCACGTAGGCCGGGGAGTCCGGGTACACCGGAGCGGTGATGGAGTTTTTCTTGCCATAGGCGTGCAACACGCCAATGCGGGCGTCGTGGAGCGTTTGCGCTGCTCCTAGCACCGCGTCATTGAGGGAGCGGGCCCCCTGCGAACCGCCGGTCACCAGCAGCACCGGTTCCTCCGGGGACAGGTGGAAATGCTCCCTGGCCTGCGCCCGGAGCGCCTGCCGGTCCAGATCCAGCACCGCCTGCTTGACGGGGATACCCACGGTCTCGGCGGGCAGGCCAGAGCCCTCCACCGCCGCCAGGGCCGTGCCCCCCAGCTTGGCACCCAGCTTGTTGGACATCCCTGCGCTGGCGTTGGCCTCGTGGACGAAGAAGGGGATGCCTAGGCTGCGCGCGGCTAGGTAGGCAGGCGCCGAAACATAACCGCCGAAGCCGATGACCACATCGGCCTGCAGCTCCCGCAGGGCCGCCCGGGTCGCGGAGATGGCGGCCTTGAGACGCAGCGGGAGGGTGAGCAGGTCTCGGTTGGCTTTGCGGGGAACGGGCACCGGCGGAATAAGCCGGAGGTCAAAACCGCGGGCCGGGATGAGCGAGCTCTCCAGACCCTTCGTGGTCCCCAGCGCAGTCACCCGGGCCTCGGGCGCCAACCGCTTGACCGCCTCTGCCACGGCCATTGCCGGTTCGATATGCCCGGCCGTGCCGCCTCCGGCGACTACAACGGAGGGCCCGGATTCGGTGTGGGTTGAGCCCGGGGTGGAGGATGTGCTGGTCACTAGTAGTTTCGCCTCCTCGGGGGGCGTTGCTGCCCCGGCGTTGGTTGGTCACGGCCCCCCGATGACGGGGTTCTGTCTGCACGGGAACTCCCGCTGCGTGGTGGGGGCAGTTGCGTGCGGCGGCGACCATCATAGCTAGTGGCCCGCGGGGGGGCGGAGGCGGAAAAGCGGGAGGCCCGGGTGCGGCCCGCGGTGCGCCCGGCCGAGCCGGTGCGGTCCAATCGATCCTCCGGTGCCGATCCCGGGTATGCGTCCCCCAAGACCCGTCGGGTGCTCGCCGCCCGCCGTTCTTGTTCTCGGCGGACGTCCTGGCCCCGGAAGCCGGGGGTCCCGGCCCGCCCGGTCACCGGTGCCCCATAGCGGCGAGGGGTCGTGCGGCGTTCCACCCGGCGCCGTTCGCCGGAGCTGCGCGGGGTTTCGGGCAGCGGGAGGAGCATGAGCCGGTCGATTAGCGGCAACCCCTCGTGCTGCATGGAGGAGATGGTGGCGGGTTCGTGCCGGGCACAGTTGGCCAGCAGCCCCATCGTGAACAGGGTGATGATCGCGCTGGTTCCGCCGGCCGAGATCATGGGCAACTGGATGCCGGTCACGGGGAGGAATCCCATGACATACCCCATGTTGTAGAAGGCCTGCACGATCACACCGATGGTGAGGGTCGCGGCGAGCATCTTGTAGAAGGGATCGGCCTGGGCCAGCGCAGACTTGATGCCAAAGAGGGCTAGCGCCGCAAATAGGGCGATGACGATGACCGCGCCAATCCACCCCAGTTCCTCACCGACGATGGCGAAGATAAAGTCATTCTTCGCCTCCGGCAGGTAGAACCACTTGGCTCGGGATTGCCCCAGACCAGCCCCGGTGAGTCCCCCATCGGACAGGGAGAGCATCCCCTGATAGGACTGATACGAACTGCCCTTGATGCTCTGATCGCTAAACCGAAGGAACAGTGCATCCATCCACGTCGTGATGCGATTGGAGCGGAAGCTCTGCGCCATGATGGCGATGGACACGACCACGGCGAAGATGCCCGCGAGGCTCGCGAGCAGTACCGAGCTCACCCCGGCGAAGAAGACGATGGCGAGCAGAACGATGCCGACAGTGAGCATCATGCCCAGGTCTTTTTGCAGCAGCACCAACCCGAGGATCACGGCACTTACGGCGGCAAAGGCACCGAAAGACCCGAAGATCGTGGGGTTGCGGCGCACTTGGCGCGACACGATGGACGAACCCCACACGGCGAGCGCGAGCTTCGCCACCTCCGAGGGTTGAACACCCACCGAGCCGAACCGCAGCCAGGAGTTACTGCCCACCTCGTCGGCACCCACGCCCACACCGGGAATGAGCACGATGAGCAGCAGGACGACGGACAATCCCAGCAGCCAGGGCGCCAAACGCTCGATGTGCCCCGGTTTCAACCGTAAGGCCACCCAGAAACCCACGAGACCCACTGCCACAATCATGGCTTGCTTGGCGAACTCCGCCCATACGGAATCCTCGGCGGCGCGGGAGGTCACCATGGAGGAGCTGAGCACCATCGTCAGGCCCAGGCCCACCAGGAGGAACGTGATGAGCAAGATGGCCTTGTAGTTCATTTGCGGGGCAGTAAAGAGGGTCCGCAGGCGCTCGGCGATGTCGGCCCACTCCGAATGGCCGTGACGACCGCTCGCTGCCTTACGGCTGCCGGACCGTTCTGCCGGCCGGTTCATTCGTCGGCCGGTCTCCTGAGCACTCGCTCGGTCAGACGCACGGGCGCCCGGCCGAGCTGAGGCGAGGCCCGTGCGGGTGGTGGAGGTATCACGCATGGTCAGCCCTTCTGCCGGGGGGTGGGGGTAGTGGCGTTGTGGTGAGGTTGCGATTGGGGTCGATCCTCGGCGGCTAGGTCCTTGGCGGCCAGGTTGTTGGCGTAGTGCGCGAAGAGGTCGCCGCGCTGCCCCATACCGGTGTACATATCTAAGGACGCCGCCGCCGGGGCTAGGATCACCCTATCCCCCGCCCGGGACATGTCGTGGGCGGCGCGCACCACGGTTTCCATCGCCCGGTGCGGATCCGTCTCATTCACCCGCACCACCGGGATGTCCGGAGCCAACCGGTTGAGGTCCGCGCAGATGTCATCCCGGTCAGCCCCTAAGGCGACCGCCCCGCGCAGGGCCGGGCCGATTTCCGCGATGAGCTCGGCGACACTGGCTCCCTTCAGTTGGCCCCCGGCAACCCACACCACGTTGCGTTGACCCGCCAGGGCGGCACGGGCAGCGTGAGGGTTCGTGGCCTTCGAATTGTCCACCCAATCCACGCCGTGGATGCGGGCGACAACCTGCCCGCGGTGGGCCTGCACCCGGAAGGTGGATAGAGCCTCGGCGATACTGGCGGGCGCCACCCCGATACAGCGGGCCAGGGCGGCAGCAGCCGCAGCATCGGCTAGACCTGCGGGACCCGCCGGGGAAATGCCCGCGGCCGGGGCCAGATCCGTGCACAGCCACTGGGCACCGGCCGCCTCGGCGAGGCTCTCCCCCTCTTCCGGTGTTTCCTCCGCGTCGGTGCCTCCGGTACCCGTGGGTCCTTCCCACCGCCGCCACTCCGTCAGCCGCCCTTCGGCCACTCCCACAACGGATTCCAGCGAAATCTCCTGGCTCACGGGCCCCTCCAGCACCACGCGGGGATCTGCGGTGCTAAACGCATGCACCCTGGGCGCCAGCCACTCGGCGGGTCCGCCTCCAGGGAGCGCGAAGGCCAACACCTCTGCCTCGTCCGCTGGCAGCACAGCGTGCTCCCCGCGGAGCGCGACCATCTTGTCGGCGGCGTATCCGGCGAAGCTGCCGTGCCAGTCCAGGTGATCCTCGGCGAGGTTCAACACGCACCCGGCCGTCGGCGCGAAGTTTTCCGCCCAGTGCAACTGGAAGCTGGACACTTCTGCGGCCAGCGCGTCAATTCGGCGCTCCGGGGCATCCTCGGCCAGAGCCGTTCCGGGGGGCTTGCCGATATTCCCCACCGCCGCGCAACTGCGGCCATCTGCCAGGCACATCTGGTTGAGCATGGCCGTGGTGGTGGTCTTCCCATTCGTTCCGGTCACAGCCAGCCACGTCTTGGACGGGCCAAATGCCCCCTCCCGATCCGCAACCCAGGCCGCCTCAATGTCTCCGATGATCGGCACGCCTGCGGCTGCCGCGGCCGCAAAAAGCGGGGAGTCCGGGCGCCACCCCGGGGATGTGATGACCAGCGCGATGCCGTGCCCACCACTGTCCGCGGCGAACAGTTCGATGGCCTGGGACACGGTGAGATGTGCGCGCGGGGAGGCGTCGTCCACAATGACAACGCTGCCCTGGGCACCATCGGCCCGGTGGAGCGCGCCCAACATGGCAATGACACCCTGCCCGGCCACTCCGGCTCCGGCCACCATAATGCGGCCATGGCGGAGCGTATCTAGAGTGGGGGTTTGTGGGGTGCTATCCACGGTATTCACCATCTTTCCTGCGCTGGGGGGCAAAGCATAAATCACTGCAGGGATGCAGCGCTTAGCCATTCGCCGTAGAAGATCCCGAACCCGGTGCAAGCGGCCAACGCCGCGATAAGCCAGAAGCGGATGACAACGGTGGTTTCAGCCCATCCCCCATTTTCAAAGTGGTGGTGGAACGGGGCCATCCGAAAAACGCGCTTCCCCGTGGCCTTGAAGGACCCGACCTGGATAACCACACTCGCGGCCTCCGCCACAAAGACGGCCCCCACAATAATCATGAGCAATTCCGTCTGAGAAGTGATGGACAAGCCCGCCACCAAACCCCCGAGCGCCAGGGAACCGGTATCCCCCATGAAGATCTTCGCGGGCGCGGCATTCCACCACAGGAAGCCCAAACAGGCCCCCAAGCCCGCAGACGCGAGCACGGCCAAATCCAGTGGATCCCGAACGGCATAACAACCGGGTGCGGGGCCGGTCGAGCAGGCATTGCGGAACTGCCAGAATGTGATGAGGACGTAGGCCCCCATGACAATCGCCGTGATTCCGGCGGCCAGCCCATCGAGCCCGTCGGTGAGGTTCACGGCATTCGACCACGCGGAAATCACCAGGTAGATGAAGATGAGGAAAAGGATAGAGCCAATGATCGTGCCGCCGATCGCCACGTTGAAGGTCGGCAGCGATCGGATAAAGGACAGATGCGTCGTCGCGGGAGTCAGGCCCTGGTCATTGGGGAATTGCAAGATGAGAATGCCGAAGACCACCGCCAGCGCTAGTTGGCCCACCAGCTTCATCTTGGCGCTGAGGCCCAGATTCCGGCCCTTGACCAACTTGATGTAGTCGTCTGAAAAGCCCAGCAAGCCCAGGCACAGGGTGAGCCCCAGCACCAAGGGGCCGGAAACTCCGGGCCCCGCCCCTGTCGTGGCCAAGCCGAACAGGACTGCGGCCAGGTAACCGCAGACTAACCCGGCCAACAGCGCAATGCCGCCCATCGTGGGAGTGCCCCGCTTCTTCAGGTGGGACTTGGGCCCATCCTCCCGGATCTCCTGGCCCAACCCCTCTGCGGAGAACTTCCGGATCAACACCGGCGTGAGGAATACAGAGACCATAAAGGCCACCGCTCCGGCGATAATAATCTGCATCATTGGTTCGTCGAGCTCCTTGATATTCCTCTACTACCTACCCCGCGGGTTTGGGCGCGGGTGCCGTGCGCCCTACTACTGCCCATCGTCCAGCAAACCCCGGGCGATTCCCCACAGCCCATCCGAATAGGAGGCTTTGATCAGCACCACATCATTGGGGCGCAAATTCTGGTCCAGGAAGTTCACGGCGGCGTCGATATCCTCCACCATGTGCGTTTCCACTCCTTCCTGCCGGGCCGAGGCCGCCAGTGCCCGTTGGTTAACCCCAGACCCAACAACCACAACGTTGTCGATCCGCCGACGCCCCAACAGCGCTCCGAGGTCGGTGTGCGCAGCAACAGCGTCCTCCCCCAGCTCGCTCATCTGGCCCAACACGGCCCAGCTTTGCGCGTCGGCGCGGCCGGTGGCAGTGTACGCCAGGGCGTCCACGCCCGCGCGCATCGACTCCGGGTTGGCGTTGTAGGAATCGTTGATGATGGTCACGCCCTCCCGGGTCCGGCGCACGTCCATGCGGTTTTCGCTGGCGGCCACGTGCTCCCCGAGGGCCTGGGCCACGAGCTGCGGGGGGACCCCCGCCTCGATCCCGACGGCGGCCGCGGCCAAGGCGTTGGAGACCTGGTGGGCGCCGAACACGCCCAGCTCGATGCGCTGGGGTTCCCCCGCGGGGTGGTGCAGCGTGAAGGAGGCGCGGGCCACCTCGTCCAGGACGATTTCGGTGGCGTAGTAGTCAGCCCCATCGGCGGCTGCGGCGGAAAACGTCACGACCTTCGCGTCGGTGAGCTCGGCCATCGCGCGCACCTTATCGTCGTCGGCGTTGAGCACGGCCACGCCGTCGGCTGGTAGCGCCTGGATCAGCTCGCTCTTGGCCCGCGCGATAGCTTCCCGGGATCCGAACTCCCCCAGGTGGGCGCTGCCCACGTTGAGTACCACGCCGAAGCGCGGCGGTACCACTTCCGTGAGGTGCCGGATGTGCCCCTGCCCGCGGGCGGACATCTCCGCGACAAGAAACTTCGTGCTGGGAACGGCCCGCAGCGCGGTATAGGGCAATCCGATTTCGTTATTAAAGCTGCCGGGGGGCGCAATGGTCTCCCCCACCATCTGCAATACCGCCCCAATGAGGTCCTTCGAGCTGGTTTTTCCAGCGGATCCGGTCACTCCCACGACGAGCATTCCGTTAGTGCGGACCAATTCATCGGTGTTATAGCGGGCGAGTTTATCCACGGCAGCCAGAATTGAGGCCCCATGGCCCTCGTAATCAAACTCGAAGGCGGTGGCGTTTGCCGCGTCCTCCGCCATCTCGGCGCGCGGCACAATGAGCGCGGCCAGATTGACGTCTTTCGCCAGCAGTAACAGCGCGGCCCCCTTCTTGAGCGCATCGGCGGCGAAGTCGTGCCCATCCACGTGAGCTCCGGGAAGAGCCATGAAAATGCTGCCCGGGGTGATGCGACGCGAATCGAATTCCACGGGGCCGGAGACCGTAGCTTCGGGGTCAATGCCGCCGGTGAGGTGCCCACCGCCGGTAATTGTTGCGATATCGCCGACCGTCAATTCGATCATGGCTGCTTCTCCTGGTTGTTCGTCGAATTGTGCGCCATGCGCTGGTTCAGTGCTGATGTTAGCTGTGCCAGATCGTCAAACTCGTGCATCACTCCGCGGATTTCTTGGCCCTTTTCGTGGCCCTTCCCGGCAATGACGATCGCGTCGCCCGGCTGGGCCCAGGCCACGGCCGCGGCGATGGCCCGGGCGCGGTCGGCGATTTCTTCCACGTGGCTGGCTGGCCCGTGTTGTTCTTCTTTCTTCTGGACGCCAGGACCGAGCGCTACCTCACGGGCGCCCGCGAGCACTTCCGCGCGGATCGTTTGTGGGTCCTCGTCGCGGGGGTTGTCGTCGGTGACGAAGACTGCGTCGGCCATAGCGGCTGCGTAGTGCCCCATCTTGGGGCGCTTGTCCCGGTCGCGATTTCCCCCGGCGCCCAGGACGATAGCGATGCGCCCGGTGGGGCTAGGCAGGTAGTCCGAGAGCGTTCCCAGCACTGCGGCGACGGCGCCCGGTTTGTGGGCGTAGTCCACGACGGCCAGAAAGTCCTGCCCGGCGTCTACGGCCTGCATCCGCCCGGGTACCTGCACGTCGGCGAGCGCAACGGCCGCGCGGCGCGAGGCCACCCCGGCAGCGGTGGCGGAGGCGATGGCTATAACGCTGTTGGCGACGTTGAAGCTGCCGGCCAGGCCGATGCTGTAGTCGATGGTTTCGCCCACCCCGTCCGCCCCGGCGCGGTGGGTGAGGGTGATGTTCTGCCGACCGGACTGGGATACCTGGACCGCCTCCACGTTCCACGTGGCCGCGCCCGGCCCGGGAGTGGCGCTGACGGTGGCGGCGCCCTCGGTTTCGCTGGCCAGGCGCTGGCCCCACACGTCCTCGATGCAGATCACCGCCTGCTGCTTAGCAGCCGACCGGGGGGCGGAGTTGGCCCCGTAGGCGCCATCGGGGTCCACGAACAAGGTCCGCTTGGCTTGAAAGTAGTCCTCCATCGTGGGGTGGAAGTCCAGGTGATCTTGGCTGAGGTTCGTGAAGGCCACGACGTCGAAGGGGATGCCGCGGACCCGACCGAGTTGGAGGGCGTGGGAGGACACCTCCATGACGACGTGGGTGACGGATTCGTCCCGCATCTGCCGCAGTAGTGCCTGCATCGTCGGCGCTTCCGGGGTAGTCAGTTTGGTCTCTACCGGACGGCCGTTGATTCGGGTGCCAGTTGTGCCGATGATGCCGACGTGGTGCTCGCTCATGAGGGCCCGCTCCACCAGGTAGCTGGTGGTTGTCTTGCCGCTCGTGCCCGTAATCCCCACGATCGTGAGGCCCTTGGCGGGGTGACCATAGACTTCGGCGGCCACGGGGCCCATCCACTTGCGCACGTCATCGACGATGAGCACCGGCAGCTCGCAACCGTGCTCCTCCAGCAGCTTCGCCCCACGGGCATCCGTGAGCACTGCCGCGGCCCCGGAGGAACTGGCGAAGGTGGCCCCGTGGGTGCGGGTCCCGGGCACGGCGCAGAACAGTCCGTCCGCGGCGACGTCCTGGGAAGAAATGGAAGCACTGTGCACGCTGACGTGGGCATGCCGGGGGGCCACGTGACCGCCGGTGAGATCGGCGAGGTCGTGCAGCGTGGGCGGAGAGTACGGGCCAGAGTAAGTCATTGTCTAGTGATCCTGCAGTCTGAGCATCGGGCCGGGATCCGGCGATAGCGGAACGTTGTAGTGGTCCAGCAGCCACGAGGCAATGTCGTTGAACAGGGGAGCTGCGGTGCCGCCGGCGCCGCCGTCCGGTCCGCGCTGGGGATTGTCCAGCATGAGCGAGACGACGAAGCGCGGGTTGTCCGCCGGGGCGATCCCGGTGAACGTAATCCAGTACGCAGAGTTGGAGTAGGCCCCGGTATCCGGGTTGATCTGCTGGGCAGTGCCGGTCTTACCGGAGATTTGGTACCCGGGAATCGCTGCCTGCGGAGCCGTGCCCCGGTTGAGCCCCGTCGGGTCCGCCTGGGTCACGCCCCGGAACATGTTCACCGCCGTCTCGGCGGTCGACGGGGACACGACCCGCGTGGAGGCCGGTTCGGGGACCGGGATGTTCGTGCCGTCCGCGGCGGCGATGGATTTAATGAGGTGGGGCTGAACCCGCACCCCTTTGTTGGCCAGCGCTTGGTAGATGCTGGCCATCTGCACCATGGTGACGCTCATGCCCTGGCCGATGGGCAGGTTGGCGAAGGTGCCCCCGGACCACTGGGGCAGGGCTGGCATGTAGCCGGAGGACTCGTAGGGCAGCCCCAAGTCGGTGGGTTGCCCAATGCCGAACTTCTGGAAGTATTCGTACATCTTGTCCTGGCCCACCCGCTGCGCCAGCATGAGCGTGCCCACGTTGGAGGACTTACCAAATACACCCGTGGTGGTCAGCGGCAACACCCCGTGCTGCCAGGCATCCTTCACCGTGACTCCGGCCATGTTGATGCTGCCTGGGACCTGCAGGACCTCGTCGGGGGCCGTCTTCCCCTCCTCGATGGCCGCGGCGGCGGTCATGACCTTAGCGACGGATCCGGGCTCGAAGGTATCGGCCGTGTTGCGGTCCCCGAACACCTTCTTGTCCCGTAACTGCTGCTGGATGTCCCCGTTGGGGTTGATCGTATCCGAGCTGGCCATCGCCACAATCTCCCCGGTTTGGGCGTCGAGCACGACAGCGTTGGCGGCTTTCGCGCCGGACTTTTCCCGGGCCTGCTGCACCTGCTGTTGGACGAACGTTTGGGCGTCCAGGTCGATCGTGAGCTTGTACGCATCGCCGTCGACTGCGGGGTGCTCGTCGCGGGTGGACCCGGGGATGGCATAGCCATCTCCAGCCACGTCCACCGTGCGGGACCCGTTGATGCCCTGCAAGTGCGAATCCTGGGCGAGCTCCAACCCAAACTGCCCCTGGTTGTCTGCGCTGATTTTGCCCACCACGTTTTGGCCCACGGCCCCATTGGGGTACATCCGCACGTCCTGGCGCTCCGCGGTGATCTCTGGGAACTTACTTACAACCGCCTGGGCGACATCCGGGTCCACGTCGCGGACGAGCACCTCGTAGGTGGAGTTAGAGGTCAGGGTATCCCGCAGGTCCTTCTCCTTGATTTCCGGCCGACGCTGCGAGGTGTTCTTCTTGCTGGCCTCCTCGATCATCCCGGGCAGGGTGCGCACAATCTCATCTAGCCGCTGGTCCGGGGCCGCCGCTTGATCGGGATATAGCTCGTGGCGCTCCTCCATGTACTGCCGCAGACGATTCGGGTGCACCGACAGGCTGCGGGCCTCCATCGTGTACGCCAGCACCTGCCCATTGCGGTCCGTGATCTGGCCCCGGTGGGCCGGTTCTGCAATTACTGCGGTGCGCTGCTGGGAGGCCTGCTCCGCCAGGTTGGGTCCCGCGATGAGCTGCACCCACGTCAGCCGCAGCACCATGGCGAGAACAACGAGGACCACGATGAGGAGCACAATGCGAACGCGCTTGTTGAAGCGCGCCGTACTGGCGTCCACAATCATCCAGGAGTTGGCCACCGGAGACCGACCCGCGCGCGCAGCAGAGGACCCCGATGGGGATCCGGAGCGGTCATTTTCAGCGGCCAACGCGGACGGTCCTCAACTTTCGGGTCAGCAGGGTGGGTTATTGCGGCATGGGTCGGGATGGGCGGGGCTAGGGGGTGCGGCGGTGGCGACAAGGCCGCCGTCTAGCGGGCACCACCGGCTCGCTCGCTATTGTGTACCGGCCGGCGGACAAAATCCGTCTCGGCACCGCTGCGGCGTGTCACGTGCGATTGGAGTTGGGGGTGGGGCGAAGGCGAGCTCGAACAAGGGGTCCGTATTGCCCGCCTCGGCCGACCGCGGAACTTAGGTGCGGGGAGCAACGGGGGCTGCCGGTGCCGAGGCCGGGGCTGCCGGGGCCGCAGCGGGAGGGGCGGCAGGCGCAGCCGCAGCGGGCGGGGCAACAGGAGCAGCGGGCCCAGTCGACGGCGCATAGGGCAACTCCGCCGCCTGGGGTGCGCCGGCGGGCTGCCCGGGTGTGCCCCGAATCACTGCGGCTTGTCCGGCGGGATCGGAAGGGGCCAGCCCTGGGACGTTGGCGGTCTCGGCGGGGTTGGACGTAGCCCCCCGGCGCTGTTGGCGGCCGTTGACGTCCTGAATCGGCCGATTGCCCTCAGCATTGCTGGGCCGGGTCTCCACGATGTCCCGCCCATCCGCTCCCCGAGCCTCCAAAACACCGGGTTGGTTGGGCACGACCATGCCCAACTGCGCGGCCCGCTCCGCGACGTGACCAGAGGACCGGGCGACGGTGACATCCCGCTCCAGGCTCTCCAGCTCGTTGCCCACAGAAGTCGTCTGCTTGCGCGCCTCGGCGATCCGGAAGGACTGGTCCGTTGTCACCGCCGACAAGTACATGATCACCGCGATGCCCACGATCAGCATCGCCGCGACCACCCCCACGAGGCGAACGACGGCCGAGTTGGCGCGGTTGTAGTCCACCACTCGCCGACCGCGGACGGAGACGGTGCGCCGTGCGCCCACCGAAGTCCGAGGTGCCGCCGCTGCCCCGGTGCGGGGGGAGGTGCGTCGAGTCTGGGTTGCCGAGGGAGATGCCGCCGCCGCGCGCTCGACGCGGCGCGGGCCCACGGGGGTCTGCGTGGCCCCGGGGGTTTTCCGGCGGTCGGGTCGGAATGCCGTGCGGCGCTCAGTCCGGGGTGGCAGGTCGTGGAGGGTACCTGTCGGGGGCATGAGGGGGGTGTCCTTAACGTTCTTGGTGGGGCCGGGAGGTGTGCTGTCGGATGCGTTGCGCGGCTCGCACGCGAACGGGAGCTGCTCGGGGGTTGGCGTCGATCTCGGCTGGGCCAGCCCGCTCAGCCCCGCGGGTGAGCAGTTCGAACTCCGGTTCGGTGCCGGGCAGTTCCATGGGCAGCCCTGCCGGGGTGCGGGAAGTCGTGGCCTCCGAGAAAGCGCGCTTGACCAGGCGATCTTCGAGGGATTGGTAGCTCATAAACACCGCTACTCCCCCGATGGGCAGGCAGCCGAGCGCCGCGGGGATGACGCGCTCCAGGGCCTCCAGCTCTCGGTTGACCTCCACGCGCAATGCCTGGAAGGTCCGTTTGGCGGGGTGACCGCCTGTGCGCCGACTCGCCGCGGGGATGGTCGCGTAAAGCAGTTCCACGAGGCGCCCGGAGGTAGCAAACGGCTCGCGCTCCCGTTCCCGGAGGACAGCGGAGGCGATTTTGCCTGCGAAGCGCTCATCGCCGTAAGTCTTGAGCACGCGGGCCAGGTCCCCGTGCGAATACGTGTTCAGCACATCTGCGGCGGTGAGCGGGAGTTCCGGGTCCATGCGCATGTCCAGGGGCGCGTCGGTGCGATAGGCGAAACCCCGTTCCTCCCGGTCCAACTGCATGGAGGACACGCCGAGGTCGAAGAAGCATGCGGCTACGCCAGTCCGCCGGACGCTCTCCGACACATCGCCGCTGGACACCAGGCTGTCGAGCGTTTCCGGGAGAGCATCGAATCGCGTCTTTGCGCTGACGAAGCGGGGCCCGAAGGGGGCAAGGCGTGCACCGGCTTCCCGCAGGGCGTCCGGATCACGGTCCAGGCCCACGACGATGGCGGTGGGGAAAGCGCGGAGAAAGGCCTCACTGTGTCCCCCGGCGCCGAGGGTCCCGTCGACGATGACGGGTGCTTCCGGTTCTTTCCAATTGTGGACGCCAATACCTACCAGCTCCACCATCCGTTCGCACATCACCGGAGTGTGCCCGGGCTGAACACCGGCCGCGGTCTCGGCGGGACGAACTCCGGCCGAAGTGTCGGCGGACTGGGATGCGTGGTCGGGTGTGGTGCGCGATGGCGCGCCGGGGGTGATGCTCATGTTCTGGGGCACCTCCTTTCTGTGGGGGATGGCTCGTAGGTGGCTCGGTGTGGCCGGTTCGCGGGGATATAGCCGGTTGGCAGGACGGGATTGACTGTCAGGGCCCGGCTAGTTCCCGGATACGGCCGGTTGGCGGGGTACGGCCGGTAGCAGCTGGGGGCGGGAAAAAGGGGGCCGTCGGCGGCGGTAGCTGGGGTGCTACGGACAGGGCCCCACCTGGATGGCTCCGCGGGCTTGATGTTGGGGAAGTACATCAAACGACCACGTTGTTCATCCAGGTGAGGGCCTGACCGCAACACGGTGATCTCCGACTGATCGCTCGGGTGGTCGCCCGGGTGGTCGCCGAATGCTCTCCGGGTTCTGACCTGGCCATCGCTGCGCCGAAGCCGACGGAGGTGAGGGGCACCTAGAGGAACTCGGCGAAGGCCTCGTCGATCCCCTCGGAGAAGTCCGCCTCGTGCTCGCGGTTGTATTCGGACCAGGAGTCGGCATCCCAAATCTCTAGGAAATCCACCGATCCGATGACAACGCATTCCTTGGCGAGCCCCGCATAGTTCCGATGCCCAGCGGAGATGGAGATCCGCCCCTGTGAATCCGGGGTTTGTTCATCTGCGCTGGCGGCGAGGTTTCGAACGAACGCCCTGGCTTTGGGGTTCGTCCGGGAGGCGGCCGCCGCTTTGCGTGCTCGCACGAGGAATTCCCCGCGCGGATACACCGCCAGGCTGCGGTCCTGACCCTTTACCACCATGCAGCCATCGTGGAGTTGCTCGCGGAACTTAGCGGGGAGCGTGAGGCGGCCTTTGTCGTCCAGCTTGGGGCTAAAGGTGCCGAAGAACACGTCTGCGGTTCCTTTCTGCCGTCGTCGCTGTCAGCCCCACACGTTCCCAATCCGCAAGCAAAACCCCTGGTCGCGATACCGGGCCCTTACTTGCTCTGTGGAGTTATTCGGCGTGAACAGCCACTCCAGTTGTTTGGCGGAAGACCCTGCACGTGGGATGCGGGGAATCCCCCTGGTCACTGCACCAGCTGTCACATGAGCCCCATGCTACCCCACTTTCCCCCACGCAACCCACAATTAGCGGTCAGCGTTTGTCTCTCCAGAAGGCTTCTCAACTACTTTCTGCTGGTCTTACTGGTCTTTCCCGGCGTGGGGGGAAGTGGGGGAAAATTCCTCACCGGGGTGTCGCCGGGGGGCGTCGCTTGAAGTGGTGCGTGGGCACCATTCGCCGGGGAACCTTCCTGCGCATGCAAAAACCCAGGATGACGGCTGTTGTTACCGACATCCTGGGTTTCGGCCCAGTGTCTATGGGGTCCGGCCCACTGGGCGTGTGGGGTGACCCAGCGCCTACGGGAAAGGGCCTTGTGTGTGCCTCTAGCTAGCGCTCAAATCGCTTCCGGAAGTTGTTCTCCATCCGGTCCCCTAGGTTGCCATTGGGAACACGGGCCCGACCCGGGCGGGACTTGCCACGCTGGGGGGCGCTTCCCACCTTCGGGGAGGGTTGAGTGCCCCGGAAGCCCAACATGCCCCCGGCGAACATGATAAGGAACCCCAGAATGCTGAGGGCCACGAACCACAGGGAGTGCTGGGCCAACGCGATGCCCCCGATAAGCGTGACGAGCCCAAGGAGAAGCAGTGCGACACAGCGAATGTTGAAGGAAAAGCCGGAGTGCGACCCGGCCTTCGCCGCACGCTGGGCGAAGCGCGGGTCCTCCGCAGCCAGCGCTTGCTCGATCTCCGCGAGCATGCGCTGTTCCTTCTCAGATAAAGCCACGGTTGTCCTCCACTCTGGACGGTCTTGTTCACGGTTGACACGGTGTGCGAACGGCACGGCGCGCCGAGCAAAATCCGGCCGATCAAGTTGGTTCGATCGAGCTAGTGATAGCCCAATCCACCAGTTTTCGTTGCTGACGCTTTCACACTCTCACGGTGTCAACGCCACGGGCGGGTTTTTAGTTCCTCAAGCGGACCTGCCCGGAACTGGTTGCCTGCGCCTGCGCTTACAACCCCATCGTAGTCGCTCCGGCGTGTTCCTTAGATCCGATTGCCCAGACCACTACGGCAGATTCTCCCCTACCCGGCTGCCCCCAAGGTCTGCGGCTGCAAGCCGGCGGCTAGGCGCGCCTCCTCGATCAGTGCGCTGGCGTCGCGGTAGACGGCGTCCATAACAGAGCTCGGAACCTCCCGCTCCAACCCCATGTCCACCCGATTCACATAGCGCGCATGAGCCTCAAAGTTCGCCGCCCGATCCGCACGCTCCGGGGACACCCGACGCAACCGGGACCACGCAGACCCGGCCGGCAGGCGCTTGCGCCCCTTTCGCTCCGATTCGATGAGAGAACCGGCGGCCCGCAGGGCTGCCCGATAGGCGTACACGATGGCCACCTCCGCCGTCGCCGCAGTGCGAGCGAGTTCCAACTGATCTTCGGCAGCAGCCACGAAGGCCCGCGCATCGGGGCGAGTCTGCCACCCTCTCCGCTGCTGTGTCGCCATTGTTCGGCCCACCTTTCCAGTCCTGGTCACCGGCGCTCCGGAGTCCCTGTCTTTGGTGCTGCTCACGCTAACGCCGCTGCGGGACATCGCCATGCCATGATACCGGTTTTATAGAACATATGTTCGATGCGACCAACCTTTACCCTAAAGCTGCACCTTTGCGTGGACAACCGTGGCACCATGGACCGCATGTTCAGCCAGCCCACCGTGCCCCCCGCTGCCCTGCGGGTGGACGTGGTTCGCCTGAACCCCGACCAGTTCCTGCGCCACCTGGACCGGCTCGTGGACATCCACCTCGCTGCCATGAGGTATCCCCGTTCCGCCCACCAGGGCCGCCGGGTCTTGTGGCGTTCGAATGCCCAGGAGCCGCAGTTTGCTTGTCACGTAGCTCTGGCGCATCCGCACGGCGAGACTGCCAACCCCGATGCTGACGGCCACCACCCCGTTGGCGTGTGCTTCAGCTTCCTCGGCACCGCCGCCACCTTCTGGTACAACTCCGTCTATGCGGGTCTTCGCAACATCGGCTGGAGCACCGAAGCTATCCGGGAGTTCATGGGCAGCTACACGGAACTCTCCGAGGTGCACCTCCTACCGGAGTGGCAGAACCAGGGCGTGGGCACCCAGTTGTTGGCCCAGCATCTGCGCACCGTGTCCACCCCGGCTGTGATGCTGTCCACCCCGGAGGCGCGTGACGAGGGCAACCGGGCCTGGTCGCTCTACCGCAAGTTCGGTTTCCGGGATGTTCTCCGGGACTTCCACTTCGGCGGAGACCCCAGGCCTTTTGGGATCCTGCGGCGGGAACGGCCGGACATCCCCGAAGTTCGCAGCTAGCGAACCATGTCGTGGCCGTACTCTTCCCCCCAGGCTGGAGCCATCCCGAGGTTGTGCAGGACCTCCTGGGTCGCCCGCACGTTATTCATCGTCATGAAGTGCAGGTCAGGGGCGCCCTCGGCGATGAGGCGCTCAGCCATCCTCGTGGTGATACCAATGCCCACCTCCCGGATGCGATCGCGATTGGCTCGCTCGTCCCCACCGGCGGCTGAAAGCAGCTCCCGCTCGATGTCGGCGGGCAGTTGGGCCCCCGCGAGCTCCATCTGCTTGCGTACAGAGCGCAGGGAGGTGATGGGCATGAGCCCAGGGATGATGGGCTTAGCCCCCTCCGTCGGGTCGGCTGCGGCCAACCTGTCTCGCAGGCGCAGATAATGGTCGACGTCGAAGAACATCTGGGTGATGGAGTACTGGGCCCCGGCTCGGAGTTTGCGGAGGGTGATCTCCGTGTCCTGCTGCAGATCATTGGCCCGGTAGTGGCCCTCGGGGAAGCTAGCAATGCCGATATCGAAAAAACGCCCCTCCGGCATGGCGGTGACCAGCTCGATCAACTCGCTGGCATACCTCAGGCCACCCGGTGTTTGCACCCACTGGCCCGTGGGATCCCCCGGAGGGTCCCCCCGCAGCGCCAACAGGTTGGTCAACCCCAGGCTGGCGTAGGCCCGGACCATGTGGATGAGCTCGGGGACCGTGTGCTCCACCAACGTGGTGTGTACCAGGGTGGTCAACGGCTTAGTGGCCAGCCGGCGAGCGACGCGCAACGTGCGCTCCCGGGTGGATCCTCCCGCCCCGTAGGTCACGGACACGAAGCTGACCCCGAGGTCGTGAAAGGCCTCCGCCGCCGTGAACAAGCGCAGCTCGGCCTCGTCATCCCGGGGTGGCATGAACTCGACCGAGAAGGGTACCCGCCCGGGGGTGTTGAAACGCAGGGTGTCGGAGACCGCGACCTGGCGGTACGGCAGGGGGGCGGGGCGGGGAGAATCCGGCATGTCAGGAATCTTAACGCCCGCGACGTGTGGTGCCCTCCAGACCACCGGCTCCTGCCGCCGCCGTCCATATCGCCGCTAGACTGAAGTTCTGCGTTCCCGCACATCGATCCAATCCGGTTTCTCAAGATGTGCACCTACGGTAGCCATTGTGCTGCCTGCTACTAGGCCCCGAAGCCTGAGAAAGGCACTACCGCTCCTATGCAACCGTGGACCGATCCCGGCCCCGCTTCCGCCCGCTGGGCGCCGTCAACGCCGTTGAGCGAGGTGCCCGCCGCCTGCCAAGAGGTCCTGCAGGCCTACTTAGAACAGTGCCGCAAAGAGTTCGGCGGCATCGATCCGCTGCTGGAGACAACTTTGGATGCCCTCGCGGACTTCATCCTCGGAGGAGGTAAACGAGTCCGCCCCACCCTCGCCTGGGCCGGAGTGAGGGCCGCCTGGGAGGGCGGCGGCGGCCACCCACACGACGGGGAGACCGAAGGTGGGGTTCCCCCACAGGCCTATCTCGCCGCAGTGAGCTCTCTGGAGCTCATTCAGGCGTGTGCGCTCATCCACGACGACATTATCGACGCCTCCGACCTCCGGCGTGGGCGCCCCACTGTCCACCGAGTCTTCGAGAAGCAGCACCGGGATCACTCCTGGCACGGTTCGCCGGAACACTACGGCATCAGCCAGGCCCTCCTCGCCGGGGACCTCGTCTTCGCGTGGGCAGACGACATGCTGACGGACTCCGGGGTGCCCACCCGGCACCAGGTGCGGGCCCGGCCCGCTTGGCGGGCGATGCGCACCGAAGTCATCGTTGGCCAGCAACTGGACATCGCAGTGGAAGCGCGCGGCAGCGACGACGTGGCCGATTCCCTAAAGGTGGTCAAGTACAAGACCGCCTCCTACACCGCGACCCGCCCGCTCCACCTCGGGGCTAGCCTGGGCGGCGCCGACGAGCGCACCGTGGATCTGCTCTGCCAGGTTGGACAGCAGATCGGGACGGCCTTTCAGCTCCGCGACGACCAGTTAGGGGTCTTCGGGGATCCCGCCGTCACCGGCAAGCCCAGCGGGGATGACCTGCGCACGGGCAAGCGAACCGCCCTGATCAACTCCGCTCTCGCCCGGGGCACGGCCGCCCAGCGCACTGAAGTTCACGAAGCCCTGGGGTCCATCAGCAGCGACGCGGATGTGGAGCTGATGCGCAAGGTCATCATCGCCACGGGTGCGCAAGACCACATCGAAGACACAATCCAAGGCCTCACCGACAGCGCCAACACCGCCCTACACAACAGCTGGCTACACTCCAGCATCATCGACGAGTTGGTAGGCTTTGCCTCCCGGCTCACCAACCGGAGGTTTTAACCACCATGGCTCCCCGTACCCGCAAAAGCCACCTCGACCTTGTCCGCCCCTCCATCCCCATGACTCGGGCGACGAAACGCCAACTTGTCCCCGGGAAAACCAACCATGTCGTCATCGTCGGCGCGGGACTGGCGGGACTCACCGCCGCCATCCGCGTGCGCGCCACGGGCCGGGACGTCACCGTCATCGACTCCGAAAGCACCGTCGGCGGGCGTTGCCGCACCGAATGGCTGACCTCTGGGCACGGCCGCTACGCCGCGGATACCGGCGCCTCGGTGTTCACCATGCCCTCCCTCGTGGAATCAGCCATCGCCTCCGTTGGCCTGCGCCCGCAGGACCTCGCTGAAGACCTGCCGGAAGGCTGGGGCCTGCATAAGCTCTCCCCGGCCTACCGGGCAGAGTTCGCATCCGGCCGCGTCCTGGGGGTGTACTCCAACTCGGACCGAATGCTCAGCGAGATCCGCCGCTTCGCCTCTGACCACTATTCCGCCGCCGACGTGGAGCGCATCCAACAGGGTTACCTGCACCACCGCGATTGGGCCGCCGAGCTGTTTGCCAGCAGTTTCGAAAACTTCCTCGCCGCGGACTTCGACTCCCCGCTGGACCTACTGTCCACGCCCGCGTCAGCCTCCGACCTTGGCCACCTCCTCAGCCTCGGGGCCTTCGGCAGCCTCGGGCGCAAAACCGAAAAACAGGTCATTGACCACGAACTGGCCCGCGTGCTGTCCTTCCAAGCCCTCTACGCCGGCGTGGCCCCCCGCAAGGCCCTCGCCGTGTACGCCGTGATCGCCCACATGGATACCTCCATGGGCGTCTACTACCCGCGCTTCGGCATCGGCGACGTCCCGGAACTAATGGCCGCCGCAGCCCGCAAGGTGGGCGTGTCCTTCCAGCTTGAGCGCGAGGTCGCCTCCTTCACCTTCGACGGGGACCACATCACCGCCGTCAACCTCAGCGACGGCGAGACCATCCCCGCAGATGCTGTCATTGCCACCCCCGACCTCCCGGTGATGGAGAAGCTCCTCAACGCCTCCCGCCCGGGAGCTGCCGATGGCACCGGGCGGCTGTCCCGGCTCGCGCGCCGCTATCGGCGTCCGAAATTGAATTGGTCCCCCTCCGCCGTCGTCATTCACGGCACCATCCCCACCGCCACGGCCGATGCCTGGGTCGGCCAGCAGGAGGCCACCCAAGCCGACGGGCACAGCGGTATGCACCACACCATCAGCTTCGGCCACGCCTGGGACCAAACCTTCCGGGAGATCACCGGCAAGAACCCCAGCAAGCGCGGCGAGCTGATGTCCGATCCCTCTCTGCTGGTCACCCGACCCGCCGCGAGCGCCCCCGCCCGCCGCCAGACCACCGATAGCGGCATGCGCTACGAACCCATCAGCGTGCTGGCCCCCGCCCCCAACCTCACCAAGGCACCCCTGGACTGGGATGCCATCACCGACCCCTACACCGAGGAAATCCTGGGCCTGCTCGAACAGCGCGGCTTCGCCGGGCTGGCTAGCGACATCTCCATCGCCCGCGTAGACACCCCCGCCACCTGGCTGGGCATGGGCCACGGCGCCGGCACCCCCTTCGCACTGGCCCACACGTTCACCCAAACCGGGCCCTTCCGGCCGCGCAACTACCCCGCCTACGGCATCGACAACCTGGTCATGGCGGGATCCAGCACCACCCCCGGCGTGGGCGTCCCCACCACCATCCTCTCCGGGGCCCTGGCCGCCCGCCGCATCGGCGGTGGAGGCGTGAAGTGACAGCGGCACTGCGCGCGATGTCCTGGCGGCGCGCGTGGTGGTTCGGCTTCCTCGGCAGCGTGGTCCTCACCCTGTGCTCCCACTGCGTCGGCGCCACCCGGGCCCGCGGCGGCGTGATGCAATGGTTGGGGCTCAGCGCGCTGACCTTCGGCCACGCCGCCGGGCTGCTCATCGCGGTCATGTGGCTAGCGATCGGGTCCATTCTGATCAGTTGGATCGTGGTGGGCGGCCACATCCTGCGCCGCGGGCGGGAATTATCGCTGGGCATGGTGGCCGGGTGGACCGCACCGCTCACCCTCGCCGGACCCCTGATGAGCCGGGACGTTTACTCCTACCTCATGCAGGGCACCCTCGCGCGGGACCACATCAACCCCTACACGCACGGGGCCGCCGCCAACCCAGGGCCGCTGCTGTTTGAAGTCAGCGCGGACTGGCGCAACACCACCACCCCCTACGGCCCGCTGCACCTGTGGCTGGGGCAGGCGATCACCACAGTGGTGGGGGACAATGTCACGCTGGGCGTGCTGGCGTACAAGGCGCTCTCCCTCGGCAGTTTCGCGGCCCTGGCCTGGGGGGTGGCGCGGCTCGCCCGGCAGTTCGGCACCAAACCCAGCGTGGCCGTGTGGCTGGGCGTGGCCAATCCGCTGTCGATCCTCCACCTGGTGGGGGGAATGCACAACGAGGTGACGATGATGGCCCTCGTCGTGCTGGGCCTGTACGCGGGGGTGCGCCTACGCCCGCTACGGGGTGCTGCCGCAGGTGTGGCCCTCATCGCAATTGGTACCGCCCTGAAGGCTACGGCCGTGGTGGGGCTACCCTTCCTGGTGTGGATCACCGTGTCTCGATTGGCCGGCAACGCGCCCTCCGGGTTGTTCCGGGAGCACCGCAATCGCTTGGTCGCGCTGCTCGGGGTGGGGCTGGGTTCCACGGCCCTGCTGTTGGCGATCGTGGAGGCAATCACGCTGGCCAGCGGTCAGTCCTGGCAGTGGTTGGCGACGGTGGCCGGCAACACGAAGGTGGTCAATCCCCTGTCCCTGTCCTCCGCCGTGGCCAGCACTCTGCAGCCACCGCTGTCGCAGTTCGATGACGACATCACCTTCAACCTCATCCTCGGTTACGTCCGCCCGGCGACGACGGCTGCCCTGGGGATGGGCTTGGTGGCCGCGTGGTGGGTATTCCGGCGCACCCCCCGGGAGGCCCTCAAAGGGGCAACCCTGGCGTACCTGTTGACCTGCATCTTCAATGCGGTTGTGCTGCCGTGGTACTACGCGCCATTGGTTGCTCTGCTGGGGGTGTGGGTCTCTCGCCGGTGGATGGTGTTCTTCACCGCTTGGGGGTCCATGGCGATGTGCATGATGTTCGATGGCGGAGGGGATAATCGGCTGTATGAGCCGTCCTGGGTGCTCTTCATTCTCGTGGTCACCTGGTTGATGGCGCGGGCCTGCCTGGGTTACCGGCCCGGTAAGCCAGAGGCAGAGACCGATTTGTGGACACCCTCCTTGAGCCTGCGCGCCCACCGGTCCCCCGTGGCTGTTCCAGCGAGTGCCGGTGCCAGCCTCTCCGCTTCCCTCCCTCGCCCAAGAGCGGAACTGAGCTCGCCGCCGACTAGCTGATTGCCATCGCCTGGGTCCGCCGCATGACTTCCCTGGCGAGGTGGCCGTGCAGTGCGTCCACCGGCCGACCTGGCAAGGAGTCATCGGGAGTGAACAGGTACTCCAGGGACTCCCGATGGCTGTAGCCCCCATCGCTGAGCAGCGCCAGCACGCCCGGGACAAACCGGTTGATCTCGCCATCCTCGGTGAAAAAGCGCTCGGGGATGTAGCGCACGGAATCTACGCGGATGTCCAACAGGCGCCCGGCGTTTAATTCGTCGAAGATTTTGGACGCCACCAACCCCGCGCGGTCCGCAGCCTCCGCGATGGTGATGACAGTCTCCCCCGCCGGTAGGCCCGCCGTGGGCTCCGCGAGCGTCAGGATGCGCGGGGCGGTGCGGGAGCGCGAGCCGGTGCTGGACGGGGGCGCCGACTGTTCGTGCGGTTCGGGGGCGTGGGGATTGCGTGTATTCACGGATCACACCCTAGCGGAGGCTCGCGGATAGTTATGCTCACGCCTGGGCCGTCGTCGGGGAACAACGCCTATACTCACTGTGAACCGGCTGGACTAGCCGTGAACCGGCGGGTGGTTCGCACCTGTTGTTCTTACCGTTCACTTGTCGGTCCACCGCCCAACCCCACCGTTGTCCACCGACGAGTAAGCGAAAGGGATGGCCGAGCACGCTGTGAAGAACCTCAGCCCCGGAAGCCTGCTCGACGATCGCTACCGCCTGGGCAGGGACATCGCCAGCGGAGGAATGTCCACGGTCTACCACGCTGTAGACGAACGCTTGGACCGTGAGGTGGCGGTGAAGGTCATGGACCCACTGCTGGCGGCGGACCCCACCTTTCGCATCCGCTTCGAGCGGGAGGCGCGGGCGGTAGCCCGGTTAAACCATCCCTCGCTGGTGAACGTTTTCGACCAGGGGGTGGACCGCAGTCACGACGGCGAGCTGGTCTTCCTGGTGATGGAGCTGGTCCCCGGCGGGTCCCTGCGGGAGCTGTTGAAGGAACGCGGACCGATGCCCCCGCATGCCGCCCTCGCGGTGATGTCGGAGGTGCTGACCGCGCTGTCCGTCGCGCACCGGACCGGGATGATCCACCGGGACATCAAGCCGGACAACGTGCTGATCAGCGATGAACACCAGGTCAAGCTCGCCGACTTCGGCCTGGTCCGGGCGATCGCCACGGGGGTGCAGAACACAGGGGGCTTGAGCCGCTCCGGATTGACGACTGCCCAGCGCGGGCTGGAGGACGGCTCCGGGGGTTCTGGCGCCACTGAACCTGGGGGGTCCCGGCCGCGGGAAACCACTCAGGTCATCGGAACGGCAGCGTACCTCTCCCCCGAACAAGTCCGCGGGGAGGAACTCAACCACGCGAGCGACGTTTATTCCGCCGGCATCCTGCTCTTCGAGCTCATCACCGGCCAAACACCCTTCCACGGCGAGACCGACGAGCTCACGGCCGTGGCCCGCCTGCGGGACTCGGTTCCTGCCCCCTCCGAGCTCATCGACGGGGTTCCACCGGCGATCGACGAACTTGTGGCCACCGCCTGCGCATTGCGGCCGGACGACCGCTTTGCCGACGGGGGTGAGTTTCGCCGCGCTGTCGTTCGAACCATTCGAGAGGAGAACCTGCCGGGCTTTATCGTCCCGGCACCGGTCAATTCTGCCGTGCGCCGTGCCCTGAAACAGGCGGACTTCGGCGAGCGGTTGTCGTGGGACGACGAGTCGATGGCCACCCGTGCCGTGCTACTACGAACCCAGCAGGTCGGCGCCGACCACACCTCAGAGCAAGCTGCGTTTGATCTCCCCGAGAGTGTGGCCGGGCAGGGACTGGGTCCCGATGATGCCTACGGCCAGCAGGGCAATGACCGGCTGGGGTATAGCTCCCAACCCCGTTACGCGTCGGCGTCCCCGGACCCCTCTCAGCACTACGACAGGGCAGTGGGAGAACCCCCAATGCCCCATGCGGCTGCGCCAGCACAACACCCGGCACCTCTAGCAGCGCACGTGGCTCCGGCCTCGCCCGCCATCGACCGAGCAGCCCAAAAACCACTAAGCAACCGCTCGGCGGGGGGCCGCGTGTTGTGGTTTCTCGTCATCACCGGGCTCGTAGCCGCGGTTGCCCTCGGGGGATGGTGGCTGACATCTGGGCGTTACGGGGAAGTGCCCAACGTCCTCGGAATGGAATCTTCCCTGGCCACCCGGACAATCGAACAAGCCGATTTTCACGCGCGCACCCAGCTGCGGTACGACAACGACACTCCGCTTCCCACATCCTGTCAGTAACTCCCGGCGGCGGGGAAAAGACCCGGCGCGGCGGGGAGGTGACGATCGTTGTGTCGCAGGGTCGTCCCACGGTTCCGGACACAGTCCCAGAACGCAGCCTGGAGGAAATGCAGACACTCCTGGAACAGCGCTCCCTACGGCACACTCTCGGCCCGAGTCTGTACGGTTCTACCCTCCCGGAGGGCAAGATCGCCCTGCTGGACCCGCCTAGCGGGACGAAAGTGGACACGGATACGGTGGTCACCATCCGGCTGTCGGGGGGCTCGGCAAACGCCGCAAGCACCAGTTCCACCGGAGGACAAGGTTCTGCGGCTACGTCCCTACCGCGGGTCATTGGACAGAGTGGCAATCGCGCTCGCAGCTCGCTGGAAGCCCTAGGACTTCACGTAACGGTCGAGGGCGGCTCCAGTGGCGTCGTGATCTCGCAAGAACCACAGGCGGGAGCGCGCGTCCAGCCCGGGGAGCACGTCACGATCCGCACCCTCTAAATACGATTCCCCCACCACGCGCGTGCCATCAGAGCCCGCGGCGGCGCGAATCATCCGACCCCCCGGCGGGGCGAACCGTCCGACCCCCCGGCGGCGCGAACCCGGACTTACTCCCCCCCCCCCGATGCGCGGGATAGCCCTTAGTTACGCAGCATCTCTGCGACGAGGAAGGCCAGCTCCAGAGACTGCTGGGTGTTCAGTCGCGGATCGACGGTCGTGGCGTAGCGC
This sequence comes from Corynebacterium heidelbergense, assembly GCF_028609845.1. Lineage (NCBI taxonomy): Bacteria > Bacillati > Actinomycetota > Actinomycetes > Mycobacteriales > Corynebacteriaceae > Corynebacterium > Corynebacterium heidelbergense. The sequence goes on along the minus strand of NZ_CP063191.1, from coordinate 884,412 downwards.
TCGGGCAGGTCGACGTCCGTAATGGATTGGCCGCCGCCCACCACCTCCGTTACGTCCTCACCAGTGAGCTCGATGTGAATGCCCCCGGGGTGGGTGCCGAGGGACCGGTGGACCTCGAAGAACCCCTGGACCTCGTCGATAATCCTGTCGAAGTCCCGCGTTTTGTACCCGTTAGAGCTGGTGTAGGTGTTGCCGTGCATGGGGTCGCACTGCCAAATGACCTTGTGCCCCGTAGCCTCCACGGCCTCCACGATGGCAGGAAGGACCTGGCGGACCTTGTCGTAACCCATGCGGGAGATCAGCGTGAGGCGACCCGGCTCGTTACGGGAATCCAGCGTGCGCACGTACTGCACCGCCTCCTCCGGAGTGGTCTTCGGGCCGATCTTGACCCCCACCGGATTGGAGATCACCGAGGCGAACTGGATGTGGGCATCCTCCACGCCGCGGGTCCGCTCCCCCACCCAGACCTGGTGGGCGGAGAGGTTGTAGAGGGCGTCGTCGCCATCCTCGGTGTGCGCGAGGCGCAGCATGGCACGCTCGTAGTCCAAGACCAGGGACTCGTGGGAAGCGTAGATGTCCGCGTTCCGCAGAGTTGGGGATTGTACGCCGCAGGCGCTCATGAACTCCAGGCCGCGATCGATCTCCTCCGCCAAAGCCTCGTAGCGAGCGCCGGCCGGCGATTCGGAGACGAACTCGCGGTTCCACTCGTGCAGCTTGTACAGATCAGCGGTGCCGGAACTGGTCAGCGCGCGGACGAGGTTCATGGCAGCCGAGGAGTTGGCGTACGCCCGAACCATTCGGGAGGGATCGTGGGCGCGGGCTTCCTCGGTGCTTTCCACGCCATTGACCAGGTCCCCGCGGTAGCTCAGCAACCCGGAGGAGTCCCGGTCCGCCGAGCGGGGTTTGGCGTACTGCCCGGCGATGCGGGCCATCTTGACCACTGGAGTGGAGGCACCGTAGGTAAGGACCACGGCCATCTGCAGCAAGGTTTTGATATTACCGCGGATGTGCGGCTCGGTGTTGGACTCGAAGGTCTCCGCGCAATCCCCGCCCTGCAGGAGGAATGCCCGGCCCAGGGCCACATCGGCCAACTGCTTCTTCAGTCGGCGGACCTCCGGGGCGACGACGATAGGAGGCACGGATTCCAGGATCCGACGCACGCGGGAGGCGTGGTCCTTATCCCAGCTCGGTTGCTGCTTCGCTTCTCGAGAGAGCGCGTCTTCCAGCTTGGCGGCAAGAGCCGGGGGAAGCGGCGGCAGGTCGGGAAGTTCGTCGAGCGGGGCATCAATAGTCCAAGCCATGGGGGGATCATACGTGAACCAGCCCACAGAAGACTACTTGGCCAACTCGGGCCCCTTTGCGGCGAGCGCCGCCATGGATTCCCGGTATTTCACGACGTTAAACCGCGCATCGACGAGGGCATCGTGGGCCCCCTGGGGTGGGGCGGGCAGCTTGGGGCGACCAGCAAATTCCCACAATTGCCGAAGCTCCCGGGTGTAGCGCGGTAGTTCCCGGGGCAGGGCGGTCATGTCTCCCCAAAGCTGGGCGATGGCGACGTGGTCGTAGGCACCCACCCACGCCCAGAGTTCGGGCCGCTGGTCGTAGGGCAGCCGCTGACCCGGCCGGGCTCCGGGCAGCAGAAAGGAATAGAGGGCCTGCCGTAATTCCGCTCGACTCATCCAGGCTGGGTGAGAGCGCGGCGGGAGCTGCGGCAATACGTGCCGCCGGACCCACGAGCCGGCCGCAGCGGCGTTGAATTCAGTGGAGACGGCGTAAAATTCACGGCCGTCCTCGGCCACCACTCCTACGGAGATCAGATCGATGGTTCGCCCATCTTCGATGAATTCGGTGTCGTAGAAGTAGCGCACGGTTGCCCATCTTAGGGTCTGGGCATCAGGTGCGGACCTAACGCACCCCCGACAGGGTCTCGACCCTGGCGCGATGATCCCCGGCGTGGCCCGCCGGGCGGTGGTGCCGCCGGGGCAGCGGCGGAGGGTAGAGAACCCACTGCAGGTAGGGGACCTTGCCGACGGCGTAGAAGAATGCGCCGGCCGCGGCGCAGGCGAGCATGCCCACAATCACCATTGGGTACGTGTGGGTAAGGAATCCATAGCGATCGGGATCGGAGTCCACGAGCGGCAGCACGATGGCAGAAAAGACCAGCGCCATGACAGCGTGATGTGAAACGTACACCGGCAGGGTGTGGCGCCCGATCCACTGCAGCGACCGGCCCACGACGGGAGTGTGGACGAGGGCAACGGCGAGAACGATTCCCATCGGGATCGCCGCGACGGCCCGCACCAAGTTGGCCACAGCGGTCTCGCTAGCGGTGAGCTCATTCCATTCTGCCCAGCGGGTGGTGTTGGCGTGATGGTACAGCACCTCGGAGAGAAGGTACACACATATGCTGGCGCCGGCCGCCCACCAGCGCCCGGCGCTCTGCGCGATAGCGAACATGAGCTCTCGGTAGCGCAACCCGATAAAGAAGGTCGGTGCGTAGATAACGATCTGGCGGAAGCCCTGATTCATCACTGCACCGGTCATGACTCCGATCAAGAGGGGCAGGCAGGACAGCGCCACGGCCAGAGGTGCCGGTTGCTTTCGCAGCAGCCACGCGGCCAGGTTGAACAGGATGAGCGCGTGGAGGAACCACAGCCCAGGGTCCCCGCTGACAATTGCTAACAGAAAGTTGCCCCAACTCAGCCGCTGGTCCAGCTCGAGCCGGAACACCGCTTGAACTGGAGTGAAGACGAGGTAAGGAATGAGCAGGAACCATAACCGCCGGTACCACAGATCCGCCAGGGAGCGCTGCAGAATGCGGTGCGCGAAGAGCCCGGACACCATGAAAAACAGGGGCATGCGCAGGGGGTCCAGAGCCGTCGAGATGAGCCCCACTGGGGTGTTCAGAGCATCTGGCACGGCGGTGACGACGTGCAGCAGACACACGCCGATGATGGATAGGCCTTTGGCGGTATCAGCCCAGCCGAGACGCTGCCGCGCGGTGGGGGCGGGTGGCTCGGCTGGGCTCATAGTCATCTATATGAACATACAATTTCTGACGTTCCGGTCAAGTTCACCTAGCTGTAACCGCGCCTGGCTCCGTCCCCGGGGGATAGCCTTTGCCCTCGTTAAGGCTCTTTTTCACATCCGCGGCGTAGAACCCAGCCACGTATTCCTGTCCGGAAAGCGCCGCTATCGCCGACATGATGCGATCTGTCATCTCACGGGCGGCGGCAAAGTCGTCCCCGGTGTTCTGATATCCAGCAGGGTCGATGGGCTTTCCCACGGCCACGCCGCAGCGAAAAGGCCGGGGCACCCACGTGTTGATGGGATTGACCTTGTTCGTGTTGATCATGGCCACCGGATACACGGGAACGGAGGTCTCCATGGCGATGCGGGCTAGGCCCGTCTTACCGCGGTAAAGCCGACCATCCGGGGAGCGGGTGCCCTCCGGGTACATTCCCAGCGCGTCCCCCTTGGCCAGTATCCCCTTGGCGGTTTTCAGTGCAGCACGCTGGGCATCCTTGTCGTCCCTGTCCAAGGGGACCTGCCCCACCGAGGAGAAGAACCACTTCTGGATTCCCCCAACCAACCCAGGAGTGGTGAAATACTCCTTTTTCGCCAGGAACGTGAGCTGCCGCTTGCACACCAGAGGCAGGAAGAAGGAATCCATGACGGCGAGGTGGTTGCTGGCCAAAAGCACCGGGCCGGTCTCCGGGATAGTCTTCACTCCCCGGGTGAAGGGCCGGTTGTACACCCACAGCAGCGGCCCGATAAAGACATGCTTCAGCCACCAGTACGTTTTGTTGTGCACGGTTCACCGGGCCTTTCTTGTTCTTCCGGGGCGTTCTGCTGCAGTAGTGTGCACCGTCTTCGCCGCTAAAAGCGCCACGCCAATCATACCGGCCTGGCCGCCCAACCGGGCCGTTTCGAGGCGAGCGAGCGGCCGGTGGCCCGCACCCACCACCGTCCGATCGCGAACACTCCGGGCCCGATCGAGATAGAGGTCCGCATCCGCGCTGACCCCTCCGCCCACAACAATGAGCTCCGGATCCACGATGTCCTGCACGATGGCAAGGCCCCGGCCCAGCCATGTGCCCAGATCCCGCATCACCGCCCGCGCCAGGGGGTCCCCCTCCCGGGCTAGCCGAACGATCGTTCGGCCCGAGATTTCCTCGGGGTGGTTGTGGAACTCCCGGGTCAGCGTGGAGTCCGGTGCCCGTCCCATAGCGATCATGTCCTGGGCGGTGAGCGTCAGCGCGCTGCCAGAGCAGTAGCGCTCCAGGCACCCCCGTTTGCCGCAGGGGCAGGTGCGCCCGCCAGGCACCGCTACCACATGTCCGAACTCCCCGGCGGTGCCGAAGGCCCCCCGGAAGATCTGCCCGTTGATCATGATGGCCCCGCCGATGCCCGTGCCCACTGCAAACAACACCCACGTTCCGGCCCCCTGTGCCGCACCGCAGAAGTACTCCCCCCACGCGGCGGCATTGGCGTCGTGCTCAATGATTACCGGTAGGCCCAATTTCGGCCGTAGGCGTTCGGCAACATTCGCACCCCGCCACGGCAGATGGGGCGCGAACCGCACGGTGGTCATGTCCTCTGCGATGAACCCGGCCACGGCCAGCCCCACGGCGGAGACCTGCGGATGACGACCGCGCAGCGCTCGAACGACATGCTCCACAGCCGTCTCCAGGGCGGGGACCGTCGAGGGCGTGGGAAGCTGCTCGCTATCCACCAGGCGCCCCGCCCCATCCACCACGGCTGCCCGGAGATTGGTGCCGCCGATGTCCACTCCGATGGTCAGGGCATCCGCGGGCAGCAGCAAGTCGGGCACGGGCGCACACACGCTTTCTTTCACGGTCCAATTACCGCAACAACGTTAGACCGTGGGGCTTGGGTAGTTCCAACTGTGTGCAGGCGGCACGCGGCCGTCGCCCGCCATGACGGCCTCGAACTGGGCGCCGAGGGCTGCCATTGTCCAGGCACGTCGAACGTGGTGCAGCCCCCGCTGGGCCATCTGCTCCCGAGCGTCGTCGTCGCTGAGGAGGCGAACGACCTCGTCCGCTATCGCCGCGCTATCCCGCCCGTCCACGGTGGTGCCGGTGACCCCCTCGACGACCGTTTCCGGGGCCCCGCCCCCGCGCCCCGCCACGACGGGGACACCGCAGGCCTGGGCCTCCAGGTAGACAATGCCCAGCCCCTCCACGGAAAGCCCCCCGGCCTGGGTGCGCACCGGCAGGGCGAAAAGGTCTCCGGCACCGAAATGGCTGGGCAGTTCGGCGAAGGGGACCGAACCGGTGAACGTCACATGGTCGGTCAAGCCCAAGTCCTTGACTTTTTTGGCTAGGGACGCCCCGTACCTCCCGAGCGGGCCAACGATGAGCAAGTGAGCACTTGGAATTCGCCGCACAATGTCGGGAAAAGCCGCGATGAGCGCGTCCTGCCCCTTGCGCGGAACCACCCGGGAGACCGCCACGACTACCCGCCGTTCCGCCAGGCCATAGCGGCGCCGTACCTCGGAACTCCCCTCCGGATCCGGCGTGAAGGTCGCAGTGTCCACACCACCCGGCATGGGCTCCCAAGCCACCGAGGGCCCGCACACCCCGGCCAGACGCGATCGCGCATAACGGGAGACGTAGGTCAGACAGTCGACGCGCTGACCAATCGCGCGCAAGATGTGCCGGGAGCCGGGGAACATCGACCAACCCACCTCGTGGCCGTGGGTAGACGCCACCACCCGGGCTACGCCGGCCCGGCGGGCGGCACCGGCCATGATTGCTAGAGGGGCGGCCGCGGCGAACCACACCGTGTCAATGTCATGCTCTGCGACGAGCCGCTGCATCCGGCGCGCCGTCGCGGGAGTGGGCAGCATGACCGACCTCGGCCACCGGACGACGCGGTAGGGCACGGCGGAATCGAACTCGGCAGCGGCTGCAGGATCCTGCGTGGAGGCGAAGACAACGATCCGATCCGGATCGTACGTGGCCAAATAGTCCCGCACGTAGGTTTGGATGCCACCGACCGTCGGCGGAAAGTCGTTGGTGACTACCAGGATCTTGGGCGGCGTCCCCGGCGTGCGCTTGAGCGGGGCCCCCACCCCGAAGGTGTGCATTCCCGCCATCGGAGTTAGTAGCGGACAGCGCCCACGATAGGCATGGAGTTCACCGGTACGACCTGCACGGGGATACCGTAGTCAGAGGCGTGAACGAGCTTGCCGTCGCCGATGTACATCCCCACGTGGGTAGCCCCTGGGTAGTAGGCCACAATGTCCCCGGGTTGGAGATCTTGCACGGAAACTTGCTTGCCCCCGGACAGTTGGGCCTGAGAGGTGCGGGGAATCGTCTTACCCACCTGCTGGTAAGCCCACATCATCAGCCCGGAGCAGTCGAAGGCGCTCGGGCCCGCAGCGCCCCAGGCGTAGGGGGAGCCCAGCTTGGACATCGCGGCTGCCACGGCACCGCCGACGTTCGCTGAGGCGGGGCCGGCAGCGGGCAGCTTTCCGAGGAACGTGGCCACATCCACATCAATCGGCCCCTTGCGGTCGACCCACTGGCGCTTCTGCTCGGGGGTGAATCCGTCCACGATCTTGGTGACCTGGGCCTTGAGGTCGGTCAGGGTGTGGTTGCGCTCGTCCAACTCCCGTTGCCGCTGGGCCAGATTGTTGGCCTGGAACTCCGCCTGGGCCTTGGCGCGCTTGGCCGCGCTGTTGGCCTCATGGGCAGACTGCAGGTCGGCCTCGAGGGCGGAGACGGCTCGATCCGTCCGATCCGCCAGCGCGTTCAAGTAGGCCGTGCGGTCGATGGCGGCCTGCGGCCCGCTGGCACCCACGACGGAGGAGACTGCGTCTACGGTAGCTCCGCGGTACTTCGCGGAGGAGATCTGGGACACCGACGTTTGGGATTCGTCCAGGCGCTGCTGTGCCTGGGCCAGTTGCTCCTCGGAACGCTGCGTGTCCGCCTTGATCTGATCGATGCGAGCCTGATTCTCGGCGATCCCGGCCCGGGTTTTCTCTACATTGTCGCTCGTGGCCGCAGCGGCCCGCGAAATGGTCTCCGCCCGGTTCAGCAGCCCATCAAAGTCCGTGGGAACCGGTTGTTCCAGCAGTCGCTGAACCTCTGCAGCCTCGGCATCGGCGGGTTTTACTGCAGGGCCCTCCCCCGGCGCTGGCGCTGCGGCGGACTGGCCGGCTTGGCCCTGCCCCTGCGGCGCCTGCTCCTGGGCCTGATTCTGCGGCGCGGGATCTGCAGCGGTGGTGGTGATTGCACCGGCCGACAGGCCACCGATCGTGGCGAACACTGCAGCGCGGGATATGGTCTGTCGAACTGTGTACCGCAGGAACGCGGACTGGATTGTCACGGTGGGCTTTTCCTTGGTGAAGCGAAGCGAGGTGGAGACAAAGGTGTAGGGACGGGAAACGAGGTGGCCTCATCTACATCGAAGATAGTAGGCGGCCACCCCGTTAGGGCCCAAAGCGCCGGATTAGTGTGCCACTCTTTCGGTTGGCACCCAACTCCCCACCTCCCCCCACGGACAAGGGCCGCAGGTAGGAGTCGGGCGAGGGTTTCCGGCAGAAGTAGGTGTTCTAGAAGCGTACGGCGTTGTTGATCGGCATGTAGTTCATGTCGTCCACCCGCACCGGCTCGCCCTCGTTGAGAGCGTGAACGATCTTGCCGCCGCCAATGTAGATGGCAACGTGGGACGCGCCGCTGTAGTAGGAGATGATGTCGCCGGGCTGCAGGCTTTCCACGGAGACCTGAGCGCCGCTAGCGGCCTGCGCGTCGGAGGTGCGGGGGATGGACTTGCCAGCCTGGCTGTAGGACCAGGAGGTCAGGCCGGAGCAGTCGAAGGCATCCGGGCCTGCAGCGCCCCAAGCGTAGGGGGCGCCCACCTTGCTGAGGGCGATGTCGGCAATGTGCTGACCGGTGGAGGAAGCCGGTGCCGGCAGCGCGGGTGCACCGGGGGCCGGGGCGGGAGCCGCGGGCATAGCGCCCTGTAGGTCGGCGGGCACACCCGGGATGGAGTTGATGAGAGGGACAACCTGAGGAGCCAGTTCTGCGGGAACATCGAAGGTGACGTTGGTGTTCGGAACGGTCACCGGCTGAGCGTCGGCAATGGCCGGGTTCAGGATGGCGGCGCCGGCGCCGACGGTGGCCATGATCGCGGACGTGCGGATGATGGTGTTCTTCTTCTGGCTGTGCTTACCCATGGGGCGGTTGGTTACCTTTCGGTCGGTGCTCGTCGGGCGCTTGTTCCCGCCCGAACAATGGTGAACTGTGCGCTTCCTCGGCGATACGCTGGTCGGCGTGTCCCCTGCGGGAGCGATGCGCCGGGACGCGCATCAAGTTTTCGAAATGTTCGGTATCCCCCCAGCGGAACCCTCGGGATGGGTATCCCGAGCTGACATGACCCACATTTCTCTGTGTCCGTGCCACCCGGTTCCTCTCGTGGAGCTCCGCTGGGTGATTCGTTACCTCTCGTCAAGGTCTCGAAAAGATTACGAAATAGTCACGGTTGTTGCAAAGCGAACCGCCGTTTCCGCGTGTTCCGGCCGATCCCGTGGCCCAATCGTGACTTTTCGGCGATTTTGTGGCGGGGGCGACCGCTGAGCCTTAATAGCTCTGGTTTCACCCATGCCACGGGCAAGGGAGCGCCTTTTGATGGGTGGCTCCCACTGCTGATAGCGCGCCGCTCTTAGCGTCCAGAAGAGAGAGTGTGACCTTCATCACATCATAGGGTGAATACCGCCTCGTGGTGGTTCCCAACGAACATCACGGGGGTTACCGCCGTGCCCCCCACGTGCCCGAAATCATCCGACGCCGCGTACCCACCGGGCCCGAGCTGGCGGGCGTACGCTGACACCCAATGTCCCCTACGCAGCCGTCGCCAGCTCTCAGCCCCCACGAGGCCCAAGGACGCCTCCGCAGTGCCCTACACGGCAACGCCCTCGTCGTGGACCTGGAGACCACCGGCCTGGATCCCCTCCGCGACCGCATCATCGAGATCGCCGCTGTGCGCCTGCGCAATGGGCACCTCGCCGAACATTGGTCCACCCTGGTCAACCCCGGCCGCGCCATCCCCCGCGAGGTCTCTGCTCTCACCGGTTTCACCGACAGCACGGTGGCAGGCGCCCCCGCCTTCGGCGAGGTCCTCGGGGGGCTCTCGGAGATCATCTCAAGCGCCGCGGTGCTCATTGGACACAATGTTGAGTTCGACGCCACCTTCCTCAGCGCGGAAACAGCACGGCTAGCGCAGCGGGACCCCCACCTTCCCCTTTTAGAGGCGCCACGCCTGTGTACTGCCGCCGCAGCCCGGGCCCTCGTGCCCAGAGAGTCAGTGGGCCGCTACACCTTGAGCAACCTCGCCGCCCACTTCGCGATCCCCTACGACAATCCCCACCGGGCATCCTCCGACGCCTTAGCAACCGCCCGCCTGTTGCGGGCCCTCTCTGCGTGCTCGCCCCCCACGCCCCGCCGTTGAACCCTCAATAGGCCCGCACATCCGACCGACGCGCGCTTGAGGCAGCGTGAGGCACACAGCGAAACCGGCCCCAGCGGGCTCCCCTTGAGGGAAACGTTGCTAGGGCCGTTCTATAGGCCTAGTTCTGCGTAAGTGACTCCGTCAGTCACGCTTGGGCGAACCGTTAATGGCGTTCGCTGTAGTTCTTGCGGTTGGCCTCCTGGAGCTTTTCGAACATTTCCTTGCGCTCCAGGTGGTTGCGGTGATCCAGCTCGTCGGCCTCCGTGGCGATGCGGGCATCGTCCGGCTTGAAGAATCCGCCGCGACCGGGGTGGCCGGCTGCGCCGAGCTCGTTCATGGTCTTGGGGACGGGGGCACCCTGGTAAGCCAGCGGCTTGGGGTGGCCGTGCTCGTCCACCGGGCCGAGGGGCTGGTGCACCTCGATGAAGCCACCGGAGGGAAGCTGACGGATCGTCCCTGTCTCGATGCCGTGCTCCAGCACCTCACGGTCGGAGCGCTGGAGGCCAACGCAGATCCGATGGGTGACGAAGTAGGCGATCGGCGGAGCCAGGACCAGGCCGATGCGGCCGATCCACGTCATCGCGTTCAGCGAGATGTCGAAGAAGTGCGCGATGTGGTCGTTGGCACCGGAGATGGTCAGGACCGTGTAGAAGGTCAGGCCCATGACGCCAAGACCGGTGCGCACCGGCACGTCTCGCGGACGCTGGAGGAGGTTGTGGTGGGCATCGTCACCCGTCATCTTCTTCTCAATGGCGGGGTAGGCGAACAGCAGGGCCACCAGCGCGCCGAGCAGCAGGGCAACCCAGAACACGGCCGGGATAGTGTAACGACCCAGGTAGAGCTCCCACGCGGGCATGACGCGGGCGGCACCATCCGTCCACAGCATGTACACGTCGGGCTGAGAACCGGCGGAGACCTGCGAGGGGTTGTAGGGGCCAAGGGTCCAGATGGCGTTGATCTGGAACACGCCAGCCAGCACGGAGATGACACCGAAGGTGATGAGGCCGAAGGACGCTGCCTTGAGGCCGAACACCGGGAGGATGCGCACGCCCACGACGTTGTTTTCGGTCCGTCCGGGGCCGGGGAACTGGGTGTGCTTCTGGAACCACACCAGCGCCAGGTGGGCGGCGATGAGGGCCAGCAGAATACCCGGGATGATCAGCACGTGGGCGATGTAAAGGCGCGGGATGATGATGTCCCCGGGGAAGTCCCCGCCGAAAAGCATCCAGTGGAGCCACGTACCGATGACCGGCATGCCCACGATGATCGCGGACATAATGCGCAGACCCACGCCGGAGAGGAGGTCGTCCGGCAGGGAGTAGCCCATGAAGCCCTCGGCGACCGAGAGGAGCAGCAGCACGCAGCCGATGACCCAGTTGGCCTCCCGCGGCTTGCGGAACGCACCCGTGAAGAAGATGCGCATCATGTGAACCATGATGGACACCGCAAACATGAGGGCGGCCCAGTGGTGGACCTGGCGGATAAAGAGGCCGCCACGCACCTCGAAGGAGAGATCCAGTGCTGCCTTGTAGGCAGCGGACATCTCAACGCCGTTCAGGGGTGCGTAAGCACCGTCGTAGATGACCTTGGACATCGAGGGATCGAAGAACAGGGTCAGGTACACGCCGGAGAGGATGAGGATGACGAAGGAGTACAGCGCCAGCTCACCGAGCATGAAGGACCAGTGGGTCGGGAAGACCTTATTGATCTGTGGGCGGACGACCCCGGCAGCGGTGTACCGCTCGTCCATGTTGTTCGCCGCCGTAGCCAGACGGCCTTGCTGCTTAGTTGTCATGATCGACGCTCCCAGAAAGCCGGGCCGACTGGCTCAATGAAGTTGCCATCGGCGATGAAGAAACCCTCTTCGTCCACAGTCAGCGGCAGCTGGGGCAGTGCACGGGCAGCGGGTCCGAAGACCGGCTTGCCGTACTGCAGTGCGTCGAACTGCGACTGGTGGCAGGGGCAGAGGATGCGGTTAGTTTGCTGCTCGTAGAGCGAGGTCGGGCAACCGATATGGGTACAGATCTTGGAGTACGCGATGTAGTCCCCGTAGTGGAACTTCTCCTGGCCGGCGCGCGGGATGGACTTGAGAGCATCCTCGTGGCGAAGGCGGATGAGCATCACGGCGTTGCGGGAGCCGTGCACGGAGTGCATCTGCTCTTCGTAGACGTCGCGCCGCGGGTCATACTTCTCACCGTCGTTGACCATGTCCTCGGTCATCGGGAACACAGTCTCCATGCCACCGGCATCGAGGTCCTCCGGGCGGACGCGCACCAGGCGGGTGACACCCTGGGTGGAGTATTCACCCTCGCGCTCGACGGCGATGGCACCGGTGTCTCGGGCCAGGTAAACCTTTTTGCCCTCGTCCGCCAGCGTCCAGCCGGTAGTCCACAGGGTGCCGTCGCCGGTGATGTCCTGCTTGTGGCTGGGGCGCCAGGGGTTCTTGACCATGCCGCCCAGGGGCAGGATGATGGACAACCCGGCGAGCGCTGCGCCACCGGCTGCGAGACCCTGAAGGACGGGGCGGCGGCCGAAGGTGGAGGTCTTCCAGGAATCGTTCAGCAGGGCCACCAGGGTGCGACGGTCCACCTCGTCGGAGGGACCATCGTGGCGGGTCTGCACGGAGATCTCCTCGGGCACGAATTTCTTCGTGTAGTTCATGGCGCCCATGCCCAGGAAGATGATGGCCAGGCCGGAGGTCAGGCCGAGCAGCGGGGTGTATAGGGTGTACCACCACACCCCACTTTCGCCGAGCGTCTTGTACTGCCAGGGCCAGAACAGGTAGATGGCCGCGAAGGCGAGGCCCATGACGAGGGCGAGGAGGAAATAGATCCCGACGCCCATAGCGGCGCGCTTCTCCGCCGGGTCGTTGGGCTGGGGGAACCGCTCCTTGCGGTAGGCAACGGTGACCCCGTCGAGCTCGGTACCGAGGCGGGCGAGCTCGCTTTCGTTCATCCTGCCGAGCTCTTCGCTCGTGTAATCACGCTTCATTTCACTCATGACCGGGATCCAATCCACATCGCGAAGGCAATCATCACGAGAATGCCAACGAACCACATAATCATGCCCTCAGAGACCGGGCCGAGGCCGCCGAGGCCGTACCCGCCGGGGTTGGGGGTCTCCTTGGCGGACTTGATGTAGGCGATGATGTCTTTCTTCTCATCTGCTGTTAGCTGCCGGTCGGAGAACTTGGGCATGTTCTGCGGGCCGGTGAGCATGGCCTGGTAGATCTCTTGTTCATTGGCCGGATCCAGCTCGGGAGCGTACTTACCGCCGGACAGTGCCCCGCCGCGACCGGTGAAGTTGTGGCAGGAGGCGCAGTTGAGGCGGAACAGGTCGGAACCGCGGGCCACGTCGGCCGGGTCGATCTTGCCGTCCTTGTTGTTGACCCCGCGCAGGGACTCCATGGCGATGGATCCGTCCTCGTTGCGGACCAGACCAGGGCCGCCGCCGTTAGCAGCGACGTATGCGGCGAGCGCGAGCGTCTGCTGCTCGGAGTAACGGGGCTTCTTGCGCATAGCCTGCGCTTCGTTGCGAAGCATGGGCATGCGCCCGGAGTGCACCTGGAAGTAGACGGAACCCTCGCCCACTCCTACGAGGGAGGGGCCGCGGTCCTTGACGCCCTGCAGGTTGGCACCGTGGCAGGTGATACAGGCGACCTGGTAGAGGTCCTTGCCCTGAGCGACGAGGTCGCCATTGTTCTGCTCTGCCACGGCGGTGTTGGCATCCGGTGTGAGAGCGTTGGCGGCGAAGCCGGCGCCTGTCAGCCCCATGGTGAGGGCGAACGCCCCGGTGACCGTGCGGCGCATCTTGCGGCGGCGACGGGCGCCACCGGCTGAGTGTGCAACCGCTGCGGAGTCACCCGCAGGCTGCACGTTGGTGGATTTGGTTTCCATCATGTTCCCTTAAAAGTTCTCGTCAACGGAAATGCGATGGCTGTCCGCTGGGCTTGAGTCCCCCAGCCGCAACGGCCTACTGGATGAGGTAAATGGTCAGCCAGAGGCCGATCCAGACAACGTCGACGAAGTGCCAGTAGTAGGACACGACGACTGCGGCGGTGGCCTGTGCCGGGGTGAACTTGGACTTCGCCGTGCGCAGCAGTACGACAACGAAGGCGAGGACACCTGCGAGGACGTGTGCGCCGTGGAAGCCGGTGGTAATGAAGAATACCGAGCCGTAGACGGAGCTACCGATGGTGGTGCCTTCCGTGACCAGGCTGAAATACTCGTAGCCCTGGCCGACCAGGAAGATCAGGCCGAGGAGGGCAGAAAGCGCGTACCACCTGCGCAGTGCAAAGACGTCACCCCTCTCCGCTGCGAAGACACCCAACTGGGCCGTAAACGAGGACGAAACCAGAATCACGGTGACAATGGCTGCGTACGGCACGTTTAGGTGCGTCGGATGCGAGGGCCAATCGCCCCCGGAATTGGCCTTGGACACGAAGTACATCGCGAACAGGCCAGCAAAAAACATCAATTCCTGCGACAGGAACACGATGGTCCCGACACTGACCATGTTCGGCCGGTTCAGTGTCGCAACACGCCGTGGTGCTGTCATACCTGGGTTCTCAACTGCGCTCGTCACGCGTATAAGTATGGCTGTTTGAAGCCGGGTAGTCGATTCTCACCCCAGTAGTTTTTGAGATTTTTCCTAAATCAGCAGGTGAAACATTGGCGAAACCTGGCAACCTACCCCGAATGGGGGTCCACGGGAACTTTTGTATGCTTCTATCCGACGCTCCCAGAGGCCCTGTGCCCTCCCCTGTCGCACCTTGCCCCCTTGTGCCCCATCGAACCCTTTAGCGAGAAGACCCAATGACGGACAGCACCCCCACCAGCGCCCCCAACCCCTCAGCCCTGGGCGAAAGCCAACTACCGAAGTCCTACTTCACCTGGCCGGGGGTGCTGGACCGCCTGGGCCGTCGCGAGGAGCTCAGTGAGTCCCAGGTCAACTGGGCCATGCGCGAAATCATGGAGGGTCGCGCCGCCGATGCCCTCATCGCGGCCTTCGCTTTCGGCCTGCGCGTTAAGGGGATAAGCGCTGCGGAATTGGCGTCCGCAGCACAGACAATGCATAACTATGCCACCGCCGTGAGCCTCGACGATCTGGGGGACACGGTGGACATCGTGGGCACCGGCGGCGACGGGCACAACACGGTGAACATCTCCACGATGGCCTCCTTCGTCGTTGCGGCGGCGGACGTGTGCGTGATCAAACACGGTAACCGGAAGGCCTCCTCCGCCTGTGGGGGTGCTGACATGCTGGAAGCGCTGGGCGCGGATATACAGCGCTCGCCGGAGCAGGTGGCCGAGGACGCAAGGTGCACTAATTTCGCCTTCCTTTTTGCGAAGAATTTTCACCCGGCCATGCGCCACGCTGCGGGGGTTCGTAGCCAACTAGGCGTGCCCACCGTCTTCAACCTGCTTGGTCCCCTTACCAATCCTGCGAAACCCGGTTTCGGCCTGATTGGCTGCGCATTCCGAGACATGATGCCGATCATCGGCGGGGCCTTCGCACACCAGGGCAGCCGGGTCCTCGTGGTTCGAGGCATGGACGGAATGGACGAAATCAGCGTGTGCGCTCCCACGGAGGTGGTCACGGTCGATGCGTCTGGACGGACGGGAGAGGCGATCATCAATCCGCGCGAGGTGGGCCTCGATTACCACGATGCCGGGAGCCTATTGGGTGGGGACGCAAACTACAACGCGCAGGTCGCACGGCAGCTTTTCGGTGGAGAGTTACAGGGAGCGGTGAAGGATGCCGTTGTGCTCAACGCAGCCGCAGCACTGTCCGCGGTAGCCGGTTGGGAGGAGGCGGGGCTGACGCGAACCCTCGCCGGGAATGTTCGCCGCGCCCAGGCGTTGATCGAGGATGGGTCTGTGGCTCGAAAAGTGACAGAGATCTCCGGACAGTAGGGAAACAGCGGGTTAACCCTCGGTGAAATTTCGATTACATAGGGGACCTCGAGGCACCCGTGTTGCCCGGAGTTTGCAGCCGGATGGAGCGGGCTGGAACTGCGCTAACATCTGCAGCCCCCCGGCCGATGTATGAGTAGCGAATTCGTTCGCCCACTGGGCATGGGCAGCCCGCTCCACGGCGCTGTTCCCGCGTGCTCAATACAATTGGGGCTTGTCGATAGTAGCCGGATACGGCCTACTCGATTTTTCTCTTTATCACGATGGCCCGCACCTCAAGGCGAGAACGCCTGCGGGCGAGAAAGGACATCTCACGATGACCAACGAAAAGCAGATCCACGATCTCTTTGACGCAACCGCCTACGACCGCGAGGGCGACAAGCTGGGCAGCGTCAAGGAAGTATTCCTGGACGAGCGCACCGGCCAGCCGACCTTCGTCGAGGTTGGCCACGGCCTGTTCGGCATGAGCTCCAGCCTGGTGCCCCTGCGTGGCCACCGCCTCAACGGCGACAACCTGCAGCTCGCTTTCGCCAAGGACCGTATCGCCGACGCTCCCTCCCTGGACGTCGACAACGGCCTGACCCCGGAAGAGCAGAACCGCGTCTACGAGCACTACGGCGTTCACGGCTCTGAGGACACCGAGCGTTACGCTACCGACAACCGCGGCGAGACCAACACCCACCGCGAGGAGGCAGCCACCACTGCCACCACCGGTGTTGGCACCCACACCGAGCAGCGCCACGTTGCCGACCGCGACCACGCTGCCACCAACAACGACGGCGAGATCATCCGCTCCGAGGAGCGCATGAACGTCTCCAAGGAGAACGTCGCAACCGGCCGCGCACGTCTGCGCAAGTACGTTGTGACCGACAAGGAGACCGTTGAGGTTCCCGTTACCCGCGAAGAGGTTCGCGTGGAGCGCACCCCCATCAGCGCCGACGAGGCTGCCAACTACAAGGGCCACATCGGCGAAGAGTCCGCCGAGGTCACGCTTCACGAGGAGCGCGTGAACGTCTCCAAGGAGTCCGTGCCGGTGGAGAAGGTGAACCTCTCTAAGGAGCAGATCACCGACACCGAGCGCCACAGCGAGGAGCTGCGCAAGGAGCAGATCGACACCGACGGTGTCACCGATCTGAAGCACGACGATCGCCGCTAAAGCCGTAGGGGAGAGCCACTCCCCTACTGGGGTGAGAGGCACCAGCTAGTTGGGGTTAATCCCCGCTAGCACACCGAGTAGAACCCCCGCCTTCGAGCAGACAGCTCGCGAAGGTGGGGGTTCTTCGTGCGCCCGGTACGGGGGCGTGTAACTCGGCGCATAGGAAAATCCCGCAGGACTCTCTTGGAGGACTGGAGTGCAATCCAACCTGGTGTCCGTGCGGGAAGTCCTTCTCGGGATTAGAGAAGGGAGGGAGAGGAAAGGTCTAGCTAGTGCGGAAGGCCTAGTGCTTCTCAGGCGGGAGGCCGTACTGCAAGTTCAGCATCGTACCGCCGAAAATCAGGATGACTGCACCGAACAGCACGAGCCAGATGTGGAAGAAGGCCAGGCCGTAGGCCATGAGCACGATCGCGACGGTCATCACGAAGGGCCAGATGGAGCTTGCGGAGAAGAAGCCCAGGACACCGGCCCCATCTTCGATCTCAGCTTCTTCCCAATCGGCCGGGCCGATATCTGTCTTCGAGTCGGTGAGGTTGAGGTAGCCAGCCAGCATCAGGGCCAGCAGGAAGGCCATCACGAGGCCGGTGGCACCAGCCCACTCAAGGCCCACGAGGCTCCCGGAGTCCTTGAAGTAGATCGTGGCGAGGATGTATATCACCGTCACGATCCCGAAGAACGTGGCGATACCGTAGAACAGTTTTGCGCCGGAGGTCATTTCTCTGCCCTCATTCCCTTCTAGTTGTTCTTATTCTGCCGCAGCTGGCAGTTAGGCGTTGCGCTGGACTGCGTTACTATCCGCTTCGCGAGTCCCAGTGCGGTCGGAGACGAACGGCGCCGTGGAGGTAGCGTACGGCTCCTCGCCGATGGACTTCAGGGCCTCAGAGTTCTTGGCCTGGGGGTTGTCGATGCGGAACTTCATGTAGTCGCGGAACTTCTCCGGGGAGACCGCGCGGATCTCAAAGTTCATCATGGAGTGGTAGGTACCGCACATCTCAGCGCAACGCCCAACGAAGGCACCTTCACGGTTGATCTCACTGATCTGGAACCGCCGCTCGGAGTGGTTAGCCTCCGGGTGCGCGTACACGTCTCGCTTAAACAGGAACTCCGGGACCCAGAAGGCGTGGGAGACGTCGGCCGATGCCAGGTCGAACTGGATCGCCGTGTTCGTGGGCAGCACCAGCACCGGGACCTCTTCGGTGGACCCGAGGGTCTCGATCTGGTCAAAGCGGAGGTAGCTGTAGTTCTCCTTGGACTTGCCGTGAATCGGACCGGGGATGGCCTCGCCTTCCGGATTGACCTGCTTGGCCTGATCCCGGGACTCATCGGCCTTGGCCTGCGCGACCTTGTCCTCGCCAATGTACTTGCTGCCGCCCATGACGGAACCGTCCACCTCGGAGTAGCCGAACTTCCAGTTCCACTGGTAGGCGGTCACGTCCACCCGAACCTTCGGATCCTTGTCTAGGGCGGTTGCCTGCTCCTGGGACTGGACGTTGAAGAAGAACAGACCCATGACGATCAGCACGGGGAGGGTGGTCAGCACGAGTTCCAGCGGAACGTTGTAACCGGTCTGGCGGGGGAACTCATTGTTATCCCCGCGCTTGGAACGCGCCTTCGAGCTGTAGCGAGCCACCACGTAGAACAGCAGCACCCACATGATGATGCCGATGATCCAGGCGGCAACCCAGACCCATACCCAGAAGTTGCCCATCTGCTTGGCCTCGGGGGTCACCCCGGTGGGCCAGCCCATGCGCAGAGCATGGAAGAAACCATTCTCTGGCGGAGCTACGTCACACCCGGTCAGCAACAGGCCCGCTAGGCCCAGGGAGCCGGCCAAACCCAAACGGCGGGCCAAACTGTGCACTTTTCGCTGTTCCACGCGATTATGCCTTCCTCAATCTCACGTCGATGATCTCCCCGAGCGCGACACTCGCCTACCTGCAGTACGTAGACGACACATCGGAAAAGACCGCTTCACAGAAGAACTTTAGACTATCGCCAGAGCGTTGCCACTATCATGTTGCCCACATTCCTCATTTCTTCTGCCCACGGGGTTCCCCGCTCCCCCCGTTCGGGTCATACCGCATAAGATTCCGTTCGCTATGAGGGCGATGCTTGCTGGCCGTCGTTCCCCCGTGCGCGTAGCGTAGTGGTCTGATCGGCACCGGTCGGCCCCGTTTCACCCTCCCCTTTCCCCCGACCGGCGCAACCCAACGGATCGAATCGGAGACTCGAACTACCCTATGTGCGGCTTGCTTGGATTTATCGCGGCTCATGGCTCCGCCGAGAAATACGCAGATGCGATCAGTGCTGCCCTACCCTGCATGCACCATCGCGGACCGGATGAAAGCGGGACCTGGCACGACGATGCCGTCTGCTTCGGCTTCAACCGCTTGAGCATCATCGACATTGCCCACTCCCACCAGCCGCTGCAGTGGGGCCCGGCGGGCGAGCCGGATCGCTATGCCCTGACGTTCAACGGTGAGATCTACAACTACGTCGAATTGCGCGAGGAGTTGCAGGGCCTCGGTTACCACTTCGCCACCGAGGGCGATGGCGAGACCATCGTGGCCGGCTTTCACCACTGGGGTGCCGATGTGGTGCACCACCTGCGTGGCATGTTCGGCTTCGCCGTCTGGGACAAGGTGAAACAGTCCCTCTTCGTCGCCAGGGACCAATTCGGCATCAAGCCCATGTACTACGCGACAACCGCACAGGGCACCGTTTTTGCCTCGGAGAAGAAGTGCATCCTGGCCATGGCCGAGAACATCGGTCTGGGCCTCGACGTGGACCTCCGCGCCCTCGAGCACTACACGGATCTGCAGTACGTCCCCGAACCGGAGAGTTTGCACGCAGGCATCCGGCGCCTGGAATCCGGGTCCTACGCCACCATCCAGCCGGGTCAGCAACCCCAATTGCACCGTTGGTTTGATCCCAAGTTCCCCGTCCGCCAGGTAGCACCCCACGATCGCGAGGCGGTCTTCGCCAAGATCGCTGAGGCCCTAGAGGATTCCGTTGCGAAGCATATGCGCGCGGACGTGACCGTAGGTTCTTTCCTCTCCGGCGGCATCGATTCGACTGCCATTGCTACCCTCGCCAAGCGCCACAACCCCAATCTGCTGACCTTCACAACTGGTTTCGAACGCCAGGGGTACTCCGAGGTAGATGTGGCTGCCGAATCCGCCGCCGCGATTGGCGCCGAGCACATTGTGAAGGTGGTCAGCCCGGAGGAATTCGCAGCCGCCGTACCCAAGATCATGTGGTACCTCGACGATCCGGTGGCGGATCCGGCTCTCGTGCCCCTGTACTTCGTGGCTGCGGAAGCCCGTAAGCACGTCAAGGTCGTTCTCTCCGGGGAGGGCGCCGATGAGCTTTTCGGCGGCTACACCATATATAAGGAGCCGCTCAGCCTCGCGGCGTTCGAAAAAGTGCCCTCTCCGCTCAAGAAGATTCTGGCCCGGGTCGGCTCAGCGCTACCCGACGGGGTTCGCGGCAAGTCCCTGTTGGAACGGGGAACTACCCCCATTGAGGCCCGCTACTACGGCAACGCCCGCTCCTTCAACTACGCCCAGCTAGAACGCGTGCTCCGCCTCGCCCGCCCCGAGTGGGATCACCGGGAGGTCACGGCCCCCATCTACGCCCGTAGCGCACAGATGGATCCGGTAGCCCGGATGCAGCACTTGGACCTGTTCACCTGGCTGCGCGGGGACATCCTGGTCAAGGCCGACAAGATCACCATGGCCAACTCCCTGGAGCTGCGTGTGCCCTTCTTGGACAAGGTCGTCTTCGACGTGGCCGAGACCCTGCCCGTGGACCTTAAAGTCTCCAACGGGACAACGAAGTATGCGCTCCGCCAGGCCATGGAGCGGATCGTGCCATCCCACGTACTCCACCGCAAGAAGCTCGGATTCCCGGTCCCGATCCGCCATTGGCTTGCAGGGCCGGAGCTCTATGACTGGGCCCAGCAGATCATTCGTGATTCCCAGACCGACGATCTGCTCAACAAGGCGGAGATTCTCCACATGCTCGAAGAGCACCGCGCGGCCATGACGACCGGCTCCGGGCCCGATCATTCCCGGCGCCTATGGACGATTCTGGCGTTCATGGTGTGGTACGGGATCTTCGTGGAGAAGCGCATCACGCCGGAGATCGACCAAAAGGAATACCCGGTCCAGCTCTAGCGGACCGGGTAATGCCGGGGGGATTTGAGGGGACTCTAAGAGAAGGAGTCTCCGCAGGCGCAGGAGCCCGTGGCGTTCGGGTTGTCAATGGTGAAGCCCTGGGCCTCGATGGTGTCCGCGAAGTCGATCTTGGCGCCCATCAGGTAGGGGGAGGACATCCGGTCCACGACGAGGTTGATCCCGTCGTAGTTGTCCACCAGGTCCCCGTCGAGGCTGCGGTCATCGAAAAATAGCTGGTAACGCAGGCCAGCGCAGCCGCCCGGCTGCACGGCGATACGCAGCGCCATGTCGTCCCGGCCCTCCTGGGCCAGCAGTGCGCGGGCCTTCTCGGCCGCAGCATCGGTCAGTTCCACGCCAGTGGTCTTCCCCGGAGCGGTCATATTTCCTCCTCGAAAGATGGTTTGAGGTTTCCCAAGGTACTCGCGGCCACTGTGCTTAGCAACGCGCTGACAGCACCCAGAACACCTGCGTCAACCCCCGTGACGGCCCGCGCATTCCCGCCCGCCATCCGGCAAAACCCCGATGGTTCCCCCTGCAGCCCGTTGTGGCCCCCGCTGGGTTGCGTCCTCTAGCCTAAGAAGCGTGAAACTGCCCAGGAACGTCAAGCCCAACAAGCCCGCATCGGAGCACCCCGAATCCTCCCCGGCCTCCGCGAAATCCGCCACCGGCCAGTCCCGCCCTGCCGCCGGGCGGGCGGTGAAGGTGAAGCGCCCGGATCGCACAGAGTCAGGGTCGGCGTCGCACACCGAATCGGGGCATTCGAGGAGCACCGCTACATCGGGCAGCGCGGATCACCCGAAGCAGACCCCACAAAAGCAGGCCCCGCAGAAACAGTCGAAGGCTTTCACCCCCAAGAAGGGCCGCCCCACGCCGAAGCGCGACGAACAGGAGCGCCGAGCCGGAGTGCGCCGCAGCGGAAACAACGCGCCCCCGGAAACCCCCGCCGAAGCCCGGAAGCGCAGGAAGGAACTCAAGCGCTCGATGTCCAAGGAGGACTACAAAGCCCTCCAGCGCCGGGAGCGGGAGGAGCGCACGCGCGAGCGACGGAAGGCCAACGAGCGGATGATGGCTGGCGACGAGCAATACCTAATGGACCGGGATAAGGGCCCGGAGCGCCGCTTTGTGCGGGACTGGGTGGATAGCCACCGGTATGTGATGAACCTTTTCCTACCGCTGACGCTCGTGGTGATCATCATCATGGTGGTTGGCCTGCGTAATCCCTTCTTCGCCAACCTGTCCTCGCTGGTGATGATGGCGATCTTCATCATCATGGTGGTGGAGGGGATTTTCCTGGGGCGGAAGGTCAATCGCATGGTGCGGGAGAAGTTTCCGCATTCCCAGCAGGGCGGTTTCTCGCTGGGGATGTACGCCTTCACCCGGGCGACGATGCTGCGCCGCTTCCGCACGCCAGCCGCGAAGGTGAATGTGGGAGACTCGGTGCGGTAGCCCCGGCTGGCCCCTCACCCCCTTCGGCGGTTCCGCGCCGTTGTTTCGTCCTTCCCCATTCCTCCCCCCCAAATCTCCCAGGCAACCATGGACACTCCTCACATTCCCGAGTTAGACGCCACCGCCCGGCACTTCCCATCCTCCCTTGGGCTCCTCGGAGACCTGGCCGGTTGGCTCGGTGCGTGCGGCCTCGGCCCCCAGAGTTCCCTGTCCTCGGCTCGGCTCCTCCTGCTGGTTGGGGATGATCCTCGAGTCGCGGCGAGTCCGCAGATCTCCGCGCTGCCGGAAGATTATGCGGCCCGGTTCACTGCGGAAGTTCGGAGCGGGGAGGCCATGGTGTCCGCCCTTGCTGGGGCAGGTCATCTGGATATTTCTCTTGTGGACGCCACCTCCCCCAGCGCCGCTCCGACTACCCCAAGCACCGGCGAGCCGATGTCGGTCGAAGTGTATGAGGAGCTTTTCTCCACCGCCCAACAACTTGTGGAGGCGCAAGTCAACGATGGCATCGAGCTGCTCGCGCTTGGGGACGCGGGACGGGGCATCACCACCACCGCCTCAATCGTCATCGGCACCATGTGCTCGGTAGAACCCGTGAGAGTCATTGGGCGCGGATCCGGGATCAGCGACGAGGGCTGGAAAGCCAAGGTCGCGGTGATCCGAGATGCGATGTATCGGGTTCGGGACGACCGCGCGGACCCACACCGGATTCTGCGTCATGCGGGTTCCCCGGTGCTCGTTATGGCCTGCGGGATTTTGTTGCACGCGGCGAGTCGCGGCCTGCCCGTGCTCTTCGACGGGGTGGGGCCGACCGCTGCGGCTCTATGCGCGCACTCCATGGATCCCGCGGCCGGGGCCTGGTGGCGGGCGGCGAGCGTTGGTGCGGAACCGGGGCACCGGCCCGCGCTGAAAGCTATCGCGGGCAAGACGGTGCTCGGCCGGGAGTGGGGCCTGGCCGGCGGGGGCCTGGCCGGCGCCGCGGCGGTTCCGCTGCTGCGCAGCGCGGCGGGGTTGCTCAACACCCAGGGATAAGGTGTCCCCACCCGGGGTGAGGTCACCTGGGACCCTACTCTGCGGCCACCAGCGTGTGCATCCACCCGTGCGGATCCGGCACCGTCCCGCGCTGGATCCCGGTCAGGTGGTTGCGCAGTTGCATCGTGATGGGGCCGGTAGCACCGCCGTTGATGAGGTACTCCCCGGAATCGCTCTTGACTGTTCCCACCGGGGTCACTACCGCCGCGGTGCCGCAGGCGAAGACTTCGGAAAGCGCGCCGCTGGCGGCGTCCTCCTCCCACTCCTCCACGGAGATCCGACGCTCCTGCACCCCGTAGCCGAGATCGCGGGCCACCTGCAACAGAGAGGCGCGGGTGACGCCCGGCAACAGCGAGCCGGACAGCTCTGGGGTGACCACGGTGGCCTGCTGGCCCTCCCCGTAGACGAACATGAGGTTCATGCCACCCATTTCTTCGACCCAGCGGTGCTCGTTGCCGTCGAGCCACACCACCTGATCGCAGCCCTTTTTCTTGGCCTGGGTCTGCGCCAGCAGCGACGCGGCGTAATTGCCGGCACACTTGGCCGCACCCGTGCCGCCCGGAACGGCGCGAACGTAGTCCTTCGTCAGCCACACGCTCACCGGGCTCACACCGCCCTTGAAGTAGGCCCCAGCCGGGCACGCGATCACCGCGTAGGTGTAACTACCGGCTGGCTCTACCCCCATCCCGGGTTCGGTCGCCACCATGTAGGGCCGGATGTAGAGGGCCTCCTCACCGCCGGCCGCAGGAACCCAACGCTGGTCGATCGCGACCAACTGCTCGATGGAGGCCAGGAACAGTTCCTCCGGCATTTCGGGCATGGCTAGCCGGTGAGCGGAGTTGCGCATGCGCTGGGCATTCTGGTCGGGGCGGAAGGTGGCAATCGAGCCATCCGGTTGGCGGTAGGCCTTGATCCCCTCGAAAATTGCCTGCCCGTAGTGCAGCACGCTCGCCGCCGGGTCCAGGGTGATCGGGCCGTAGGGTTGCACGCGGGGGGAATGCCACCCGGCCTCGCGATCCCAGTTGATAAGGACCATGTGGTCCGTGAAGTAGGAGCCGAAACCGGGGTTGCGCAGGATTTCCTGCAACCGGTCCTCAGATACCGGGGAGGGATTGCGGTGGATCTCAAAGGGACCGGCGACGGAATTTAGCTGCACAGACATGGTGGTCATGTTAACGCCTGTGGCCCCGGCTGCCGTCACACGGTGGGGGCCTTTGAGGTGGTGCCCGGCATGGCCCTCGGGCGCGGGCCGTAGCGTGGCGGCCGGGGCGGTCGGAGAAGCTCCCATTGGGCGGCCGGACACGGCACGGCAGTAGTAGGGCAGAGTAAGAAGGAAGCGAGAACAGCACAGCGCTCGGGCAGGCGCGCACATGGCCAGGTTGTGCCGTCCTAGCCGTCCGCAACGCCACTTGACCGAAAGGACCTCGAATCCCATGACAGAACCCACCGCAGAACTCCCCGCTCGTGGCACCACCCCGACCGTCACCCTGGCCGAGGATCCGGAGGCCATCGCGGCTGGCGGCGAGGTGGACACCCTCATTGTCCCCGTGTTCACCGGTGAGACCGGCATCGAGCTCGCGGGGTCCCCAGCGGGGTTGTTGAGCCAGGACCAGGAGATAGCCCTGTGGAAGTGGCTGGTTTCCGTGGGGGCGAAGGGGGAACGGGAGGAGATCACCACGGTGCCCGGAGTGTTCGACTCCGCCTCGCAGGGGGGCTTCGCCGCCCGCCGGATCATCGCGGTGGGGTTGGGCGATGCGGAGGATGTGGACGAGGAGGATGTCCGGGAAGCAGCCGGGGTGGTTGCGCGCAAGGTGAAGTCCGACCGGCGGGTCCTGTCCACCCTGGGCATGCTGGGGGCGGAGGCGGCGGCACTGGGCCACGCCCTGGGCGGCTACGACTACCGGGGGCAGCGCAGCCCCGCCACCGAGGGATCCGCGGAAACGGACACTGCCCCGATTAGCACGGACGGGGCAGATGCGACCCGCACCGAAATCACGGTCCTGTGCCCCGACGCGCCCCCCGAGGCCCAGCGGCACGTGGACGCGATCGTCAGGGCCGTCTGCCTGGCCCGCGATCTGGTGAATACTCCCGCCAACACGCTGTACCCGGAGTCCTATGCCAACATCGCCCGCGCACTCGCCGAGCGCGGCGGCCTGGCAGTCGAGATTCTGGATGAAACGCAGCTCGCAAAGCAGGGCTTCGGCGGCATCCTTGGGGTGGGTCAGGGCTCCGCGCGCCCGCCCCGTCTTCTGCGGCTGAGCTACACCCCGGACAGCGGCGACGACGTGCCGCATGTCGCCCTGGTGGGCAAGGGCGTAACTTTCGATACCGGTGGGATCTCCATCAAGCCGGCCCAAAACATGTGGGACATGATTTCCGACATGGGTGGTTCGGCGGCCGTCATTGCGGCCACGCTGGCCATCGCGGAACTCGGTCTGCCGCTGCGAGTTACCACTACCGTCCCCATGGCAGAGAACATGCCCGGGGACAACGCCATCCGCCCGGGTGACGTGCTGCGGCACTACGGCGGAACCACGGTGGAGGTGCTCAACACGGACGCCGAGGGCCGATTGATTCTGGGGGACGCCATTGCCCGCGCGTGTGAGGATGAACCCGATTTCCTTATTGAGACAGCCACTCTCACCGGCGCGCAGATCGTCGCGCTGGGCAACCGCACGCCCGGAATCATGGGTTCCATCGCCTTCCGGGACAAGGTCGCCGCCATCTCGCAGGATATCGGCGAAAACGGCTGGGCGATGCCGCTACCGATCGAGCTTGGGGAGGCCCTGAAGTCGGACGTGGCGGATCTGCAGAACATTTCGAAGAACCGGTGGGGCGGAATGTCCGTCGCGGGTCATTACCTTTCGCACTTCGTCGCGGACGGCATCCAGTGGGTGCACATGGATGTGGCGGGCCCGGCGTACAACACGGGTGCGGCCCACGGTTACACCCCGAAGCGGGCAACCGGCGTTCCCGTGCGCACCATCATCGCCACCTGCGAGGCCCTGGCCCGCGGCGAATAGCCGCGCGCTGGCCGCGGCAGGGGTCGCCCCTCCCCACCGTGGGGCCTTTTCACCCGCATCCCCCGGGGTCGGCTGGGGGATGCGGGTAGTATCAGCACAGACAAGCCCGATTGGTCGGGTGAGTAACTTCACAAGCGTTACTTTTACAAGGAGTTTCAACACCATGGCGCACTCCGTCGAGATGCCCACGCTGGGCGAGTCCGTAACCGAGGGAACCGTAACCCAATGGCTGAAGAAGGTCGGTGACACGGTCGCGGTGGACGAGCCGCTGCTGGAGGTGTCCACGGATAAGGTAGATACCGAGGTTCCCTCCCCCGTCGCCGGGGTTTTGCTGAAGATCTTGGCTGAGGAGGACGAAACCGTGGATGTTGGAGCGGTCATTGCCGAAATCGGCGAGGAGGGTGAGCAGCCCAGTGAGGGCGGCGACTCTGCCGAGGGGGCCGGTGATTCTCAGTCGGACGCCACCCAAGACAGCGCCGATGATGCATCCGACGAGGCTGCCCAAGCTCCCGCCGGCGGGGACTCCGCGGGTAGCAGCACGGGTGGGAGCGCCTCTGGTGGGTCCGGTGAGGCGGAGGACGTAAAGATGCCGGAGCTCGGCGAATCCGTCACCGAAGGCACCATCACCTCCTGGCTCAAGCAGGTCGGAGACACCGTCAAGGTCGACGAACCCCTCCTAGAAGTCTCCACGGACAAGGTCGACACCGAAGTCCCCTCGCCCATCGAAGGCACCCTCGTCGAGATCCTCGCCGAGGAGGACGACACCGTCGACGTCGGAGCTGTCATCGCCCGCATCGGCGACCCCAGCGCCGCCACGGGCGGATCCTCGGAGGGCTCCGGCTCCGCAGCGACGACGAGCTCCCCGCAAGATGAGGCTGACGGTGCTGCACAGCGCAGTGATGCCGCCGATAACCCCAAGGGGGACGCTGGCGTCGGCGCTCAGCCTAATTCCCCCGGTGCCGCTGCGGCTGATACCTCTGCGGAGGAGGACGCCGAGCGCCACAGCCAGTCCGAGTCCGGCTCTGCTGGTAGCAGCACGGGTGGGAGCGCCTCCGGTGGGTCCGGTGAGGCGGAGGACGTAAAGATGCCGGAGCTCGGCGAATCCGTCACCGAAGGCACCATCACCTCCTGGCTCAAGCAGGTCGGAGACACCGTCAAGGTCGACGAACCCCTCCTAGAAGTCTCCACGGACAAGGTCGACACCGAAGTCCCCTCGGCCATCGAAGGCACCCTCGTCGAGATCCTCGCCGAAGAGGACGACACCGTCGACGTCGGAGCCGTCATCGCCCGCATCGGCGACCCCAACGCCGCCAAGCAGGAACCCCAGGCAGATTCTGCGGCCGACGATACCTCTGCAGACGAGGCCGACAGCTCCCCGAAGAGCACCCAGGGCAGTGCCGACGAACAGTCCGGTGGGGAAGTCGAGGATTCCGGTAAGGCTGCTAGCGGAGCGGCCGATTCCTCCGCCGCGCAACCGGCCGAGACTTCGGACGACGAGGCCGTGGCCAGCGAGACTCCATCCGGCGACAAGGGCGACAGCCAGGGCGAGGCCCCGCAGGACCACCACAACCTGCCGTACGTCACGCCGCTCGTGCGCAAGCTCGCCGACAAGCACGGCGTGGACCTCTCCACAGTGACCGGCACGGGCGTGGGCGGACGCATCCGCAAGCAGGATGTGCTCGCCGCCGCCGGGGACACCCCGGATGGGGCCACCTCGATCGACGGCCAGGTGGAGGAGTCCGCTCCCCAGTCCACCTCCGCGGCGGGACCCCGTGCCTCCACGAAGAAGGTGGATCCAGCCAAGCAGGAACTGCGCGGCAAGACCATCAAGGTCAACCGGATCCGGCAGATCACCGCCAAGACCACCTTGGATTCGCTGCGGGCGACTGCCCAGCTCACCCAGGTCCACGAGGTGGACATGACCCGTGTCGCGGAGCTGCGTTCGCGCTCGAAGAAGGCCTTCGCCGACAAGCACGGTGTGCACCTGACCTACCTGCCCTTCTTCGCCAAGGCCATCGTGGAGGCCCTGGTCTCCCACCCCAACGTCAACGCGTCCTACAACGCGGAGACAAAGGAGATGACCTACCACGGCGAAGTTCACCTGGGCATCGCCGTGGACACCGAGCAGGGCCTTCTCTCCCCCGTGATCCACAATGCGGACAAGATGACCCTGCCGGAGCTGGCGAAGGCCATCGTGGACATTGCGGACCGCGCACGCAGCAAGAAGCTGCGCCCGGATGATCTGCGCGGCGGCACCTTCACCATCACCAACATCGGATCCGAAGGCGCCCTGACCGATACCCCCATCCTGGTCCCGCCGCAGGCGGGCATGGTGGGCACCGGGGCCATCGTCAAGCGTCCCGTGGTGCTCAACGAGGACGGCGCGGACGCCATCGCCATTCGCCAGATCGTGCAACTGCCCCTGACCTACGATCACCAGGTCTTCGACGGTGCCGACGCCGGGCGGTTTATGACCACCGTGCGGGATCGCCTGGAAACCGCCGATTTCGAAGCGGATCTGGAGCTCTAAGCGGGCAGATGGGTTTCCAGCAGGCTGGGATCCGGGCATCCTCGGATCCCATTGAGATCCACCACCTCGGCTGCGAGGACTACGCGGCAATGTGGCAGCGCCAAGCCGACCTTGCCGCAGCCCGGGCGCGCGGGGAGATTGCCGACCAGTTGCTGCTGCTGGAGCACCCGTCGACCTACACGGCCGGAAAACGAACCCAGCCGGAGGACCGCCCCGCCGGGGATACCCCCGTCGTCGATGTCGATCGCGGCGGCCGCATCACCTGGCACGGCCCCGGCCAACTCGTCGCCTACCCCATCATTGCCTTGGCGAATCCCATCGATGTGGTGGACTACGTTCGCCGCCTCGAACAGGCGCTAATGCAAACGTGCGCCGATGCAGGCCTGACGGGGACCTGCCGCATCGACGGGCGCTCAGGGGTGTGGCTTCGTGGCACGGGCAGCGACGGCAGCCAGGGGGCTGCCAGCAACACGGGCACTGCCACCGGCTCGAACCCCGGTGGGCGTGCCATCGACCGGAAAATCGCCGCCATCGGCATCCGGGTCACCCGGGGGGTCGCGATGCACGGCATCGCACTAAACTGCGACAACTCCTTAGCGGCCTACGAGACCATCGTGCCCTGCGGCCTGGCTGATGCCGGGGTGACTAGCCTCACGGCGGAACTGGGTCACCGCGTAGGGGTTGCGGGCGTCCGAAAGAATCTGGCCCAGAACATCGAAGCGGCCCTGGACGGAACGCTCCCGGTGGAACAGACCGCCCCACAGCAGCAGTAAAGGCCCCGGCATCCCAGGGTGACTGGCCACAGATGGGCGATTGGACAGGCGGCGTAGGGTGGGAGCCATGACTGTCAATCCCGAGGGACGACGACTGCTTCGGATCGAAGCGAAGAACTCTCAGACCCCCATTGAGGCCAAACCCCGGTGGATCCGCACCAGTGCGAAAATGGGCCCGGAATATCGGGAAATGCGCAATCGCGTCGCCGGGGCCGGCCTGCACACCGTGTGCCAGGAAGCCGGTTGCCCCAACATTCACGAATGCTGGGAGGACCGCGAGGCGACCTTCCTCATCGGCGGGGATACCTGCTCCCGCCGCTGCGACTTCTGCCAGATCAAGTCGGGCAAGCCCTCCCCCCTGGATGTGGACGAACCGCGCCGCGTGGCGGAATCCGTCGCCGAAATGGGTCTGCGTTACGCCACGATCACCGGCGTAACGCGCGATGACCTAGACGACGAGGGGGCGTGGCTGTACGCGGAGGTCGTTCGCAAGATCCACGAGCTCAATCCGAACACGGGAGTGGAGAATCTCACCCCGGACTTCTCCAACCGTCCGGAGCTGCTGAAGATCGTCTTCGACGCCCAACCGGAGGTCTTCGCCCACAACGTGGAGACCGTCCCGCGCATCTTCAAGCGCATCCGTCCAGCCTTCAAATATGGCCGCTCCTTGGAAGTCCTCCAGGCGGCCCACGACTACGGGCTGGTCACGAAGTCCAACCTCATCCTGGGCATGGGGGAGGAAAAGGAGGAGGTGCTGGCCGCAATGCGAGACCTCTACGCGGCGGGCACGGACATCCTCACCATCACCCAATACCTGCGCCCGACCCCGATGCACCACCCCATCGAGCGGTGGGTCAAGCCGGAAGAATTCCTGGCCTACTCCGAGGCCGCCTACGAGATGGGCTTCAACGCCGTGATGAGCGGGCCGCTGGTGCGATCCTCCTACCGCGCTGGGCGCCTGTTCGTCCAGGCCAAGAAGGCCCGCGGCGAGGCCGTGCCGCCAAACCTCTCCCACCTGGAGGACGCGCTGGACGGCTCCACCGCCCAGGAGGCGAAGAGCCTGCTGCACAAGTACGGCGAGTCGCAGGACACCCCCGTCGCCAGCCGCGTCGGCTAGCTCACGGGGCCGGTCGGCCCATGTTCTATCCTGGGGGGCATGGCGAAAGACATCCGGGTCAAGGAGAACAAGAAGGCCGAGCGCGCGGCGAAGCGCGCTAAGCGCAAGCAGACGTTCAGCCAACTGCGCCAGGCCTTCCAGTTGCAGCGCAAGCGGGATAAGAAACTCATCCCCTACATGGTTCTGGCCTTCCTGGTGCCCGTGGTGTTGCTGCTGTTGCTCTCCCTCGTGTTCGGAAGCTGGATCTTCAACCTCATCATCGGCATCCTGCTGGGCGCGATGGCCGCCTTCTGGGTGTTCAGCCGCCGCCTGCAATCGGGGGTATACGACCAGATCGAGGGGGAATCCGGGGCAGCCGCGTGGGCTCTGTCCAACCTGCGCGATGGGGCGGGGATGAAGTGGATTAGCCAGCCGGGCGTGGCGAGCAACACCCACATGGACGCCGTGCACCGAGTCGTGGGCTGCCCCGGTGTGGTCCTCGTCGGAGAAGGCAGCCCCCACCGGGTCAAGCAACTGATGGGCCAGGAGCGGAAGCGCCTGTCGCGCATTCTGGGGGACACCCCGGTGTACGAGGTGGTCGTCGGCGACGCGGAGGGCCAGGTGCCGGTCAAGAAGCTCCAGCGCCACCTCATGCGCTTGCCCCGAAACATCAAGAAGAGCGAGGTGGATGCGCTGAACAGCCGCGTGGAATCCATCACCCGGCGCACGAGCCCGCAGAACGCCCTGCCGAAGGGGCCGCTCCCCCGCGGCGCCAAGGGGGGCCAGATGGCGGGGATGAACCGGCGGGCCCGACGGGCAGCTAATCGCGGCAAGAAGTAAGTGCTGGGTTCGCTCTTCTCGGTTCTGGGCCTGTGCTTAGCGGGGATGGCTACCCCGGGCCCGGATACATTTTTGGTCCTGCGGTTGGCCTCCCGCTCCCGCGCGCATGCAGTGGCTGCGGCCTTGGGGATCGCCTCTGCGTTGATCGTGTGGACCGGGCTCTCGGTCTCGGGCGCCGCGATTGTGCTGCGCACGTACCCGTCCATTCTCCTGGCCATTCAGCTCCTCGGCTCGGCGTGGCTGGCCTACATGGCCTATTCCCTGGTGCAGGCCGCCCGGACCGGTTGGGCCGAGCAAGCCCGCCGGCAGGATGGGGACGGGCAAGAAGCGCAGGGGTGGACGGATTTGGCCACTCTGCCGACACTTCCGGGTGCCTACGGGCAGGGCGTCCTCACCAACCTGTCCAACCCGAAAGCCGTGCTGTTTTTCGCGGCAATTATCGCCCCGATCATGCCGCTGGGGTCCCCGTGGTGGGTGGGTGTGCTCTACGCCGGGTCCATCGTGGCGCTGTCGGCTGTGTTCTTTAGCTCCCTGGCTCTCGGCGTGAGCACGCAAGTGGTGCGGCGGCGGTTGCTGTCGGCCGGTCCTCTTATCGACGCCTGTGCCGCCGCGCTCTTCACCGCTGTCGCGGTGGCCTTGCTCGTGGAGGCCGCACGCTCCGTTTTCTAACCACGCTCCGTTATCTAACGCTGTGCCTTGGCCCCGGCGGCGCCCGCGAGTTCGTCGTCGATGACGGTTTTGCGGGAGGCACGTACGCCGATGGCTCCCATCACGAGGGCCAACGCCATGAGTCCCAGCAGAATGGCCGTCCAGCTATGTGTGATGCCGTGGATCATGCCGATGACGAGTGGCCCCGCCGCGGCGATGATGTACCCGTAGGGCTGGACGAATCCGGACAACCGCGCGGTGATGAGTGAGACCCGCGTTCTGGCGGGGATGAGGGCAATAGCGGTGGGGAAGCACCATCCACCCATGCCCAACAGTACCGCCCACAGCAGGGGTACCTGGGTGGGGGCCAGGAGGATACCGGCCCAGCCGGCGGCGGTGAGCACGCCGAAGATTACGGGGTAGATGGCGAAGTTCTCGGCCCTGTCGATAACCGTGGGCATGACGGTGCCGCCGAGGACGTGGAAGCTGCCCACCACGGCCAAGGCGATGCTGGCCACCATGGGAGAAACACCGTTTTCCTGAAAGATCTGGGGGAGCCAGCCCATCTGGGTGTAGGCGTTCATGGACTGGATGCCGAAAAACAGCATGAGGAAGATGGCGGTGCGGGAGCGCCACATGCTAGTGGTGGCGGCGGGTCCGGTGGATGCGATTTGCGCCTGCCGATCGGCGGCCTTCGGCGCATCCATCCCGGTGCGCAGGGCGACAACCGTCCAGATGGCCACCTGCACCCCGCAGAACAGGGCCCAGATGAACAGGGTCCATTGCCAGCGGTTCTCTCCGTGGAAGAGCAGGGCGCTCAGCGGCCCGACCGCTCCAGAGAAGCCAAGCAGCGCGGAATAGACGGTCATGAGGGTCACCGTGTGCCGTCCGCCGTATTTCTTCACGAAGGCGGGGACCAGGACGTTGCCGATGGCGATGCCGGCGGCGACGAGTCCCGTGAGGACGATGAACACCCACACCCCCGGCAGCCACGGGCGGGCGGCCGTGCCGATGAGAGTGATTACGGCACCCAACAGGAGGGTCCGGCTCAGGCCGATGCGGCGGGCCAGGGGAACAGTGGACAGGCCCATGACGGCGAACATGGCCCCGGGGAGGGCGGTGATGACCCCGGCCAGGGAACCGCCCGCGCCGAAATGGGCGAGTACGTCCGGCAACACGGGCCCCAGGGAGGCGATGGCGGCCCGGAGGTTGATGGCGGCGACGATGACGGCCACGAAGATCAGTCCAACGGACAGCACTCCCGGCCCCGATTTGCCGTTCCATCCCGGCCCTTGGCTGGCGGCCCGGCCCGCCGTGGCCGGCGCAGAGGACGCGCCCTGCGATGAAGAAACTCCCGGGGTATGAACCTCTGGGGTACCGGCCTTCACGTGGTCGTCTTTGGGCACGCTGAAGAAACCTCCCTTTCGGAATGACTTTTGCCCGCGGGCTCCCCCACTCCCGAGCGCTGCGGCGCCAGACCCTTACCTAGTTGGAGGAACTGATAACGGCGCGCGGGGCACCCTCGCTGCCGTTAGCGTTTGAGGAACCCGCCGACGGCCCAGGCGTAGTGGAGCACCAGCATAAGAAGCATTGCGATACTAATAACGTCAAGCAAATGGTAACCGGTGGACTGAGCCAACGTGTGACTGCCCAGGCTAAGGGTACCGACCGGGAAGGTGGAGGCCCACCAGGTGGGGTTGTAGCCCATGCGTTCCCCGCGCCGGCCCAATGCTGCGGGCCAGTGCTGCACGATCGCCCACACGGTCAGTGGCACCGCGATAAGGAGGACAACTGCGGAATACCCCATGGCCCAGGGCCGCAACTGCTCGGTGTGGGCGAGGGTGTGCGCGGCCACCGGAGATTGCCCCAACACCCCTAGCGGGATCCACGCGGTCGTAGCGAAAGAGACTGGCAGGTGCCCAGCCTTGAACACCACGTAATACACGCGGGCGAACACCGGGAAGGACAGCGACAGGGATAGCAGGAAACAGCCAAACCCGATAATGCGCAGCGTATCCACCATCCACTGCCCGTTGGCACCCTGCTCTAGGTGGTTCGCCAGTTGGGCGGACGAGGTCGCCGCCACCATGGGGGCCACCAGGGGCAGTCCCCACGTGAAGGCAGGTGCTCCGGCTTTGCGGGAAAGCAGGTAGCGCAGGAAGATCAACGCGGAGGCCACGCCCATCACCAGGCCCACCGCCCACGAGATCGTGTGGACAGCCCAGAACTTTGACACGCCCGAGTAGGCCGAGCCGATGGCCAGCACACCCATCGCCGTCATGCCCCACGCGGGCATGTTGGGAGCCGTGAAGTGGGGGTTGCGGTGGCGCGCGAAGCCCACTGCCAGCAGGAGGAACACCGCCGTGGCCACGGCCAGCATCACCCTGGCCAGGATCTCCAGCACCGGCCCGCTCGTGGCATGGGCTTCCAGCAGGGTAGCGAGGATGGAGCTGCCCATGAGGGCCCCGGCCCAACCAGGGCCCAGCGGGGGAAGTCGAAGACCTGCGGGGGTGTGCTGCTCAGACAAAGTTGGCGTCCTATATGAAAGATCGGAATGGATAGGACGGGCGAGTCGGGCGGTCAACCTCGGGTACGAATGACCGCCGTATTCGTCGCTCGATCGTGCATGCCACGGCCGTCGCGATCCTGGATGATCGGCGGGAGGAGGAACACCACCAGCAACACGCGGGCCAACGAGCGGATGAAACCGACTCGCTGGGTGGGATCGTCGATGCGTGCCACCCCAATGCCCATCACGGAATGCCCCGGGGACTGCGCGAACAGCCACACCGAGAACAACCGCCAGAGGATGAACAACACCAGCGTGACGGTGGCGTTGTCTCCGAAGGCATCGGTGGCGGCGGTGACCATCATCGCCATACCGAAACAGACCAACCAGTCGATGAGCAGAGCCCCCATCCGCGGGGTCAGCGTGGCCAGGGAACCGGGACCCGTCCGTGGCAACCCCAACCCCTCGCCCGGGTAGGCACTGGGGTTGGTCGGGTCTTCGTTCTCTGCCGGGAGCTCTGGGCCCTCCAACCAGGATCGTTTATTAGCCATAGTAGATCTGAGATTATCGAAGCCCCGGAATATTTGGTTAATGACGCCACCGACCACAGCGCCGCCTCGCGCCCCCCGCCGCAGGGGAAAGTGCCCCCAACCCCAACGGCGGTTGCGTATCGTGGGGGCCACCGGCCGACTGAGCTGGCACCAGCACCACCGGTGGCGGCCCCGACGCAGGAAAAGCGAGCACAGGGTTAACACGACGGAAACATTCGAGTGATAGCCCCGCAACATCGGGCTACTACCGTGGTGAATATTGTTCAGGCGAGCGGGTCTGAACCACGCTACTCAATTGCAAGGAGCATAAGAACAGTGGCATTCAATTCCCCAGAGGACGTCGTCAAGTTCATCAAGGACGAGGACGTCGAGTTCGTGGACGTACGCTTCACCGACGTGCCGGGCATCGAGCAGCACTTCACCGTGCCTGCCTCGGCCTTCGACGAGGACGCCGTGGAAGAGGGCCTGGCCTTCGACGGTTCCTCCGTGCGCGGCTTCACGACCATCGAAGAATCCGACATGAACTTGCTGCCGGACCTTGCGACGGCGAAGATCGACCCCTTCCGCAAGGCCAAGACGCTGAACGTCAAGTTCTTCGTCCACGATCCGTTCACCCGTGAGCCCTTCTCCCGCGACCCCCGCAACGTGGCCCGCAAGGCGGAGGAGTACCTCGCTTCCACCGGCGTGGCGGACACCTGCTTCTTCGGCCCCGAGGCAGAGTTCTACCTGTTCGACTCGGTGAACTACTCCACGGACATGAACCAGGCCTACTACCACGTGGATTCCGTGGAAGGCTGGTGGAACCGCGGCAAGGCCGAGAACCCGGACGGCTCCACCAACCTCGGCTACAAGACCCGTGTCAAGGGCGGTTACTTCCCCGTGGCCCCCTACGACCACTACCAGGACCTGCGCGATGAGATGTGCAAGAACCTGGCCAACGCGGGTTTCGACCTGGAGCGGGCGCACCACGAGGTGGGCACCGGCGGCCAGCAGGAGATCAACTACAAGTTCAACACCCTGCTGCACGCGGCCGATGACCTGCAGACGTTCAAGTACATCATCAAGAACACCGCATGGAACGCTGGGAAGGCCGCGACCTTCATGGCCAAGCCGCTGTCCGGGGACAACGGCTCCGGCATGCACTGCCACCAGTCCCTGTGGAAGGACGGCTCCCCGCTGTTCTACGACGAGTCCGGCTACGGCGGTCTGTCCGACATGGCCCGCTACTACATCGGCGGCATCCTCGAGCACGCCGGTGCCGTGCTGGCCTTCACCAACCCCACGCTGAACTCCTACCACCGGCTGGTGCCGGGCTTCGAGGCCCCCATCAACCTGGTGTACTCCCAGCGCAACCGTTCCGCCGCCGTGCGTATCCCCATCACCGGTGCCAACGCCAAGGCCAAGCGCCTCGAGTTCCGCGCGCCGGACCCGACGGGCAACCCCTACTTCGGCTTCGCCGCGATGATGCTCGCCGGCCTGGACGGCATCAAGAACCGCATCGAGCCGCACGAGCCCGTGGACAAGGACCTCTACGAGCTGCCCCCGGAGGAGGCCAAGAACATCCCGCAGGCCCCCACCTCCCTCGAGGCATCCCTCAAGGCTCTGGAAGAGGACCATGAGTTCCTCACCGAAGGCGGCGTGTTCACCGACGACTTGGTGGAGACCTACATCTCCTACAAGTTCAACAACGAGATCGCCCCGAACCGCCTGCGTCCCACCCCGCAGGAGTTCGAGCTGTACTTCGACTGCTAGGTCCGCTGACACACCCCGCCGTGGGGTGAGAGGCTGCAGTTGACCCCGAAGGCCCCCTACCATCGCCGGTAGGGGGCCTTTCGCGTGTGTCGACGGGATCCAGGGCCCGCACACTGGATACCCGGCTTTCCACCCCTCCTCCCCCACTCCCACCACCGTTTTGCCCCACCGACGCGTTAGAATCCTTCGAGTGACATCCCCCGCAGATCGGGCGCTACAACCAGCGCCGAAACCAGCCCGCCGCTCCCCCTGGCTTCTCGCCGTGGGCAGCATCGGCGCATGGGCCATCTGGCTGGCCGCGCTGTGGGTGCTCTTCTACTTCGTAACGCACTACCGCACCGCCACTGGTGACGTGCATTACTACTACTGGGGCACCCGCAACCCCCACTCCCGCGGCGCGCCGCTGACGGAATACCCCCACGCAGGCACATGGCCGCTGAACCTGGTGTTCGACATGGAGCCCACGGACCCCTTCAAGTTCGTCCAGGCCTTCGCGACGAGCTGCTGGGTGCTCTCTGGGCTGTTCATGCTGTACCTGTGGGTTTCCGGCCTCCGCAGGGGCGGCAGCTTGCGAGGGGCTTGGGTTTGGGCCCTGTTCTGCTCCTGCGCCGGCCCGATCCTCGTGGCCCGGCTGGACCTGGTGCCCGGGCTGCTCGTCGCCTTCACCTTCGCCCTCGTGGGTAGCCATCCGCGCATCGCCAGTGCGCTACTGGCCTTCGCGACCGCGTCCAAACTCTGGCCAGGGGTGCTCGCAGCCGCCTTGGTGGGCAAGTGGAACGCGCGCCGAACGTATGCGCGCCTAATCTGGTTTGCCCTCAGCGTGGCAGGGTTGTGCTGGATCACCATCTCCACGAGCGGGGTTGACCGGTTATTCTCCCCCCTGAACTACCAGGATGGGCGGGGACTGCAGATCGAGTCCGTGGCAGCAACCCCCTACCTCATCGCCGCATGGATGCACCCCGGGCAGTGGCGGATCAAGTACATGCCGTCGAAGAGCTTCGAGATCCTGGGCCCCAACCTGGACTGGGCGATCACCGCGACGAACATCGTGATGATCGCAACCCTCGTGCTCGCCTTGGCCGCTGCGGCTTATCACTTCTTCCGGGGGGCCTGGAACGACCGGACCTCCATGAGCCTTGCGCTGGCCGTGGTGTGCTTGCTCATTGTGAGCAACAAGGTGTTTTCCCCGCAATACATGGTGTGGATTGCGCCGCTGGTGTGCGTCATGTGCGTGCGCCGGAAAGCCACCGTCCCCGCGCTCTATGCCGTCCTGCTCATCCTCGTCACCGCGGCCACCCTGGTGGTGTACCCCGTGACCTATGAAGGGCTCATCGGCCCCTCCCTGAAGGGCCTGCCCGTGGTGATGCTGGCAATCCGCAACAGCGGGATGCTCATCCTCACCATCTGGGCCATCATCTTGTGGGTCCTCAGCGTGCGGCGGGCCCACGCACAGGACAAGGCTGTCCACGAGGTCGGCGATTCCACCCCAGGCGTTTCCACCCCAGGCCAAGGGACGGGCAGAGACAGCGATGCCTCCGTCCGCGATGAGCGTGCTGCAGACGGCCCGCTCGCCGAGGGCGGAGCAAAAGATGCCACGAAACAGGCAACTACGGCTGAGCCCGCCGGTTCCGACGGGGCCGCCGGCGAGGCCAGCACTCCCCCGGGCACAACCCTCGTCCAGGAGAAGTCCTAGGTGCAGCCCACCCCCTTCCGCGGCGCCTCCCACAGGATCCTCGCCCCGGACGTAGCCCGGGGCCTCATGCTGTTGAGCATCTGCGTGGCGAACGTCTCCACAGCGTGGCTCAGCGGCACCGAGTTTGGGGCTCACTTCCAACGCGGCGCGGGTATTGGGGGCATTGCCACCTCTCCCGGATGGCTGAACGCGAGCGACCGGGTCCTCATCGTCCTCAACGACATCGCGGCACACTTCCGCGGTCTGCCCATGTTCGCCTTCCTCTTCGGCTACGGCTTCGGCATGATCGTGCAGTCCCTCGCGCGCCGGGGTTACGATTCCCGCCGCGCCCGCGGGGTACTAGCCAAGCGCT
This sequence comes from Corynebacterium heidelbergense, assembly GCF_028609845.1. Lineage (NCBI taxonomy): Bacteria > Bacillati > Actinomycetota > Actinomycetes > Mycobacteriales > Corynebacteriaceae > Corynebacterium > Corynebacterium heidelbergense. The sequence continues at coordinate 845,444 of NZ_CP063191.1, read as the reverse complement.
ATGCCTGGTTGCTGGTCATCGGGGTGATCCACTGTGTGTTCCTCTTCCATGGGGACATCCTCGTTCTGTACTCCATCGTCGCGATGCTGCTGGTCATTGGGGTCAACTGGTCGACGAAAACCTACCGAGGTCTCATCGGGGTACTCGTGGCCCTTGTCATCGTGCAGCTCGTCTTGGTACCCGGTATCACGCTAGGATCCACCGCCGGAGCCCCCAGCAGCTCGCCCGCCACCGCGCCGCGCGGCCAGGACTTCCCCCAGTTATTCATCACATCCTCTTACCTCACCCACGTTGGCCTCGGGGTACTGGCTGCCTTGCAGTACGTCCTCCTCAGCCCGCTCTACCTCGTGCAACTCGGGCCTGTGATCCTCGGCGGCCTCATTGCATCGCGGTACCGCTGGCTAGAAGATGCCGAGTCCCATCGGCCCTCCATGTTGCCGTGGGCCGGCTGCGGTCTCTCGGCGGCCGTAGTCGTCGGTGTGGCCGAAGGGTGTGTTCAGATCGGGTGGTGGCCCGCCGACTGGGAGCCGGTTCTCGCCGCGGTGAACTACGCCACGGGCTTGGTCGCGGGCCCCGGAATCATCGCCGCGATCGCGCTGATGCTAATTCCCGTCCAGCGGAGGTTGCTGACCGTCGGTGGGCAGCCATCCGCTCCCATCAGTTGGCTAGCTGCGCTCGGCCGGATGTCCCTGACCGGCTACGTGATGCAGTCCGTTGTGCTGCACATCCTCACCGCCCGCTATCTACTCAACGTGGGCCACGGCCACGGGGCCACGGTGGCTTTCCTCATGGCACTGGGTACCTGGTCGCTCACCCTCGTGTTCGCGGTGTGCTGGGCTAAGGCAGGTCGGCGCGGTCCCGTGGAAGCAGTTCATCGCCTCTTGGCCTACGGACCCCCGGCTGGGACCCGTCATCATCACACGCCCGGGCCGCACGCTGCCGGGCCGCCGTTAACCGCGCCCTACCCGCCTACTGCGCCTCCCCCGACTGGCTCAGGGCCCGCCGAATGGCCGCCGCGGTGATGGCGCAGGAACTCGCCCGGTTCACCCCCTGGTAGGCCCGGCACACGTCGGCACCTTGGGCAAGGACGAGCAGCGTGGCGTTGGAGATCTCCTCGGCGAAGTGTTCCTCGTCCTCCGTACTGAGCACGCAGGTAATGTCGCGGCGCGGGTCGATCTGCGCCATCTCGTGGGCGACGGGGCAGGCGGCCACTGCAGCGAGCCGCACCACGGCGTGGGCGTGCAGCCCAATCGCGTCCTTCCCGGCGGCCATCTCGTTCACCCGGCGCCGGAATTGCAGCATGGCGGGCATGGTGACGTGGTGGTCCCGCCAGCGAGCGGTGGCGTGGGCGCTGTCCAGTGCGGAACCTAGCAGTTCGGCGTTGCGGGCCAGCGCCGCCGTCACGGTATCCCCGCTGCCGCCGAGGCCCTCCAGACCTGTGCGCAGCACGCGCAGTCCCTCCCAGTGCTGCTCCAGGAAGGCGGCCCGGCCCGCGAAGGAAAGGGTGCCGTCCGTCATGCGGCGCCATATCACGGATCGGGCGAGAGCTTCGCGGATCGCGCTGTTGGTGGCGTCCACAATTGGGGAAACATCGCGGGCCTTGGCGGCCTGATGTGCAGCACTCATCATCTCTCCCTCTCCTACACCACCCTCGGTTCCAATCCGACCTCGAGGGGGTTAGCATACCCTAACCCAGGGTGTGCCGCGCAAGGGTCAGCGCGCATCTACCCCCTTTCCCGCACCTCCAGACCCCCAAGCTCGCGGAACCGACCCCCCCAACGGCGGGGAGCTAGAAGTCGGGCCCCACGTCCTCTTCCCCCCAGAAGATCCGGTCGACCACGCGATGGGCCCGCCGGGTTTTCTTGAGGTAGTCATCCAGGAAGGCGTTGGAATCCTCCGGTGCCCATCCCGCCGCCGCCGCGACCTGTGCCAGCGGTTTGCCCGCGCCCGGGAGTTGGTCCTTGCGCTTTCCCCGCACCAGCACAATGGCGTTGCGGGCCCGGGTTGCCGTCACCCACGCGATCCGCAGGGTTTGCGCGTCCTTTTCGCTGACGATCCCGGCCTCCGCCAGCTCCCCGAGCACCTCCAGCGTGGAGGTGTTGTGCAGCTTGGCAGCCACCTGGCCGTGCAGCATGGTCAGCAGTTGCACGGTCCATTCCACATCCGTTAGTCCGCCGCGCCCCAGTTTGGTGTGGGTGTTGCGGTCGGCGCCCTGCGGCAGGCGCTCGGCGTCCACCCGCGCCTTCATCCGCCGTACTTCCTGCACTTGCTTGTCGGTCGCGCCGTCCTCCGGGTAGCGGAATTGGTCGATCATGTGCAGGAACTTGATCCCGAGGTCCTTGTTGCCCGCGATCCACGTGGCCCGCAGCAGCGCCTGCATTTCCCACGTTTCGCCCCACTCGCGGTAGTAGCGCTCGTAGCTGGCCAGGGATCGCACGACCGGCCCGTTGCGCCCCTCCGGTCGCAGGTCCATGTCCACCGCCAGCGGCGGATCCTGGGAGGGTTTCGCCAGCCGGGAGCGGACGGATTCGCAGATCTTCTCGGCCCACTTCAGGGCCTCGTTACTATCCTTCGTGGCTTCCTGTTCCGTTGTGCTTGCGGACGCCACCCCACCGCGCCCCCGCTCAGCTACCGGCTCCGCGACGAACAGCACATCCGCGTCGGAACCGTAGCCCAGTTCCGCCCCGCCAAGGCGCCCCATCCCGATGACGGAGATGCAGGCCGGGGCGTTGCGGGAGTTCTCGTCCTCCCACGCCTTGATCTCCGCCTCCAGGGCGGCCTCCAGCACGGCATCCCACACCATGGACAGGGACTCGCAGACCCGCTCGACGTCCATGAATCCCAGCAGGTCTGCGGCTGCGATGCGGGCCAACTCCGCGCGGCGGAGGGACCGGGCTGCGGCAATGGCCTTGTCGATACTGCGGTGGCGACGGGCCGCAGCGACTAGGGAGTGCGTCACTACGGCGGCGTCCTGATCCAGCAGCTTGGGCCCGTTGGCGCCGTCGGAGAGCAGCTTGATGGAGTCCAGGGAGTACAGGTAGAGCTCCGCCAGGTAGGGGGAGGTTCCCAGGAGGAACATGAGGCGCTTGCCCACGATGTTCTCGTCGCGCAGCAGGCGCAGGAACCACGCCCTGCCCTCCGCGCGTTCGGAGAGCTTGCGATAGGCCAGCAGTCCCGCATCCGGGTCCACGGTGGCCCCGAGCCACTCCAACAAGCTGGGCAGGATAATGGCCTGCAGCTTCGCCCGCCGAGTGGTGCCGGAGGCCAGCGCGTTGAGGTGCTGGTAGGCCCGCTGGGGGTTTTCGTATCCGAGGGCGGCGAGCTGGCGTTTGGCTGCTTCCGGGGTCAGCCGCACGGCGTCCGCGCTCATTGCGACGACGGAGGACAGAAGTGGCCGGTAGAACAGCTTCGAGTGCAGTTGGTGGATCTGCACGGCGGTGGTGCGCACATCTGCTTCTAACTGCTCCCGCGCCGACTTGCCCCCGGTGGCGCGGCACCCGGAGGTGCGGGCCAACCACGTCAGTGCCGCCTTGTCCTCCTTCGGCGGCAGGGTGTGGGTGCGCTTGAGCCGCATGAGTTGCAGGCGGTGTTCCAGCAATCGCATGAACCCGTAGTTTGCAATGAGGGTGTTACCGTCCTCCCGGCCAACGTATCCGCCGTCGACGAGCGCGTGCAGCGCCTCCACCGTGGAGCGAACCCGCAGGCTCTCATCGGTCCGGCCGTGGACCATCTGCAGCAACTGGACCGCGAATTCCACGTCGCGCAGGCCGCCATTGCCCAGCTTCAGCTCCCGGCGGCGCAGCTCCTCGGGGACGTTGTCGATGACCCGGCGGCGCATGGCCTGCACGTCGGAAACGAAGTCCTCCCGCTCGGCGGCGGACCACACCATGGGGGCCAGGGCCTCCACGTACTGCTGGCCCAGCTCTAGGTCCCCGCTCATGGGGCGGGCCTTCAGCAGCGCCTGGAACTCCCAGGTGGAGGCCCATCGCTTGTAGTAGCTGACGTGGGAATCCAGCGTGCGTACGAGAGCCCCACGCTTACCCTCGGGGCGTAGCGCCGCGTCCACCTCGAAGAACACGCGCGAACCGACGTTGATGAACTCCCCGGCCCAGCGGGAGGCCTTCGAATCTGCGGGTTCCGCGACGAAGATGACGTCCACGTCGGAGATGTAGTTGAGCTCCCGGGCGCCGCACTTGCCCATCGCCATGACGGCCATGCGCGCCGGCTCGGTCTCTTTCTCCTCCCCTACCTTCCCATATACCGTGGCACAAGCCACGGCTAGCGCGGCGGTCAGGGCCGCATCGGCGGCGTCCGCCAACGCACGGGCCACGACCTCAAAATCCAGCGGCTCTGGGTCCTCCTCCCCCCGAATGTGGCAAGTACTGGCCACGTCGTGGGCCGCGATCCGCGCCAACAGCATGCGGTAGGTCACCCGCATGGCGGAATCCCCCTCCATCCCGCTGACGGCCGCCCGGTACACCAATTCCCCGGCGCCCTCTACGCGCTCGGCGCCAACGCAACCGAGCATCGCCGCCATCATCTCCTCCCGCGTCGGCAGGGGCTGTTCCAGGAGCGTCCACTGCTCCGGGTTGGCGACGATGTGATCCCCTAGCAAGGAGCTAGCACCGAATAGTCCGAGGATGCGGCGGCGCAGCGTGGCATTGTCCTCGAGGACGCCCAGCAGCGCGCTGGCCTTGGCGTCCCCGGTGATCTTCCCCGCCTTCTCCTCGGACTGCAGGGCCTCCACCAACCGCACCACATTGTTCAGCGCCAAATTGGGATCACCCACGCTGGACAGGGCCCACAGGACGGGAACGTGCCGCTCCTCGGTCCACCCCAACCGAGTGAGATCCTCCTGCGCTCGGGGTCGGGTCAGCCCGAGTTGTTGGACGGAGGGAACAATCTGGCGCGAAGTGCGGGGGCGGTTCATAACGTCTCTTAGAACTCCAGGTTGCTGCGCAGTTCCCACGGGGTGATCTGGGACTGGTACTCGTGCCACTCGCGCCACTTGTTACGCAGAAAGAACTCGAAGACGTGCTCGCCCAGGGCATCGGCCACCAGCTCGGACTTCTCCATAGCCCGCAGGGCGTGATCGAGGTCCGCCGGCAAATCCTTGTACCCGGCGGCCATACGCTCGCGGCGGGTCATCATAGACACATCCACCTCAGCCGGGGCGGAGAGCTCGTACCCCTCCTGGATGCCCTTGAGGCCCGCAGCCAGCAGCACCGCGTAGGTCAGGTAGGGATTGCAGGCGGAGTCCGGGGTGCGGACCTCCACCCGGCGGGAGGCGGCCTTGTTCTGGGTGTACATGGGTAGGCGGATCATCGCCGAGCGGTTGGAGGCCCCCCAAGAGGCCGCGCGTGGGGCCTCATCCCCGCTGGTCAAGCGCTTGTAGGAGTTGACCCACTGGTTGGTCACCGCAGAGATCTCGCAGGAGTGCTCGAGGATGCCCGCGATGAAGGACTTGGCGGTCGTGGACAGACGGTACTCATCGTCCGGGTCGTGGAAGGCGTTCTCATCGCCCTCGAACAGGGACAGGTGGGTGTGCATCGCCGAACCGGCATGGTCGCTTAAGGGCTTGGGCATGAATGTCGCCCGCACCCCGTTGCGCCGGGCCACCTGCTTGATGAGGTAGCGGAAGGACATGACGTTGTCCGCCATCGACAGCGCATCGGCGAACCGCAGATCGATCTCCTGCTGGCCCGGCGCGGTCTCGTGGTGGGAAAATTCGACGGAAATGCCCATCCGCTCCAGCGAGTTGATCGCGTCTGCGCGGAAATTCGGGGCCTCGTCGGTGACCGCCTGGTCGAAGTACCCGCCGGAATCCGCCGGAACCGGGGGGTAGCCATCCGTCTCCACGCTGCGGACCAGGAAGAACTCGATCTCCGGGTGCACGTAGCAGGTGAACCCCGCCTGCCCGGCCGCTTTCATCTGGCGGCGCAGCACCTGCCGCGGATCGGCCCAGGACGGTTGGCCGTCAGGGGTGGTGATGTCGCAGAACATGCGGGCCGACAGGAAGCCGTCCTGCTCCGTGTTGAAGGGGAGGATCTGAAAGGTGCTCGGATCCGGGGAGGCGATTGTGTCGGACTCCGAAATGCGGGAGAACCCCTCGATAGCGGAGCCGTCGAACCCGATCCCCTCGGCAAAGGCTCCCTCGAGCTCGGCCGGGGCGACGGCCACGGATTTCAGATAGCCCTGAATATCGGTGAACCACAGCCGGACGAAGCGAATGTCTCGCTCTTCGAGGGTGCGCAAGACGTATTCCTGTTGGCGACTCATAAGCAACCATCATAGGCGTCGGCCGGGACCCGCGATGGCGGTGTGAGCCACGTGTGCCGCAGTTGCTTTCCCCGCCAAGGCGCTGAAACCGTTTTGGGGGGGCATGGCACAATCGACGCCATGCCTTCTGCCCCGCAGCAAGCCCAACCCGCGCAATCCGGTTCGGCGGGAACCGGCCAGCCCCAGCCCACGGCGAACACACCCGCCCCCCGCCCGGAGCCGTCCGGCTATCTCGTGCCCACCAAACAGGTCCGGCTCGCGGATCTACAGGCCAAGAAGCGGGATCGGACCCCCTGGGCCATGCTCACGGCCTACGATTACTCCACCGCCCGGGCCTTTTCCCAGGCAGGCATCGAAGTGCTCCTCGTGGGGGATTCCGCCGCCAACGTCGTCTTCGGGTATCCCTCTACCCAGCAAGTTTCCTTGGAGGAAATGTGCTACCTGGCCGCCGGTGTGGTTCGCGGTGCCGGGAACAGCTTCGTCATCGTGGACTTGCCGTTCGGAACGTACGAGGCTTCCGACGAAGCGGCAGTGTCCTCTGCCACGGAGATGCTGCGCCGCAGCGGGGCTCACGCCGTCAAGATCGAAGGGGGCCAGCGGATGGCTCCGAGGATCGCGGCGCTGAAACAGGCTGGGTTGGTCGTGTGCGCCCACGTTGGTTTCACCCCGCAATCCGTCAATACCCTCAGCGGCTACCGGGTCCAGGGGCGCGGCGATTCCGGGGCTCAGGCTCTGCTCTCGGATGTCTCGGCCGTCGTCGAGGCCGGGGCGGACCTTGTCGTGCTGGAGATGGTGCCCGCCGATGTGGCCCGACAGGTCACCGAGCGCTTCCCCATCCCCACTGTCGGCATCGGGGCAGGGCCGCACTGCGATGCGCAGGTGCTGGTCTGGCACGACATGGTGGCCTTCCCCCAGGACGGGCATCGCCCCCGGTTTGCTAAGCAGTGGGCTGAGGTCGGCGCGGATCTCGTTGGCGCTGCGAGTGCGTTCAAGCGCGAGGTTGCCGAGGGGTCCTTCCCCGCTGAGGAGCACAGCTTCTAACTCCCCCGGCCGTTGTCAGCCCGGCCGGTGTTCCCGGTTGGGCCGTAGTTGCCCGTAGTGCCCGGATTTCCGGAACCCGGCTTAGCGGTTCATCGGCCGCTAGCTAGTCGTCTTCCTCGTCGTACTTATCGGCCGCCTCGTTGCGCTGCTTGGCGATCTCCAGCGCGTTTTCGGCCTCCTCCTTCGAGTCGTAGGGCCCCATGCGGGTCTCAAATCCGCCGCTAACTCCCAGGGAAACCTGGCGAGTTTCGGTGTCGTAGTACCACTTATCGCTCATGGGTGCTCTGCTCGCTTCCTGCGTTGGCGTTGAAGTAGTTGTCTGGCTTCGAGAGTAACCGAGTCCCCCGCACCACAGCATTACGCGGGGTGCGCCGTTCTAGTCGGCGGGCCAAGCGAAACGCACGCTACGTTGCTTAGCGTCCGCACTGACCAAGGTCACATCGGTCTGGCTGCCTTCTGCAGGACGCCCGGAGCACGGCGCGGTGACCGGTGGTTCCGAAATGAACACGTCCGCTGTCTCCTTGGCCGCATGTAGGACAGCCGCGGCGAAGTTGTGCCCCACCCACGGTTGGAGCGCCACGGCCTCCGTGAGGTCCAGGCAGGCGCGGTCCACCTTGTTCGCCAGGGAGGTGGAGAATCCCATGGTCTCTACGACCTGCTGGTAGCCCCGGACGACCCAGTCTGGCTCCGGTTTTCCCGAGGCGATGGCCAGGCAGATTTCCATGGCATAGCGGTCGACGAGTCGGCGCAGCGGGGCGGTGACGTGGGCGTAGTGGCCCCCAACGCCGGCATGGATGGGCACGTCCGCCGCGTCACCAGAAGCCGCCGATTTGGAGCCCCGTTGGGAGCTATCCCCTACTCCGAAGGCGTAGTAGGAGGCCCCGCGTAGTAGGCCCTGGGCATCACGCATGAGAGCCATGCCCTGCGGGGAGGAAGCATCCACGCGGTTGAGTAGCTCCCCTACGGACTCCTGGGCGCGGTGGAAACCCAGTGCGGCGGCGGCCGTATCGAAGCCCGCGAGCTGCTTCGGGCTGGCCGGGGGCAGGGTTCGCACCAGGCCGCGGCCGGCCCGCACCATCATGGCGGCGGCGCACATCCCGGCCATGAGGGAGACTTCCGCGTTGTAATCGTTCATCGGCTCGCGTGGGTCGATGCTCAGCCGGTAGGTGCGGGCGGCGGTGTGCGGGATGCTTTCCTCCGGCTCCACAGAGATGCTGGGGAGCCGGAGGTTGATGGCGTTGCGGCGCTTATCGGAAGACATGCGGGCTCTTCCCACTGCGGGCAGGTCCTCGATTGCCGGATGCAATTGCCCGGCCAGCCGGTCCCGCTCCACCCCGGCGTAATCGAAGCGCGCCACAGAACGCACCGTCGCCCGGTACACGTCAAAGGAGTCCACTTCCCCATCCGGGCGCACATTCATGTCCCACACCACCGCTGGCCGCACCTGATCGGGCAGCAGGGAGGCGGAGCCCTCGGACAACTCCGGCGGATGCAGGCGCACGGATCCATCCGGCAAGTACACGGTTTGCCCGCGGCGTAAGGACTCCCGCTCGAGGGCGCCGCCTGGGGTTACGAACGCGGCGACGTCGGCAATGGCATATCGGACCCGCCATCCACCGCCAGCAGCGTCCCCACCGCCGACACCGGCGAGTGACTCGATGTGCACCGCCTGGTCCAAGTCCATGGATCCGGGAGGATCGATGGTTACGAAGGGCACCTCGGTGCATTCCTTTCGCCCGTCCGGGTAAAGGTCCTGGGCGCGAGCGGCCTCCTCCGTCACATCCGGGGGGAACTTCTCCGGGAGGCCGAATTCGGTGTGGATATCGCGATAGCTCAGGGCGGCGGCGAAAAGCTTCATGCCCACCAGGGTGGCACATGGCGAACGAGCTTGGCGGTTGAGAGGGCCTGTGAGCCGGATTCTGTCCTACCCCCGCGCGCCCAGGGCGCTCGGGGGCGAGGTGGCCATCCATCTGGGCGTTCCATCGCTGGGCGCCTCAAGCGGTCTACCTGCCCTTCGTCGGCGGACGAGCAGCCCATGAGGGCACAGCCCCACCCCCGTTTGTTCGTCCGCGACAGCCCCGGCCCGAAGGCCGCGGTTGTCACCGACCGGCAGTGGAGCCACTTGACCTTGCTCCCGGTGGGGTTTACCTAGCCGCGACGATCACTCGCCGCGCTGGTGCGCTCTTACCGCACCCTTTCACCCTTACCAACCACCGCAGTGGCTGGCGGTCTACTTTCTGTTGCACTTGCCCGCGGGTCACCCCGGGTTGCTGTTAGCAACCACCGTGCTCTGCGGAGTCCGGACTTTCCTCGACACTCGGCATACCGGCCGTTGGCTCCCCCTGTCTCGCCGCGAGCGGCGATGGCGGGAACTAGGCCACGCGTTCCGTGCGCCGCGACCACCCGGCCCTCTCAACGCACCGTTAGCCTAATCCGCCCCGCGCGCGGGGGGCAATCAGCGGCGTTCCCCAAGCCTGTCTGCCGCGCCCCGTCACTCCGCCGCCGCTAGTCGAGATCCTCCAGGTAGTGGGCGTCGTTCATCAGCATCAGTGTGGGCCGACCGGCCAACCGGACCACCGTCAGACTCGCTAGGTCCAGGTGGGTGCGTCGGTACACGGAAGCGTCGCTTCCCAGGCAGCACCGAACCATGCTCTTGATGGGCATCATGTGGGTCACCACCGCCACCGTGCGACCCGCGTGATCCGCGGCAATGCGCGCCATCGCCTGGGTCACGCGCCGGTAAAGGGCGTCCACAGATTCCCCTCCGTGTGGAGCTTGGGAAGGATCGGCCATCATGGCGGTGAACTCCTCGGCATGCTGCTCACGAACCTCGCGAAAGGTCTTCGCCTCCCACCGCCCAAAGTCGATTTCGCGCAGGTCGGGGTCGCTATCGATGCTCGCCGGGGGGATCGCACATGCCCGCGCGACGTGCTCAGCCGTCTGCCGGGCGCGGATCATCGGGGAGGCCACAATCGCATCCACGGCAAAGCGTTTGGCCAAGTACGCTCCGGCGAGCTCGGCCTGCCGATGCCCGCGTTCGGTGAGCTCGGGGTTGGAAACGCCGGCGAATCGACCCTCCACACTCAACGGATTCTCACCGTGCCGCAGCAGCAGCAACTGCGTGGGCCGCTGCTTAGCCGGCGTAGGCCGCGCGGTCTCCCGCTGCTCCGGCTTCTCGCGCCGAGGGCCATCCGGGCCTTCCGACCCACTCTCACGTCGATCCATAGCCCTATTGGCCAGCTCATCGGCCCGCTTGTTCTCCGCGCGCGGCACCCACTCGAAGGTGACATTGCCCAGCCCCCGCCGGATCCCCTGGGCCTGTTGGGCGAGCTCCTTGAGCGCGGCGTTCTTGATCTTGAACCGGCCGTTCATCTGCTCCACCAGCAGTTTCGAATCCATCCGGACGCTCACGTCCGCCGTCTCGGCCCGCTCGCCCAGCCGCTGGGCAACCCGCCCGGCCAGCTCCAAGCCGCCGATGAGCCCCCGGTACTCCGCCACGTTGTTGGTGCCCCGCTGAAGATAGTCCCACCGGGCCGCGAGCTCCGTACCGTCCTCCGCGTACACCACGGCACCGGCCCCCGCGATGCCCGGGTTCCCCCGGCTGCCCCCGTCGGTGTTGACGATGAGCTTCACGTCCGTTCCACGACCTTTCTGCTGAACCAATCTCCGTGTTCTACCGCCCCATCGGCGGGAGCACTGCTGGCGCTCGGTTTAGGTGGCGTCCACAAGAAGAAACACCCCGCACTCCGGGCACCGCGGGATTTCGTTGATGGTGGTGTGCCGCACCATCTTCATGCTGGCGGTATCCAGCTCCATGAAGCAACCCTGGCAGGTCCGGCCATGCAGCGGGGCCGCGCCAACCCCGTGCTCTCGCTCCTGCGCGTCATAGGCCTCCAGGATCTCCTGCGGCAGTTGTTCGCGGGCGCTGGCCACGCGGGCTTCGGCGGCGGTGATATCGGCCCGCAGCGCGGATTCGGCGCGGGCCAGTTTCTCGCTGGCTTCCGAGAGGTCCTCGTGCTCCTCAACCTCAACCGGTTCGTGGAAGAGGTTGTGGGTGTGCTCCATGTGCTGCAGTCGGCTCTGCAGTTCCTCCAGGCGCGTTTCCGCTGCGGCGAGGTCATACTTGAGCTCCCGGCGCTTCTCGCGGTCAATCTCGGCGGATAGGGCTTTGACGTCGGCTTTCTTCCGCTCCGCGAGCTTGGCGACGTCTTGCCGCATACGTTCGAGGTCCTGCTTTTCCTGGCGCTGTTCGGCACGGTTGCGGGCCGCTTCGTTGCGGGACTCGATGATGTCCTGCTTGGCGCTTTCGTACTCCTTGCGCTCGGGGAGCTCCACAATCCGGGCGCTGAGGATGGTTAGCTGCTCACTGCTGCTGGCGAGGGTAGCCAGCGCGCGGCGTTGTTCGGGGGTGCAGTGCATCATTTCTCCTCGTGTATGGTCCACGGGTCGGTCACCAGATCAATCACCGTTGTGCGTGCTCCGGTTTCTTTTTGTACGACGCCAGCAGCCTGCTCGCACCAGGGGAACTCACTGGCCCAGTGGGCCGTGTCGATGACGGGGCACCCCCCGGCGCGAAGGTGCTCGTCGACGGGGTGGTGGCGCAGGTCGGAGGTGACGAAACAGTCCACGCCGAGACGGCGGACCGTATCGAGGAAGCTATCCCCGGCCCCACTGGCCACGGCCACAGTGCGCACCCGCGCGTCGGGGTCCCCAGCGGCACGGATACCCCACGCGGTTCGGGGCAACCGCTCGGCAACGCGCTGGGAGAATTCCCGCAGGCTCATGTCGCGGTCCAGTTCCCCGACCCGCCCGATGCCGAGGTCCGCGGTGCCGGTGTGGGTGGTGAGCACGTCGTAGGCCACCTCCTCGTAGGGGTGGGTGCGCTTGAGGGTCTGGCGCAGCTTTTCCCGCAGGCGTTTGGGGGCCACGAATTCAACACGGAGTTCCTCGACGGTTTCCAACTCCCCCGCGCGGCCCGTGTGCGGTTGTGCCGCCACCATTGGCCGGAACTGGCCGGTGACGGGATGTTGTGCGCTGGCGTGCTCGTAGTGGCCGATGGTGCCGGCACCGCCGGCGAACAGGGCTTGCTTGACCTCCTCGGCGTTTTCCGGTGGAACGGTGAAGCCCCACTTGTCCATGGGTTCCTCGATGGGCCGCAGTGGTGCGCCGGGGGTGATGCCCAGCAATTCCGCCAGGCGGTCGTTGACCCCGGGGCGGGCGGCATCCGCATTGGTGTGCGCGGCGAACAGTGCCACGCCCTCGCGGATGAGGCGGTGGATGATCTGGCCCTTCGGGTGATCGGCGGGAACTCCGGTGACCCCGCGCAACAAAAGTGGGTGATGAACCACCAGCATGTCTGCGCCGAGCTCGATGGCGCGCTCGGCCACAGCATCGGTGCAGTCCAGCGCGAAGGCCACGGAGGAGACGGCCTCGCCTGGGTCCCCGCAGATGAGTCCGACGGCGTCCCAGTCCTCCGCGAGGTGGGGAGGATAGGCACGGTCCATGGCGGCAACCACATCCGCGACGGTGACCTGCGATGTTTCTGCTGGCACTGTGGTTTTCCCTTTCTGCGGTCCCGCACTGGGTGGGTGGGGCTCGGGGATCCGCGCGTCTTCGGTTGCGTCCAGGGTAGCGATTTCTGACACACTGGAGCGGTGCAAAAGATTCTGCTAATAGACGTAGATGGCACCCTCATTGATTCCTACCCCGGTATCCGGGAGAGTTTTATCGAGGGGCTCGAGGCCGTTGGGGCGCGGGTTCCGGGCGAGGATGTACTGCGCCACATACCGGGCCCACCGATGATTGAAAACTACCGGGATCTTGGCTTGGAGGGGGAGGATTTGAGCACCGCCATGGACACTTACATCTCCAGCCAACGCTCGGGCGCGTGGAAGAACTGCGAGGTCTTCCCCGGCATCCCCGAGCTGCTGCGCACGTGGCGGGACGAGGGGTTCATCCTGGCGACGGCCACGAGCAAGGCCGAATCCTCCGCGCAGCGGGTGCTCGAGCACTTCGACCTGCTCGGCTACTTCCACGTTCTCGGGGCCGCGGAGGAGGCCGACAAGCCCGGCCGTTCCCGCCAGAAGAAGGACGATGTTATCGAGCACACCCTCGGGCTGCTCCGAGACGTCGAGGGGGCCCCGTTAGTGGGCGGAGAGGTGGATCCCAGCCAGGTGCTCATGATCGGGGATCGTAAGCACGACCTGGAGGGGGCAAAGAAGTTCGGCATCCAGGCTGCCCTCGTGACCTGGGGATATGGCTCCGAGGAAGAGCACGCCGCAGCCGCATTTACCGCCCGGGATGCTGAGGAGCTCGGTGGCGTCGTTGATGAATTTTCCCAGGAGACCAACACCCACGCGGCCGGAACACCGGCCGCGGTGACCCGGGTGACGGCTGGTTAAAACCTTTCCTCGTTACCGGGGGTTTTGGAGCGCCCGAAGCGACTAGGCTTGCGCTGCGTACCGTAACGATCCTGCAGCTTCAGCTCGGTTGCGGCGTCGTGGGCTGACTTTTCCCGGACACCCGGCTCCCGGAGTTCCCCGTCCGTCGCTCCGTATTCCGCGGGCGATGCGACCCCGGGTTGGTCCGCGACGCCGGGCTGTCCTGCACCACCGAGGTATTCGGCAGCCCCGCCCAGAGCCTCGCGCTCCTCCCGCTCGCGCCGACGCTCCCGCAGCTCGGAGTAGACGAACCACCCCAGCCCCAGCGGCGCGATGATGCCGAAGGCGATCCACTGAATGCCGTAGGACAGATACGGCCCCGCGTCGAGCTGCGGGAGTGGAATGGGCCGCACTTCTTGCCCGGTCTCCCCCCGCTGGGCGGACTGGGTGGCCAGGGCGTGGGCGCTACCGTCGTCTAGTTGAATGTAATCCGCCGCGAGTGCTAACCCGCTGGTCTGGCCGATATTCTTAGGGTCGATGCTATTCACCAAGCGGTGGTGCCCACTGGTCGCTTCGGAACCGGGCTGTGCGGTCTCGGGCATCTGGACGAACCCGGTGACGGTCGTCGGCTTGGCGCTCGTGGGAGCGAATTCCGGTACTTCTGAACCGTTTTTGCTTTCCACCCAACCGCGGTCGACGAGGATGTTTGGGCCACCATCAACCGCAAACGGGGTGAGAATGTGGAACGCCGGGGTGGAGTTCACCGGCCGGTTGCGCAGCAGCACTTCGGCGTCCGGGATGAAGTGCCCCTGGAGTTTCACATGGGTCCACTCTGCCCCCTCCCCCGCGCTGCTGCCATCGCGCGGTAGCACGTCCGTCACGGGCACCGGATCCTTGGTCACCGCCGAGGACAGCCGGTCGTTGCTGGCGGACCTCCGCTCATTTTTGCCTAGTTGCCAGGGGGCGAGCACGCTGAAAGCGAGGTAACTGAAGGCGATGACGAGTACGACCGTGAGGGCCCATCCGGGGGTGAAGAAGCTCCGCCATCCTCCTCGGCTCGTTCGGGGCTTGCGGGTTGTTGCCATTTTTTCGGACGCCACCTACCTCATCTCCCGCCGCACGGCGGTCTGTTCGCAAGCCACTGTAGGCCTCCGTCGGCGGGAAGAACAAAGGTGGGCTGGTCAATCTCCTGCGGAATTCCCGCGACGATTACCGGGGTTCCACGGCTGGATGTACTTATTCCCGGACCGACCCGCCACGGCAAACTGTAGAGGCATGGCGGTGGCGCCGTCGATCTGTTCGCGAATGATGTCAGCGTGACCCGCGTGCCTGGAGAACTCTAGAAGGGCGCGAGAAAAGAAGAGGCGACGAGAGGTCTCAACCGGTTCGAAAATGTCCACCCATGGGAACGGTCCAGCCATCGCACGCTCATCTGGGTCCATGGACCCCATCAGTTGCATGTAGCGTTCCCTCGTCTGGTCGAACTTCTGGAGCAGGTACTGAATGTCCTCCTCCTCGTTGGGCACGAAGCTGTTCGCGAATTCCATAGCTCCCTCTTGGGAGCCGGGTTCCGCTTTTCGTTCTCCCATCTGGTCGACCATCACCCAGGTTGAGTGCTTCAGAATCCCGGACACGCTGAGGTCCGACCGGCAAGGTGTGCACCGTGCTTGCTCATCAGAAAGACCGAAAGCAGCGTTGCGTATCCCTTCGAGTGCCTCGCCGAGGGCGAGCACGTAGTTCTGGGTTTCGTTAACTGTGGTGGGTAACACCGGCATTCCTCCTTCTTGCGGCGGGCCGTCTGACCCGATCGATGTGTGGCTTCCAAGACCATCTGTGGGGAAGCTCCGCCTCCAGAGGCTGGCAGGTGAGGAGGACAGATCTTGTCCGCTACGTGTGTGACGATGGGCTCATGACTAGCCCGACCCACAGAGCAATCGCTCTACTCAGCCTGTTCTCGGTTGCCCAATGCTGGAGCGGAGCAACACTGGCGGATCGGCTCAGGGTGAGCTCAAGAACCATTCGGCGCGATGTGAACCGTCTCCGCGATATGGGGTTCCCAATAGAAGCTGAGCAGGGCCCCGAGGGCGGTTATCGGATGAGGACAGGCGGAGACCACTACCTAGCCGTTTTGGACGACGCTCAAAGCGTCTCCGTAGCCGTCGCTCTGCTCCAGGCTGCCGCCGGTGCCCCTGTGACTAGTACCGCAGACTCCCTTCGGGCCATCGAGACCTTGCAGCACCTGCTACCGAGCTCGGTGCTGTCTTCCGTCAAGTCGGTATACGCAGCTTCCGGGACTGTCGACGTAGGCTGGAATGTACCCCCCGACACCCGTCTCATCGCTGAACTCGCTGCAGCTTGCAACCGGAAGGTGCGCGTCCGTTTTCGCTATTGCGATTCTCGCGGCAGGGTTAGCAGCCGGGATGTTGAACCTCTCCGCATCCTCACAACTGGAAACGCGTGGTATTGCGTAAGTTTTGATTCCAATCGCCAGGCACTACGATCCTTCCGCCTTGACAGAATCACGGAGCTCACCGTCACCACGTTCCGTGCTGAGCGCAGAGAGCTTCCGGATCCCGTTCGCTACCTTCAGCAGAATCTGACAGAGACCCCTCGGTGGCCAGTCTGGGCCCGGGTGCGTTACATCGCACCGCTCGAAATGATTGTCGGTGAGGTCCCGGGGATATACGGCTCGTGCCGGTCTGCCGAAGACGGTACGACCGAAGTCACCGCCGGTGCTGAAGATTGGGACGCGCTGGCGGGTCACCTAGCGCTCATAGCAATCAAATTGGGCGTGACGATGCAACCCATTTCCCCACCCGAGTTTTCCGACGCCCTTGTTCGCATCGGCCGACGAATAACGTCCTTTGGTGCGCCCTGACGGGTTCGAACCGCCGACCTGCTGGGTGTAAACCAGCTGCTCTTCCAGCTGAGCTAAAGGCGCGTGAAGCGTGTTGCAGTGTAGCACGCCCCCGGGAGGGGCAAGAAGAAGCGGCCCCGGCGGACACTACCGGGGCCGCAATGGCGCAGATCTGATAGCGGGTTCCTGCCTTCGGTGTACGTTGGCGCCTCCTCTGCTAGCGCTTCTTACCCGCCTGCACGAGGCAAGCCCCCTGCCACTCCCCTAGCCGCTCGGAACTGGTCTGCACCATGCCGGCCAGTTGCGCGGACTCTGCGACATCCCCGGGCTGCACCGTCCCTGCCGCTCCCGCCGCAGGGGTGAGCAGCCAAATCCGGCCGTCCTCCCCTAAGTTCCGGGTGGCATCGACGAGCCCGTCGACTAGGTCCCCGTCCTCCGCTCGCCACCACAGCAACACAACATCAACCATCTCGTCGGTATCCGCGTCGAGGAGAACCTCGCCGATCCGATCCTCGAGCGCCTCGCTGATGCTGCTATCGCAGTCTTCGTCCCAGCCCAATTCCTGGACCACTTCGTCCTGTGCCACGTTGAGGATGGCAGCCCAATCGTGACCGCCCTTTGCGTCTGCGCCGTGACCGGCACCGTTGTCTGCTGTAGCGCGCGGGGCCATCGTCGGGGCCATTCCCACTGTCGCTTCGTACCTTTCCTTGGTGGGTTGAGAGGTGTTCACCTGTCCCAGGGTAAGGGGTTGCCAGCGGAAACGCAGCTAGCTTACGAAATTTTTACACATTTATACCCCCACCAAAGCGCCCCGGAGCTGGCGTAGCATGTTTTGTAATCACAACGGCTGTACACCCCCAACAGCGAGGAGCAAAACCCATGTCCGAAGGCCACCGCACCGACGGCGCTGATCGCGATCACCCCGGCGATCCCACCAAGGGCCCAACCACTAGCAAGGGCACTGTGACCGGCGCAAACCCGTCGATCGACGCCACCCGATCCGATAGCAACTTCGCCCTCATCCGCGACGGGGTGGCCTCCTACCTCCAGGATTCGGACCCGGAAGAAACCCAGGAGTGGATGGACTCCCTCGACGGCATGTTGGCCGAGGCGGGCCCGGAGCGCGGCCGCTACCTCATGCTGCGGCTGCTAGAGCGGGCCACGGCCCAGCGCGTGGCCCTGCCCCCGTTGCTGTCCACCGATTACGTCAACACCATCCCCACCACGATGGAGCCGGACTTCCCAGGCGACGAGGCCATCGAAAAGAGGTACCGGCGGTGGATCCGGTGGAACGCGGCCATCATGGTTCACCGCGCCCAGCGCCCGGGTATTGGCGTCGGCGGGCATATATCGACCTATGCCTCCGCCGCCCCGCTGTACGAGGTCGGCCTGAACCACTTCTTCCGCGGCAAGGATCACCCCGGCGGCGGCGACCAGATCTTCTTCCAGGGCCATGCCTCCCCCGGCGTGTACGCCCGCGCCTTCCTAGAGGGTCGCCTCTCCGAGGAGGACCTGGATGCCTTCCGTCAGGAGGCCAGCAAGCCGGAGCACGGCCTACCCAGCTATCCGCACCCCTTCGGTCGCCCGGAGTTCTGGGAGTTCCCCACCGTATCTATGGGGTTGGGGCCTATGGACGCCATTTACCAAGCGCGGTTCAACCGTTACCTGCATGATCGGGGCATCAAGGACACCTCCCAACAGCACGTCTGGGCCTTCCTCGGAGATGGCGAGATGGACGAGCCCGAATCCCGCGGACTGATCCAGATGGCCACGGTGAACAACCTGGACAACCTCACCTTCGTGGTGAACTGCAACCTCCAGCGCCTCGACGGCCCAGTGCGCGGCAACACCAAGATCATCCAGGAGCTGGAGAGCTTCTTCCGCGGCGCGGGGTGGAACGTCATCAAGGTCGTCTGGGGCCGGGAGTGGGATGCCCTGTTCGAGAAGGACACGGAGGGCGCCCTGGTCAACGTCATGAACCAGACGCCGGACGGGGACTTCCAAACCTTCAAAGCCAACGATGGCGCCTACGTGCGCGAGTACTTCTTCAACCGGGACCCCCGCACCGCCAAGCTGGTGGAGGGCATGACGGACGAGGAAATTTGGAAGCTGCGGCGAGGCGGCCACGACTACCGGAAGGTGTACGCCGCCTACAAGCGCGCCCTGGAAACCAAGGACCAGCCGACGGTCATCCTGGCCCACACAATCAAGGGCTACGGCCTGGGCCACAACTTCGAGGGCCGCAACGCCACGCACCAGATGAAGAAATTGGCGCTGGAGGACCTCAAGCAGTTCCGGGATAAGCAGGATATTCCCATCCCCGATGAGGTTCTGGAGAAAGACCCGTACCTGCCGCCCTACTACAACCCCGGCCCGGAGTCGGAGGAGATCAAGTACATGCTCGCCCGGCGCAAGGAGCTGGGCGGCTTTTTGCCGGAGCGTCGGCACAGCTACCAGCCCATCGCCGTGCCGGAGGTCAGCCAGCTCAAGAGTGCGCTTAAGGGCAGCGGCAAGCAAGAGGTAGCCACCACCATGGCCCTGGTACGCATCTTCAAGGATTTGACCCGCGACGAGGAGCTCAAAAAGCGGCTCGTCCCCATCATCCCCGACGAGGCCCGCACCTTCGGGATGGACTCCTGGTTCCCCACCCTGAAGATCTACAACACCCACGGCCAGAAATACACCCCGGTGGACCACGACCTCATGCTCTCCTACCGGGAGGCCAAGGACGGCCACATCCTGCACGAGGGCATCAATGAGGCCGGCTCCGTGGCATCCTTCATCGCGGCGGGCACCAGCTACGCCACGCATGGGGAACCCATGATCCCGCTGTATATCTTCTACTCGATGTTCGGGTTCCAGCGCACCGGGGATTCCCTGTGGGCGGCAGCGGACCAGATGACCCGCGGTTTCCTCATCGGCGCCACGGCCGGTCGCACGACCTTGAGCGGCGAGGGCTTGCAGCACATGGATGGCCATTCCCACGTGCTGTCCTCCACGAACCCCGCTGTCGTTTCCTACGACCCCGCGTTTGCCTACGAGATGGCCTACATCATCCGCGAAGGCATCGACCGGATGTACGGCGAGGGGCGCGGGAAGAACGTGATGTACTACATCACCACCTACAACGAGCCCATCCACCAGCCCGCCGTGCCGGATCACGTGGATGTGGAGGGGCTGCTGAAGGGCATCTACCTCTACTCCCCCGCCGATCGGGAGTTGGGCTCGGGCGATACCGTCAACGGGGACTCCGGCCCGGCCGAGAAGCTCGAGTACACGGCGAACGTCCTGGCCTCCGGCGTGGGCATGGCCGCTGCGGTGAAGGCAAAGAAGTTGCTCACGGACTACGGCGTGAATGTCAACATCTTCTCCGTAACATCGTGGACGGAGCTCGCCCGGGATGGGCAGGCCGCTGAACGCGATCAGCTGCGGGACCCCTCCGCCGAGCCGCGCACCCCGTATGTCACCCAGGTGCTGGCTAAGGTGGACGGCCCCTTCGTCGCCGTCAGCGACTTCTCCAGTGCAGTACACGAACAGATCCGGCACTGGGTGCCGGGCGAGTACATCAGCCTGGGGGCGGATGGGTTTGGATTCGCGGATACCCGGGCGGCCGCACGCCGGTTCTTCAATATCGATGGGGAGTCCGTTGCGGTGGCGGTCCTGTTGGGCCTGGCCCGCCAGGGCAAGATCGATCGTTCCATCGCTGCTGAGGCGGCGAAGAAGTTCGAAATCACCGACCCGACGGTGGTCTAACGGGGCTGCCGAGCTGCGCAACGGCCGGGTGCGGCTGGCACCCCGGCTTGCACCCGGGGGCGGGGTTAGGGCTGCTGGCCCGCCTGCTCCCCAATGGAGCTGAGCAACCGGGTTAACTCCGCGTTGACGGCCTCCGGGGTCTCCACCACCAGCATGTGCCCGGCCTCGGGCACCTCCCGTAGCGTGCAGTCCGGCCACACTTCCGCGATTTGCCGGGTCTGGCTGGCGGGGGTCACATCATCCTTGCGCCCCACCATCACCACCCCCGGGATACCCGCCAGAGCCGGGGCCGCGTCGGTCTCATCGTGGCGCGCCAGATCGTCGTAGAAACCCAGGATGGTCTTTATCGACGTCTGATCGATCTGCTGGGCGTGGAAATCGACGATATCGAAGTGATCGGACAGGCCCTCCTCCAGCGCACCGTGGTACACGAAGGCGGCGATCACCGGTTTAAGCAACCATTCCACGCCGTCTTTTGCCCGCTCTGCCCGCTTCGGCGTTGCCTTTCCCAGCCGCCGCAGTAGACGGACCGGTGGGGTGGTCAATACGGTGGCCACTCCTGCGGACGCAAATGCCCGGATTGCCCCGTTGACCAAAGCGACGCCCTTCACCCGCGCCCGGGTACTGGCGTCCATCCGCCGAAGCACCGCAAGCATCGTCATCACACCCAGGGAGTGCCCCACCAGCACAACATCCCCGCGCGGCACTTCCTGCGCCAGGATCGCGAGGAGATCCGTGGCTGTGGCTTCCACGCTGAGCTCGTTGCCGTCCGTGCTGTGGCCGTGACCGCGTAGATCCGGGATGAGCATGCGGACATCGTGGCGCTTGCGCAGGTGGCGCACTTGAAAGGCCCAGGACTGGGCGGTGAGGGTGAAGCCGTGGGCGAAGAGGACCGTCACCTCGGCATCTCGCGGACCGACCTCGTAGACGTTGATGGCCGCGTCCGTGTGGACGGTGAACTGGCGGTCGACTTCCCCCAGGGAGGGCAGCTCCTTCGAATTGTGGCCGATGCGCTCCACCACCCGATGGCGGATGGAGCGCTGCGCGCGCCACAGGTTGGCGACGGTGCTCGACAGGCTCATGGTGGCGGCCTTCCCTTCGGTCGGTGTCGGTAAAGCACACCGGGGTCCACAATTTCGAATAGCGAACAGTTGTTGTCTGGTCTTGCGGTGGCGTTGTTACACTTGATCGGTATTGCATTGTAGCGGGATCGGCGGTCTTTCCCGTTTCCACCTGTAGGCCCCTCAGAGAGGTGATCTTCCCGCATGGCCCCTGGTCAGCCCAGCTCCCAGCCCTCCGGCTCCTCCCCGCTGTCCACGGGTATGGCGGACGCGTTGAAGAAATCCGGCATCGCACCGGATACCGCGGACGAGGCTAGCCCGGAAAATCGTGCCCCACGGAACACTGCCCCGGCGAACCAGGATGGGGCAGCCCGCCCTGGGGAGGTGAGCGCGCTAGGCGATGTGCCCACGGCCACCAAGGGCGATTTGTCTGACGGAGGCGTGTTGTCCTCCGTCATTCAGATTGTGGAGGACGCTACCGGGATTGAATCCGACGAGATTAGGGCCCGGTCCTCGCTGGACGACGATCTGAACGTCGACTCCTTGACAAAAATCGAGATTGCGGTGCAGCTCGAGGATAAATACGGCATTCGGGTGGAGGAGCCGGATGTTAAATCCGCCGGGACCGTGGACGGCCTCGTTCAATTGGTGCAGCGGAAGCTAGGGCACTAGCGAACAACGAGTCGCCATGACCGTGTCAAGAAGCGATCCCCGAAAAGGCTCGGCGCTAGACAGCGTCTTAGAGCAGGTCGAAGAGTGGCCAGCCGACAACGTGTCGGCCTCCGTCGTTAGCGGGGGAGATTGCGCGACCTACGGCGACGCCAACCGCGTCTACCCCCTGGCGAGCGTGTCGAAGCTGATTAGCGCCTACGCAGTGTTGCTAGCTTCTGAGGAGGGCGCCTTCAGTCTGGACCAGCCGGTGGATTCGGACTTGGTGGAAGGGTTCGATTGCCCACCCACGGTCCGGCAACTGCTGTCACACACTTCTGGCGTTGAATTCTCGTCTCGGATTCAACACTCTCCGGTCGGCGCTAAACGGGTGTATTCGTCGTCGGGGTTTGAGATCCTGGCGGACGTGATCGCCCGTACAACGGAAATCCCGTTTGGCGAATACGTCCGCCTCGGCGTTTGCAATCCGTTGGGGCTGAATATCGCCCTGACAGGTAGCGCGGGCCACGGTTTTTCCAGCGACCTCACCAGCATGGTTGCTCTCGTGCGGGAGTTCCTCTCGCCCACGCTGCTCGCCGCGCAGACCATGCAAGAGGCCCTCACGGTGCAAAACCCCGAGCTCGGCGGAATTGTGCCGGGATACGGACGGCAAAACCCCTGCCCGTGGGGGCTGGGGTTTGAGATTCATGGGGCCAAACAACCCCACTGGCTGGCCGCTGAGATGCCGCCGGATGTAGCCGGGCACTTCGGTCAATCCGGGACGTTCACGTGGTTCCACCAGCGCAGCGGAACAGCCGCGGTCGTTCTTACCGATCGCCCGTTCGGGCCCTGGGCCAAATCGCGATGGGCGGAGTTCAACGCCCAATTGTGGCGGGCCGCGAATCCAGAGCTGTAGCGCTAGATCGGGATGATGCCGCGGCATGCGCCCGGGCGGCCACCCCGCCAGGTCACTAAGGCCGCCTGGCGGGTACTGGCGAAAGCTGCCTAGCGGGGCAGAACGGACAGCGGGATGCTAACCGGCCCCTGCGGGGTCTGGTAGATCACGCAGCCGGTGAGGGTCTGGAAATCCCCGGCGAAGGCTGCGTTACCCTCGCACTTCACAGGCGCGGTTCCGGAGATGTTTACCGTGGTTCCGGGACCTGCAATGCCGATGGCCAAACCGGGCTTCACACCCTGTGCATTGACAACGGCACCGTCGCCAATCGCGATGCCGGCCGGGCCGGAGAAGCTGCCGGCGTTTACATCCACCTTGCCGCCCTGAGCGGAGACGGCGAGGGCGATGGCATCCCGAGCGGCTGCCTGGGACTGGGCGTTGTTGATGTCCCAGCCGGGAAGGGCGGCGGCAACGTCCACGCCTTGGACGGAGAAGTTGCCGGAGGCGACTTGCTGCGGGGTAGGGGTGGCGGCGGAGGCCATGCCACCGGTGAGGGCGATGGTTGCTGCGGCAGCAGCACCGGCGGTTGCGATACGAGTACGGGTTTTCATAGTTCCTCCTGCGAAACGTCTGTGCTGGGGTCCAGCCGGAACACACTGCGGAGCGCGGTGTGCCGTTATCTGTAGTTCGGAGCCAGCGGGACCCGGGATGGGTCCAGTTGACTTCAAACCTCAAGGTTATTTTGCCAACCGGTTACTGAGTTCGCATCCAGATCCGGATTATCGGCCTCCCCCGCGACTAGGAGGGCGCGCCTTTTGGAAGGGTGCGCCACAGCGGCGCGCATCCCCCGTGGACAGGGAGTGCACGTCGGAAAGATCCGGGCGATTCGCTAACCTGCTCCTAGCCCCTGCGCCCTCCGGAGGAAGAAACCCACCACCATGCCAGCCACTAGTCCCATCGAATCCCGTGCGCGGGAGTTGCTGCGCGGTATGGCTGGCACTACCGGAAACGATGCGGTGGCTTACTTCGAGCAGCTCTACGACCTTTTACAGGCCCGGGTTCATGGCCTGTCCTTGCGCGTCATCCGCGATCCCGACCTTGCTCAGGAGTCCGCCCAGGAGGCATGGCTGCTGGTGTGGGACCGGGCGGGGTCCTACGATCCCCGTCGGGGTTCGGCTGTGGCCTGGATAGTCAGCGTGGCCCACGCCAGGGCGGTCGATGTGGTCCGGCACAATGAGGCCTTGCGCGCGCGGCAATCAGCCGCAGGTCGGCGGGATCTTGTGCTATCCCCGCAGACACCCCCGGAGCTTCAGCAGGAGCGTTCCGAGCGGCATGCGGTGGCCCTGTGCTTGGGTGCTCTCAGCGACAAGCAGAGGGAAGCGATTTTGCTTTCGTACTACGAGGGGTTGACGCAGCGCCAGGTCGCTCAGCGCGTGGGTGCCGGGTTGCCGGCGGTGAAGTCCAGAATTCGAGATGGCTTGACGGCCCTGAGGAGGTGCCTGGACCAGTGACGGCTGATGACCTGGATCAGTGGGCTGCATTGGTGGCGCTGGGCGCCGTGGATGCCCAGGATCAACCCACCATTGATCGGTTGCGTTCGCAGCACCCCGGCTTTGACCGGCGCGTAGCGGACTACAGCGAGGTCGCAGCCGCGTTGGCGGCCAGCGTGGAAGCGGACGCCCCAACGGAGCTTCGCGACAGCGTGCTTGCGGCGGTTCTCAGCCGCGCTCGGGGCTCGAATGATGTCGCGCCGTTGCTGCGCCGACGATCAGGCTCGCGCTCTGCAAAGCCCGTCACGGGTCCCGGTCGCAGGCGCCGTGTGGCCAATTCTGGGGTGTTGTTGGCGGCTGCCGGTGTTGCGGCGGCGGTATTGGGCGGCGGGGGGTTGTGGGCCGCCGGATTTTTCGGTCCGGACGCCACCGACATCCGCGCTACCACCACCCAATCGTCTCAGCCTGAAGAACCCGCCGCCTCGGAAACCACCCTGGACGTGCCCGCAGGTGGCCAGTTTTCGCTGGCTCATGCCCCCGGTTCGGACGAGGCAACCGTCCGGTTAATTGACGTCCCGGCCCCACCGGAGGGGCAGGCCTACCAGATGTGGATGATGCGCGAAGGGCAGGCTCGCTCAGCCGGGGTGATGGAGGCTGGGGACGTCCACCCCGAAACCCGGGCGGTGCTGGCGGGAATGTCCGGGGTGACACGCTTCATGGTGACGGTAGAGCCGACAGGGGGCTCCACCACCCCCACGGGCCAACCGGTGGTGGACGTCGCGGTGTAAACGTCAATCCCGGCCCCAGCGGCACTAGTGGGCGGACCTGGCACTAGTGGGCGGGCATGTCGAAGATCCACTGGGTCTTTGACCCTTGCCTTTCACCGAGTGCCGAACCACTGGGAAACACTTTAAACCCGATCCATTCACTGGGAACAGACCCATCGGATTGGACCTCCAACTCCTGGCATACGCTGAAAAGCGCTGAATTCCCTGAAATCTGCGGCTTATCAAGCAAAGGGTCGTCCTGGTTACGGACATAGGACTTATCCGCACCCGGTGCCCAAATCTCCCTACTGCCTAGTGGTTCCGACCAAGATGACCTGTCCGTCCAAGTCCAAACAATCAGTTCGTCAGCAGCATTGGAAACCGTGTACTTGTCTACGACTCTTGACGACTGCGAGACTTCGCTACCCGCTTCAATAAACTTGACCGTTTCGTCGTAACACACACTCACTCCATCCTTCGATGGTTTAGACAGAGGATGATCCCTCGGCGCGTTAGAATCACCCGGCTTGTAAACGTCTCGCAATCGCAAATTATTTACACTGATGCTCCACTTTGTTGCAGATTTTGATAACTCGCTGTGTCCGTCTGGGTACGTATAGAGATCGCCATCCACAAACGTAATCTCCTCCCCCGGCTGTGCAACAGAATCGTCCTTCTTCTCGTCCTCGAAGGAGGGAAGGCCGTCGGCCCGTTGATGGGAGGATCCCCCGAACAATCCCGAGGAACCCGATTGATCCGAGCCCCCACCCCCACCACCGATTGCGAGGAACCCGGCGATGAGCACGGCCAGTATCACCACCACGCCCAACGCACTACCCGCCGCCGCCTTGGGGTAAGCCCGAGCTAGGTGCCCCGCACGCACGACATAAGTTCGGATTACGGCCAGAATGTCGCGGGAACCGGCTCCGGAGCCCGCTAGCTGGCGTAAATCATCGACGGTAACGGTTGGACCCTCCGGATTTGCTAGACGCGAATCGTACTGAGCCTTCAGTCCGGGTTTGCCGAGGATCTTCTCGGCAACGGTGAGTTCCTCCATGCGCGCCGCGTCGCTGGCGTCCGTTTGCGCCTTGAGTAAACTGATGGTTCCAGCGAGCCGTTCCGGCGTGTGCGCTGAATTGAGCCCCAAAGAGCGATACAGATCATATCCAGCCATTATTGTCCCGCTTCCGCTTTCTCGTGTCCATCTTCCGCACTATCCCCATTGCATGTCGTAGGGCATCGTCACGTCAGCGGGGATTGGGCGGTAAATGTAGACCTTCGCGTCATTCCCACCCGCACACAGGACGTGAAACTTAGATTTCTCGCAACTCATCTGATAGGTCTGACCAGTGACCGGTGATTGCACGCTCAGTTGCGGGGAGTCGTTACCGTCGCGAATCCAGGCTTCGATGAACTGGTTATAAACCGCCCGGGCGAACTCCTTGGAGGTGTGATTCGGCCTGGGATCCCACGCCGTACCGGTTCGACCAGCCGTAAATGAGGGGTAATCAGCCTTAGATCGACCACTGCTCGTACTGAGACCCTGGCTTTGCAGCTGCTCACCGCTCTGGCCGAACGTTGGTTGAGGGGCTCCCGCAGGGGCCGGTTCTTGGGTCGGCGAGGAGGTCAAGCCTTGCTCATCACCGGCTGCAAACCACTTGATGGGTTGCTCCATCGTCTGCAGATCGCCAGGTTTCTGGTCGGAGCGGTAGTTCCACACGCGGCTAGTCTTCTGCAAGTCGAACCCCTGGCGTTTCCAGAGCGTGGTGGTGTACAGGCCAGTGCCGGATCGGCCATCGGAAACCAGCATCCCTCCATCTGGAACTGCGGCGGCAACGGCTGCCCGCTCTCCCCCTGCAGAGGCCGCCCCGTCGCCAGCGGGGTCTCCGATCATTTTCGCGGTTCGGCTGGCCGGGTCGTAGGTGAAGGCGCGGATTGGGCTGACCTCCCTAGAAACCCGCTTGAGGAGTAGGTCCTTCTGTCCGTCTCCGCCGAGATCTATCAGGGCGTACTGGTATTCCCCCGTCATCAACTCCGGATAGATGCGGTAGTTCGGCCCGTCAAAGGTTACGGATGCCGCCGCAGCAATCTGCTTGCGGTACGCCTCCATCCGATCCTGGTCTGCGGACGGCTGGCCGCCCTGCGGAAGCGCCGTGACTGCTGCCGGTGCGGCCGCTGTCGCGGGTTTGGCACCGCCGTTACTTACCTCCTGGGAGCCACAGCCCCCGAGAAGCAGTGCTCCTGCAATGACGGCCGCGGCGGCGGTTGTGGTGTTGGCTCGTTTCATCACTTTCCCCTTGTGTGGTGTTCCCATCACTGCCCTCTGCGGCACTTGATATCCCTCAAAAGTGACAGTACTGTCACCAGCCGGGAACATCAAGAGCGGAGGAGGAGCAATGATTACTTATCGTTGTTTGCTGATCCGAAGTCCTCGGGCACAATGGTTGTCATGCCCCAGTCCGCTGATCACCTATCCGCCGCACAACTGCGGCTACAGGAGCAGCGGCGCATGATGCTGGGGCGAGTAGTGGAATCCCTGCGGCGCGAGCGCGGGATGACTCAGTCTCAGCTCGCCCAGGCCGTAGGGATCAGTACCCGAGGGGTCATCCGTCTGGAGTCTGGAGCTACTAGCCCTACCCTCGATGTCTTCTGCCGTTTCGCGGACGCCTTCTCCATGCGACCGAGTGAATTACTGCGGCGGGTAGAAGCACTATCCGCTCGCCCCCGGGACTAACGCTTCTGCAGCACGTTCTGCGTGTCGATCCTCACTGCTCACCCCATCTCGGATTGATTCTCCCGACGGCGTCTGTGGCCGCCTAGGTGCGACTTTGGACTAACCAATCTGCCAACGCAAGGGTTCGGGGGCTTGACACGTCTGGTACCCTCAAGTCGCGCCAATTTCAAAACACTAGTCAGGCGCGAGTTCGAATAAACGTGACGAAGATCACATTCCGTCGACTCGATTTCGGTGCACGAAGCAGGCTTCCCACGGGGGTCCGGTAGCCTTCCGTCCGCCCGCCTCACATCCATCGCCCTATTTCCACCCAGCATTTATGTGCACGCTCGGTTCAGGTGCGCCTCAGAGAGACGCTTGTGCGGTTCGTAGTGGCACGACGCCCAGGGCTACCCGTCGGCGCGGCACACCGCCCCTCCCTTTGTGTGAAGCCAGGCGCAGCAAAATGGCCCGAACCGGCATCACTGACGATTGCCAAGGTTCGGGCCTTGCGTATAGGAGTGGGGCCAGCGGGGCTCGAACCCGCGACCAGCGGATTATGAGTCCGCGGCTCTAACCGACTGAGCTATAGCCCCAGCACCACAAGATTCAACCACACCCGTCTCCGCCCCTGGTACACCGGGGCGAAGCCCCTCCGGCTGCCAGCCAGGACACTGCTTCCCATCTGCGGATTTGGAGGAAAACCAGCCCCCCACTAGAGTATGGTCTCGTTGCCCAGCAGGGCAGTTCTTCCCCCATAGCTCAATGGCAGAGCATTCGACTGTTAATCGAAGGGTTGCTGGTTCGAGTCCAGCTGGGGGAGCTTTTTTATGCCCGGAGGCTTTCTACGCCATAAGGGCCCGGTCTCCTCCGGCTCCCCCCCCCTCAACACCTCTAGCCGAGACCCCTGGCCCCCTATGGGTCCCCCTGCCACCCCTCAGGCCCCGCCACAGCCCCGTGCCGTTCGGCGAAGCCCCTAGTGCGTGGCCTGACGAATAGCCCAGTGGTACCAATTGCCATCCGGCCCCTGCTGGCAATCCCGCTTACCAGCGGGCCATACGTCTTTTGCTTGCTGGCACGTCCACGAACTTGCGTAAGGGCCGCGAATGAACCACTCGTAGTTCGGGTTGGTTTCCGGCGGCGGAGGCCCAGGAATGATCGGTTGTCCCTGGCCCTGCTGCGCCCCATTGGGTTGCGGAGCCGACGCCTCCGGGTTCACCGGCGCCGCTTGCTCCTGCTGCCCCACCGTGGGGGCGGGCATCAAGCCGGCCCCAGCACCCTCGGCCTGCCCCTCGGCCTGAACGGCTCCCTGGCCCTGCCCGTCGAAGGGCACCCCGGTAAGAATCGGTGCCGACGTAGAAACGGATGCCGAAGCAGTTCCGCTAGACCCGGAGGTCTGCGGGCTCGCCGAGACGGCGGACTGCGCCCCGCTCGCCGATGTGTCCTCCCCAGAACGCGTCACGGCAAACCCCACGATCAGCGCGATGACCAGTAACACCCCCACCGCGATCGCTGCAATTGCCGCCGGCGGCAAGCCCCGGGAGGCCTGCGGGGTCGGTCGATCCGCCCCGCCCCCTTCGGCGGAGCCGGGGCCGCCATGGGGGTCATTGGGGTCAAACGTTGGCTGATCCATCAGCCACCCTCCTTAGTGCTGCGGGGAGTTCATCTGCTACCGAATGTAACCCACCGGGGCTACCCTGCCCACCGCTCCGGGTGCCTCGTCATAGACCACGGCAACTCCGGGAGGCCGCCGCCACCCTCATCCACGCAAGAGGGTTGTAAGTCCCCTAACTGGCTATCCGGTCCCTCGAAGACGCTGTGCAGGTAGCGGTGCCCCGTATCCGGGGCCACGAACACCGTGGCCCGTCTGCTGTCTTTCCCCTCGCGTCTGTCCCCGTCCTGGATGCCGCGCCTGCTGCCTAGCCGACTGTCGCTGCCTAGCCCACTGTCGCTGCCCCGCCCATCGTCGCCATCGCGTCCGCGATGACCACCATGCTCGTACCGAGCAACCGCCCAGCAAGCCCCGGTGGACAAGCCCGCAAACAGCCCGTGCTGCCGCAGGGCATCACGCGCCCCGGCCCGGGCCACCTCGAAGGAAACCCAGTGGATAGCGGCAAAGATCTCCGGGCGCACATTCCGAAACTCGATGGAGCTACCGATCCCCGCGATGAGCATGTCCGGGTCCGGCACATCCGCCGAACCGAAAGTCACGCTGCCGAAGGGCTGCACGCCCACGATCTCCACATCCGCGCCCGCCGCCCGCATTCCCTCCCCCAGTCCCGCCGAGGAGGCCCCGGAACCCACTGCGGCCACGAGGCGTATCCGCTCCCCGTGCCCCGCATCGGCAAGCGCTGTGTAGGTGGCGTCCCCAAGAGGTCGATAACCCTCGTAATGGCGGCTGCAGTGGTATTGCTGCATCCAGTACCACCCGGGGTTCTCCGCCAACAATCGCTGTATCCGACCCACGCGGCGGTGCTGGTCCAGGCGCAGGGAATCGGACGACGGCATGCGCTCCACCGTCGCGCCGAGCAACCGCAACTGCGCAACCAGCGTGGGATCCACCGTCGTAGACCCCACAATGTGGCACCTCAAGCCATGCCGGTGGCACGCCAGGGCCAGGGCATGGGCGTAGATTCCGCTAGATGAATCGACGACCGTGCCCCCAGGGCGTACCTTCCCATCCCGCAGCACACTGCGCACCGCCCCTTCCGCAGAGGCCACCTTCATCGATTCGAATCGCAGGACATACAACCCCTCCCCCAAGTCGATGAGGTCCGGTTGCCCCAAGGCGCCGGCTGCGTGATCGTGAATTCTCATTGCGCCATGCTCCCCACCAGCTCGTCCACCGTCTTCGGGAACCCAGCATGGTTCAGGGCTGCGCGGCATCGCGCCCACTGCGCAGCAGCGCCCGGCGCGGTGGCGTCCACAAGAATGCCGCCGACCGCGCCGCTGTGGGCGACCTGCACCCCCACCCCACCGCAATCAGCGCAGATCTCGACTAGCTCCCCGAACCGCTGCTTGGGCACCCGGGCCTGGTTCAACTCCGCACTGCGGGTGGCAACCTCCCCGATGGCCCTCGCATCGCTGCGCAGGATCGCCACATCCAACCGGGTGTGAAGCTCGTCGTACTCGGTATCGGCCTCAAGCGGCGGGGTTCCCACAGTGTCCACCGGCTGCCCGCACCGGCACCCCACCAGCACCAGCGGCGGCAGGGGCCGGTCCCAGCGCCGCACAACGTGGCCGCGCCGCTGGGCGTAGAGCACGGGAAGCGCCTCCCCGTGGGGGTCGCTGGCCCCTTCCGCCCGCACGGCGATGCGGCCGATGGCCTCCGGGGGCAAGGTGATGCCTGCCGCGTTCGCGATTGCTCGGATGGCGGCAACGATGTCGGAGGTAGACGAGCCCATCCCCCAACCAGGCGGCAGGGAGCTGCCCACCTCCAGGCTCCCGGTCCATGTGGCGACCTCCGGCCGATATGCGGCGATGTGCTCTAGCGCCAGGTGCGCAGCCGCGGCGGTTTTCGAGCGCCAGGAGCTGCATCGAATCCGGCTCAGCCCGCGGCTCTGGCCCTCGTAGCAGTCGGTGGCCGGGGGCTCGACGGATGCGGGGGAATGCCGATCCACTGTGAAGCGAGCCCAACTGCCCCGGGAGGCAATGGGCAGGCTCACCAGGCCCTGTCCGATCCCCGTGAAGCTCCCCTGGAGGATCTCTCCGTGGTGGCCCCAACAATGTCCCTGCCCCATCATTGGCCCGCCTCCCACCATGCCCACACCCCGCCCAGCGCCGCGAGGATGGACACCCCGCCCAGCGCCGCGGCCACTCCACCCCAGCCCCCGAGCGCCAACCCGGCCCCCGCCACGGAGGCCCCCAGGAACACGCCGACGCTCTGCCCCACCCCGTTGAGCGACAGGATGGCGCCTCTGCCCTGGGCGGCCTCCGATTGGCGCACCAGCAGCGTGGTCACACACGCGGCGATCACGGCGTGGGTCACGGCCACTGCGGAAGTAGCGATGAGGGCCAGCGGCAGCGTCGGGGCGTAGCACAACCCCACAATCGCCAGGGCGCTCGCCATCGCCGC
Source organism: Corynebacterium heidelbergense (assembly GCF_028609845.1). Lineage (NCBI taxonomy): Bacteria > Bacillati > Actinomycetota > Actinomycetes > Mycobacteriales > Corynebacteriaceae > Corynebacterium > Corynebacterium heidelbergense. Next base: position 813,485 of record NZ_CP063191.1, on the reverse strand, counting down.
CACGGTGAGCAGCCCCGCGATCCGTTGCGGCGCCCGGACCCCCTTAATCACCTTCCCACCCCCAAAGTTGCCCAGGAAGAAGGACAGTCCGGACAGGCTCCACACCCAGGCGAAAACCTCCGGGCCCAGCCCGAATCGCTCGTGGTACAGGGAGGCGACAAAGGCCAACTGACCCATGAACGCCGCAGTGCGCAGCGTGGAGACCGCAAGCAGCGGGGCCGCGGCGGCCAGTCCGGGATAGCGTTTTGTTCTTGGGGACGCCACCCCCACCCCGGCGCGACCCGAACCACCCCCACGGGCGAACACCACTGCCCCCGCGGCGAAGGCGAGCCCGAGGGCAACCATGTTTCCACGCCACCCCCACCACAGAGCGGGACCCGCGAGCAGCGGCGCGGCCAGCATGGCAGTAAGCGTCATGGTGGAACTGACCAGGGTCGCCGCCCGCCCCGCATCCGCCTTGTCAGTAAAGGTGTCGCTGGCCTGGGCCGACACTGCGGGGTTGAGGATCGCCGTTCCTGCTCCGATGAGTACGCAGAAGGCCACCCAGGCCCAGGTGGACCCCTCGGTGCTGATAGCGCAGCCCACGCCCAGTACGGCGGCGGCACAGGCGATGAGCCGGGGCCGCGATAACGCGTCAATAAGCGGGGCGCACAATACGCCTACGAGGATGGCGGCCACGCCGCCAAGGCCCCGCAGGCTTCCCACCGCAGAGTCGGTGGACCCGGCATCGGCGGCGATGTCCACTAGGGAGTTGCTGAACACGGTGAAGGGCGCCAAACCCAGCGCGGCGACGAGGAGCAGTGGCCAAACTCGGGTGGCGATGTGTCGATCCGTCATAGCTCCCGCGTACCCTCCTGCCCGGTGCGGTAGACGTACATGGGGGTCGCGTCCGCGCTGAACTGGGAAAAGGGGAAGTGCTCTGCGGTCATTCCCCGCACGCCCGCGCCGAGGAAATCACGGACGATGGCGGTACCGGATTGGGCGTAGATGTACAGCGGGGCGTTGGTGGACAGGCAGTGCTGGCGGATCACATCGAAGCTGCCATCGCTAACGGTCATACCGGTAGCCAGGACACGGTCGGCACCGGTCAGGACAGCATCGAGATCCTGCTCGACGGGCAACCCCACGCAGGTCTCCGCGTTGCGATCGCACAGCCGGGGATGTGCCCCGCGGCGGAGCAATCCTTCGACGAGGGGAGTTACCACCCCCACCACGGCGATGGTGTCCCCCACCTGGGGGGCGACCAGGTCCACGATGGCAGCGTCGCGGGCCAGGGCTCGCTGCAGCGGGGTGCCCGTCGGTAGTTCCACGGAGGTGGCCAGCGGATGCGAGCGGTGGGGCGCGTGCTCGGCGAGCCAGGCGTCCAAAACCGCCATCCGCACCTCCGCAGGTGCCTGGGTGAGAATGTCGGCGGCCGGCATTCCCGAGAAGTCCGCGACCTCCGGGCCCACCGCACCGGCCTCGCAGGCGCAGGCCCCGAAGCTGGTGCCGATGCGGGCCAGGACATAGCGGTTGCGGTAGACCACATCCTCCCCACCCGTGCCGACCCGTGTGCCCAGTCGCGTGCCGTGTTCGATGTAGAACACGCTCCGGACAGCGGTGGGGGTATCGGCGGTGCTTTCGGTGGCGATCGCGGCGGCGACCAGGTCAGCGACGGTGCGTGCCATCGGGTTCGCTTCGCCCTGGGGATTTTCAGCGCTGTTGTGCACGAAACCCCTACTTTCCGGCGAGGAATCCGGCAAGCTTCTCCGCCGCTTCGATGTTGCGGGGGTTGCTCACCGCCTCCCCGTAGTCGATGACGTAAATCCGGTTGTTCTTCACCGCCGGGGTGTCCTTGATTGGTGATTGGGTTCGCAGATAGTTGATCTTGTCCGCTACTGGCTGCTTGTTGTAGTCGATGACCACCACGGCATCCGGCTCGGCCGTCACAATGGATTCCCACCCCACTGTGGTGAAGCGCGCATCCACGTCCCCGGTCACGCTGCGGCCGCCCGCCAAGTCGATGACCGAATTTAGCGCGGCTCGCCGGCCCGCGGTGTACGGCTCATCCGTCCCGGAGTCGTAGACAAAGACCTTCTGCCGCTCGGCGGCGGGGATGGCCTGCACTTTGTCGTGGAGGCTGCGCTCCCGGTCGCGCAGATCGCGGACCAGCTTCTCCGCGCGATCCTGGACGCCGAAGATCTCGCCCAGGTTGTGCAGGTCCTGGTACATCGCCTCGATGGGCTGATCGGGGGCGGCGGGATTAGCTTCCTTGGTGCCCCCGGCGCCGTAGTTGTAGCAGGTCTCCTCCTGCATGTAGCTGTGGATGCCCAACTTGTCCAAGGACTGCGGCGTGACACCCCGCTCCTGGCTAAAGCCGGCCTGCCACCCGGCAAAGACCCAGTCGGCCTTGGCGTTGACGATCGCCTCTTGGCCCAGCACCTGGTCGCTGATGGTCTCCACCGAGTGATAGTCCTGGTGGTAGGGGGATTTGCCGATGGCGCTGTTGACCGTCTTGGGCATAACGATGCCGCGCATCTGATCGGCCAGGCCCAGGGAGAACATCTTCTCGATAGCCGAGACGTCATAGGCCACGGGATGCTGCGGGCGGGGGTAGGTCTGCGTGACGCCGCAGTTGGTGACGGTGATGTTGCGGTCCTGCGGCGTGTCTTCCACGTCTGCTCCGCAGGCGGTGAGCCCAGCGGCCGCCAGAAGGGCGGTGGCCAGGAGTGCGGCGGATCGGGATGGCGGGACCGGGCTGGACGGGAAGTGGCGAGGCGGGAGGTGGCGTGGCGGGATGGCGGGGGATTTCTTCACGGTAATTCCTTTCCTGGTGGACAAGTTGGGGGGTGTGGAAATGAGGGGCACAAGCGCGAAAGGCCCGAGCCAGAGCGGGCGGGGGACCACCCTTGCGAGGCTCAACCGAACAGCAAGACCTGCCTGCCGGTGATCGGGTGCCGCACGGCGGCGGCCTGCACGCCATAGACCTCCTGGACAAGTTGGGGCGTGAGCACCTCCGATGGCGGTCCCGAGCAGCGCACGGTGCCGTCGACCATCACCACCACGAGGTCCGCATGCATAGCGAGATTCACGTCGTGCACCGCGGCGAGGACCGTCCGGCTGCGCTTGAGGGTGTGAAGGGTGCGCAGCAACTTGGCTTGATGGCTGAGGTCCAGGTGATTGGTCGGCTCGTCGAGGACGAGCACCGGAGTGTGTTGGGCAATGGCGCGGGCGAGCAGAATCCGCTGCCGCTCGCCGCCGGAGACGCTGAGAATCGGCGCTTCTCGCAGGTGGCGCACCCCGGCGAGCTCCATTGCTTCGGTGATGAGCTCGTCGTCCCGATCCGTCGGGTGGGCTCGGCGGCCAAAGCTGACGACCTCCTCGGCCCGGAAGTTGAGCTCGTGCGTTTCGCTTTGCGGTAGCGCGGCGACGAGGCGGGCGCTGTCCCGAATGCCCAGGTCCGCTAGGTCCTGCCCGCCGACGCGTATCTGCCCGCCGCTGAGCTTCCGGGCTCGGTAGAGGGTGGACAGCAGGGTTGTTTTGCCGCATCCGTTAGGTCCCACAAGCGCGACGAAATCACCAGGCTGAGCTGCGAAGCTGGCGTTCGTGACGATGGTGGCCCCGTCCACGGCGACCTGGGCCCCGTCCACCGTCACGCCCAGGGGTTGAAGCGTCATCGGCTGCCCCCGTAGACATAGCGCGAGGACCGGATGATGAGAACGAAGATGGGCACCCCCAGCAGGGCAGTAACCACCCCGATCGGCAATTCCCGCGGCGGAACGATGCTCCGGGAGAATACGTCCACCCACACCAGCAGGATTGCCCCGATCAGCGGCGCCAGCACTACCATGGCGCGATGAGCTGGGCCCACCACCATCCGCACGATGTGGGGGATCACGAGGCCCACGAACCCGATGGTGCCGCTGACGGCCACCAGAACTCCCGTGCCCAACGCGACGAGGACGAATAGTTGGGTTCGCACTGTCTTGGGGTTGATGCCCATGCTCAGGCTGGCGGCGTCCCCAGTAGAGAGAACATCGAGCACCCGGGCGCGGCTGAACAGGACCACCACGGTTATGACTACGGCGCCGACGGCGACGGGAATATGGGACCAGGAGGCCCCGCCGAGGCTGCCAAGCAGCCAGAACATGACCGTTCGGGCGGCCTCCCCGCGCGGCTCGAAGAACACAATGGCGCTGGTCAGCCCCTGGAAACCGAAGGAGAGCACCACGCCGACAAGGATGAGGCGGGTCGGTGCCAGTCCCTCTTTCGTCCGGGCCAGGAGGTAAACGATTGTGGACGCCCCTAACGCGCTCGCGAACGCCGCAATCGACAGGCCATACACGCCCCAACTGGCCAGGGTGCCGAGGGCGATGACGGCGGCAGCACCCACGGAGGCCCCGGAGGAGATGCCGAGGATGAACGGATCCGCCAGCGGGTTACGCACCATCGCCTGAGCTGCCACACCCAGGGCCCCGAGACCCGCGCCGACCAGCGCGGCTAGGAGGGCCCGGGGCAAGCGGATGGAGGTGACGACGGTATAGTCCGTGAACTGTTCGCGGGGCAGCTGGGCGCCTGTGATGGCCGCCCAGATGTACCCGCTCGCTTCGCCCAGGGGGATGGCCGCGGCCCCCAGCGATGTGGCCGCGAGAATGGAGGCGGCCAGGATGGGCAGGAGGGCAAGCGCCGCCCAGCGGACGCGAGGGGGCACCGCGCCGGGGGCGGGTCGCCGGGGATGAGGGTGCGACGGGCGTGGATAAGACGCGCTCGCGTCGGGCGCGCTCGGGTGGGTAGAGGGGTCAATCGGGATCATGTCCCGCTTGACGATAATGATTGTCGTTTACGGGAGCAAGGTGAATCCGGTCACAAGATCCCGCTGGCGACCCAGTTCGCTCACCTCAGCAACCTGCCGACCGCGGCGGTCACCTCCTCCACTTTCTGGCGCGCTTGTTCATCTCCGGCCCGCGCTGCGTGCACCACACAGTGATTCATATGATCTTCCAGTAAGGCGAGGCCAACCCCTTTCAACGCGGATTGCAGGGCGGCAAGCTGAGTCAGAATATCGATGCAGTAGGCCTCTTGCTCAACCATTCGCTCCAACCCTCTCACCTGCCCCTCAATGCGCCTCAATCGCGCGCTATAGCGGGCCTTATCGCTGACATATCCGCTGGTCATTGAAACCTCCTTAAGCGCAAACTATTCCCCACAACGAAAACACTGGACAACGCCATCGCCGCACCCGCGAGCATGGGATTCAGTAATCCCATAGCCGCGATCGGCAACGCGATCACGTTGTAGGCCATTGCCCAAAATAGATTCACCCTAATAGTGCCGAACGTTTTCCTGGCTAACCGCAATGCGTCCACGGCCGCGCCCACTTCGGGTCGCACCAGGGATATATCGGACGCCTGGAGCGCCGCGTCCGTCCCGCTTCCCATAGCCATCCCCACGTCTGCCTGGGCTAGAGCGGCCGAATCGTTAATCCCGTCTCCGACCATCGCGACCTTCCCCCGTGGCCCCGCCGCTAGCTGCAACTCGCGAATGGTGTCCACCTTTCCCCGGGGGCTCACACCGGCGCGGATGTTAGTGGCGTCCAACCCCACGAGCCCACCGACGTAATTGGCCACCTCCTGGTTATCGCCGGAGAGCAACACAACATCCATCCCCATGGACCGTAGGTCGCGGACGGCCGTGGCAGCTCCCGGCTTGAGTCGGTCCGCCACACCGATGATCGCCACCGTGGCCCCGTCTACTCGCAACTCCACGTCGGTCTGGGCGGCCCCGGTCTCGTTGTCACGGTCCCCCGTCTGGTTGCGATTCGACCGTGCACCGCTCGGCCGACAAACCTCTATCCGGTGCTCCGCTTTACCATCCGCCACCAGGGCGGAGATACCCCAGCCGGGGGTGGCCTCAAACTCGCGGGCCCGGGGTACGGGGATCCCCCGCTCCCCCGCAGCCCGCACAATCGCGGTGGCGATCGGATGTTCCGAGCCCATCTCGGCAGCCGCGGCCAGGGCGATTGCCTCACCTTCTGCATACTGGGCCCCCGCGGTGAGGCGGACCTCGCTGACGCTCATCTGGCCCGTCGTCAACGTGCCGGTTTTATCGAACACCACGGTGTGCACACCTCGAACCCGTTCCAGCACCTCAGGGCCACGAATGAGCATCCCCTTCGCCGCCCCGCGGCCGGTGCCGACCAGCAGGGCCACCGGGGTAGCCAGCCCGAGCGCGCATGGGCACGCGATGATGAGGACTGCCACGGCGGCCGTCAACCCCTTGGTCCACTGGCCCGCCAGCACGCCCCAACCCAGCAGCGTCATCGCCGCCAGCACGAACACCACGGGAACGAAGACGCGGGCCACGGCATCCACCAGGCGCTGGACCTGTGCTTTCCCGGTCTGCGCCTGCTCTACGAGCTGGGCAATCTGGGCCAGAGCTGTCTGCTGCCCCACTTTCGTAGCCCGCACGACCAACCGTCCATTGGTGCTGATCGTGCCACCCACGACCTCGGAACCTGGCTCCACGTGGACGGGCGCGGCCTCCCCCGTCAGCATCGCGGTATCCACCGCGGCCGTGCCCTGCTCGACCACCCCATCGGTGGCGATCCGCTCCCCCGGGCGGGTAACAAACTGGGTGCCCACCGCCACCTTGGCGGCATCAACCCGACGCTCTCGGTCCCCGTCGACAATGGTCACTTGCTTCGCGCCCAGTTCCGTCAGCGCCCGCATATCCTCCCCGGCCCGGGCCTTGGCCTTCTTCTCGAAGTAGCGGCCGGCCAGGACGAAGGTGACCACACCTGCGGCCACCTCAAAGTAGACATCCCCCATCGCCGCCCTCGCGCCCATACCCGCGCCGACGTGCGGCATGAGGCTCCAGCTGTGACGCATGCCCAGGTGACCGGCGTCCCCAAGGAATAGAGAGATGAGGGACCAGAACAGCGCAGTGATAGATCCCACGGTGATGAGCGTGTCCATCGTGACGGCCCCATGCCGGGCGTTCACCCATGTTGCTCGGTGGAACGGCCAACCAGCCCACGCCACCACCGGCACCGCGAGCACGGCGCTGAACCATTGCCACCCCGGGAACTGCAGCGGCGGCACCATCGCGACAACGATGACTGGGACGGAAAGCGCAACCGCGATCCACAACCGGCGGCGCAGTGAAGCCAACTCGTTGGCGGCGGACCCGGCCGGTTCTTCCGTGGCCTCTACCTGGGCCCCGTAACCCATCCCCGTGACGGTTTGAACCAGGAGTGCCGGGTCCAGATCGTCCTCGCTCGAGACGTGGGCTTTCTCCGTGGCGTAGTTGACGCTAGCGCTTACGCCATCCAACTTGTTGAGTTTGCGTTCGATGCGATTGGCGCAGGAGGCACACGTCATGCCGGTCAGTGTGAGATCGACGGTAGCCATACCCGCCACGATATACCCCCAGGGGGTATAAGTCCACCGGCGAAAGGGGGCGGACTAGTGGCCGCGGGCGATCCACTCCTCCAGATGAGGAGCTTCCTCACCGATCTGCGTGGCATCCCCGTGGCCGGTATAGACCTCGGTGTCGTTGGGTAGCGTCAACAGCCGCTGCTTGATGGACTCGATGATGGTCCCGAAGTCGCTGAAGGACCGGCCCGTGGCGCCCGGCCCGCCGGCAAATAGCGTGTCCCCGGAGAACAGCACCTTCGCCTCCGGCAGGTAGAAGGCGCAGCTCCCCGGAGAATGGCCCGGGGTGTTCATCACCTGCATCTGCGTTCCGGCGATGCTGAAGGTGTCCCCGTCTGCCAGGTCGAAGGGTTCCACATCGGGGTGGGTTTCGTCCCACAGCATCCGATCGCCGGGGTGGACAAATACGCGGCTGTCGAACCGGCGGGCCAACTCCGGGGCGACGGTGATGTGGTCGTTGTGGGCGTGGGAGCACAGTACGCCCAGCACTTCGCGGTCGGCGACGGCGGCGGCAATCGGGGCCGCCTCGTGCGCAGCATCGATGATCACGCACTGCTCGTCATCCCCGAGGACCCAGATGTTGTTATCGACCTCCCATTCACCCCCGTCGAGGGCGAAAATGCCGTGGGTGACCACTCGGTCGATACGCAGGCCGGTTGCGGATTGGGGCGGGTGTGAGCGTGTGTCTGCCATGGTCTCGTCCTTAATTTGGGGTGGGTTTGGGTATTGCTCGGTGGTGAGCGGGGTGGGGGTGAGAGGGGTGGCGCGCAACGGGGCCCGGGGGCCGAGCCTCAGGGGCCGGGTGCCGAAGCCGGGGCGAGCGGGCCCCGAGCGCCGGGCCAGACCCCTACAGTTCGACCACCGAGCGCAGAACGCGGCCGGACTTCATGGTTTCGAAGGCCTGCTCCACGGCGTCCAGCCCCACGCGCTCGTCGACAAACTTGCCGAGCGGGAAGCGGCCCTCCAGGTGCAAGTCCACATACATCGGAAAATCGCGCTCCGGCAGGCAGTCGCCGTACCAGGAGCTCTTCAGCGATCCGCCCCGGCCAAACACGTCCAGCAGGGGCAGTTCCAGCTTCATCTCGGGGGTGGGCACGCCCACGAGCACCACCCGTCCCGCGAGGTCGCGAAGGTAAAAGGCCTGCTTGTAGGTCTCCGGGAGGCCCACGGCGTCCACAACAACATCCACACCGAAGCCGTCGGTGAGGGCCTGAACTTTCTCGGTGAGCTCCTCATCGCTGAGGTTGGCGGAGTTGATGGTGTGGGTCGCCCCGAATTCGGACTTGGCGCGGGCGAGCTTCTCGTCGGACCGATCGATGGCGATGATCGGGGTGGCTCCGGCCAGGCGGGCTCCGGCGACGGCGGCCATGCCCACGCCTCCAACGCCGATGACGGCGATGGATTCACCGCGCTTGATTTCCCCGGTGTTGACGGCCGCCCCGAGCCCGGCCATGATTCCGCAACCCAGGAGCCCTGCGGCGGCGGGGTCGGCATCTGGGTTGACTTTGGTGCATTGCTTCTCATGCACGAGGGTCTTTTCGGCGAAGGCGCCGATGCCGAGTGCGGGTTCCAGGCGAGTCCCGTCCGCGGCGAGGGTCATGGACCGGGAGGCGTTGTGGGTGTTGAAGCAGTACTTCGGGTCGCCCTTGAGGCAGGCCCGGCATTCCCCGCATACGGCACGCCAGTTGAGGACCACGTAATCCCCCTCGGCGACGTGGGTTACTCGGTCGCCGGTCTTCTCGACGATCCCGGCGGCCTCGTGCCCGAGCAGGAAGGGGTAGTCGTCGGTGATCCCGCCGTCGCGATAGGCGAGGTCGGTGTGGCATACGCCGCACGCTTGGATGCGGACAACAACGTCGTTGCTGCCAGGCGCGGGGATGTTGACGTCGACGAGTTCGACTGGCTCAGCTTTGTTTTTGCTAACGACGCCCCTAACCGTGGCGTAAGTATCGGTTTTCGTGGTCGCCGCAGCGTCCGTGGGATTGTTCACTGTCTGTTCTTCCTTGGGTCGGGACCTTGTGTTGGGACTGTGTTGTCCCATGGTGGCACAGAGTCGACCGGGCCCGCACCGAGCGGAGCGCTCCTACCTGCACATTTATTGATAATGGATGTCTTTTAATGCGGTGGGGCATGGGGTGGGGGCGCGGCGCTATAGTGGGCACGCACGTTCATTGATCCGTCTGGAGACGCCATGATTCAGTTTGTTGCCGGGGCCGCTGCTGGTTACCTGATGGGGACCAAAGCAGGTCGACGCCGCTATGAGCAGATCCGCAGGGGGTATCAGACGGCGGTAAATTCGGACATCACGAAAGCGGCCTTGCGCACGGGGCGGAAGGCCTTGGCCAACCGGCTGGACCCGGATCCGCGGATGCACGAGGTGCGGGATCTCAGTGATTCTTCCCGGTCGGCTTTACGGGATGGCACAACGATCGTGGAGGCGGATACGGAGCACCCGAACGATCGGGTGGACCGCGGTGGATCTGGTCGGCGGAGGTTCGGCCGGTAGGTCGCGAGCTCGGTTGTCGCGCGGCGCGCAACAGGCGCGGGCGGCTAACCGTTTGAACGGGTGGCTAACCGCTTGATCAGCTCGGGTGGCTAGTACATCTTCTGATGTTAATAGATCGTCATGGGGAAGACGTTGCAGGTTGTGGCCGTAGTGCGGCCGCCGCTATCAGCTGCCGAGGTATGACGCTTCTCCCGGCTGGTAGGAACAATTGACGGCGGAAATAGCGGAAGGGGATTGATGCCCCCTATTACACCAATCCCCTTCCTGTGGGCTGATAGTGACGCCCCCTATAACGCCACCACCAGCCCGTTTTTGAGCGAGCGGAATTTATCGGATCACTGGCCGGACGGTTCGGGGTTTCTGCCCCAGGTATTCCCTCCGGTAGTACTCCTCAACTCCGTACTCGTTTGCTCCGACAAAGCCCCCGGTCGAAGCCTTGTTGGAGCGGCGGGAACGCCCGGTGTTTTTGGCTCCGGCTGCGCCCCCCAGCGCGCCGTGGAGCCCACCGAACATTCCCCCGCGGGATTTACCTCCGCCAGCCGCGGCGCCTGCCCGGCCGCCGGTGGTGTGACCACCGATGGCCTGGCCGCCTACGCCAGCCTTGGCTCGGGCGTCGGCGTCCACTACCGCCTTGGGCAGTAGTGGTTGCGTGACCCGTCCCGGGCGGCCGGGACCGGGGGTAACGGAGTTGCCCGTGTATCCCCGGCCAGTGCCGGCCCCTATACCGGCACCGGTTCCGACACTTGACCCGGCCCCCACCGGGTTGCCCGTGAGCCCACGCCCGGTCCCGGTGTTGTTGGCCCCGGTTGCGGTCCCGCCGATGGCCCCGTAGGTCCCCGCTGCCGGGGTTCCCGGTGTGTGAACACCGGAGCCCGTGCCGCCAGCGTTCTGCGCGTTCAGGCCACTGTTGGACAGTGCAGGAGCTGTGCCGACAGGTCCGATTCCCGCTCCGGCGGGTGTCGCTGGTGCCACGCCCGCCCCGGCGGTGGGCTGCGGGGTCCCACCGCCTGGGGCGGAGACCGGCTGGATGCCCCCGGCAGCAGGGGCGACGGGCGCCTGGTTAGCGGTGGCCGGGGCCGCGTTAACTGGTTGTGCTACGTGGGTTGCCCCCGATTGAGCTGCTGCTACGCCTTGGGCGGAGGTTGGCGACGTGATAACTACTTGCCCGCAGTTGGTGGCTGGGCCCGAAGTATCGAAGGCTCCGCCTCCGGTGTGCCCGAGCACAGGGACCCCAAGGTTCACGACCGGCGGCGTGAGGAGGTCTAGCGAGGGCCCGAGCTGAGTGGACACGAAGGTGACGACGGCAGCTTGCTCGGCTGCAACCTTCTCGGCAGGCTCAGTGATGCCCGCCAGGGAAACCTTGATCGCTTCTAGCGCGGCTAGGTTGGTGGCTCGAACCTCGGGGAAGACGCGAGCGTTGGCGGCCATGATGGAAGCGTTGGCTGCGAGAATGCGCCCAGACGAGGTGATGTCCGCAAGAGCTTGGCGCGCCGCGTCGAATGAGATCCCTTCGGCGGCGGCTGCTACATCCCCCGACACGCGGCCTAGGTGGTCCATGGCGGCCGTAATACTCTCGGCTGCCTGGTCCCAACGCGCTGCTGCTGCAAGCGGGGCCGCATCGGAACCGCTGAACATCACCAAGAGCGCGTCCAAAGGTGTAGAGGCTTCGACGACAGGGACGACTGGGGCGTAAGCGAGGTTCGTTATCTGGAACGGGTTGCGCAAATCCATCACGGAGGTGCATTCGCCGTTCACCACCACATCCCCCGCTTCACATTGCAACTTGGAAAGGGAGGCTGCGGAGGAAGAATCCTGGGCGATCATCGCGCTCACGTGGGATTGCAGCGCTTTACTGGCCCAACTGACATCCCTACTCAAAGCATCAATGACGGCACAGGCAGACCCCGGTTGCCCACTCCAGAAGGAACCGTGTTGCGCGAACGCTAGTGACAGTGCAGGTGATGAGGTGTAGGTTTCGAGCGGTGCCTCCCCCGCGACCCCACCACCAAGAGAGGTGGCGGTTGCGCCTAGGCCCCTGACAGCCCCGGCTAGTTCCATAGGTTGCAGCTCTAGCATCATTTCCCCCTTGTGTTGTAGATGAGCTGATACATACTAACGACAGGACTGCATGGTTCATCCGAACCCAAAGCAGCTTCGAACTTCATATAATCCACCATTGAGGTCGCGTTGAGTTCGTCGAAGTTTTCGGCATACGCACATTTTAAGTCGAGCTTCGGATCACTCAGCGAAACTCCGTTTCCAGGCAGCGTTGGAGCCTTTCTGGCCCGGATGTCGTCAATCCGCACATCGTCTCGTAGAGTGCTCTTGTCGAAAGACTGGTGAGTGAGGCTGAATCCACCCGGCCAAGCAACCTTGGAGACCTGCTCCTTGATTGAGTAAACACACATGTAATAATGGTGATCACTGACTAACTGCGCACCATTGAAAGCCTTAGTCCTCTCGATCCCGATTGAATCCAAGCGTTCACTCAACGGTGCACTGCAGATATCCGGCTTGCCGTGGAACGGCTCCTCAGCAGTTCCCGGACCCAGCGTGGGAAGCTCCAGCGGGTCGCCCACGAATTTCTGCGAACGCCACACCGCCTGATCCCACGGATCGGTCGGCTCCGTCTCAAACCACATGCCCCGATGCCCCTCGGGGCGCAGCATCCTCCCATCACTAGTGGTCACTGGTCGGGCAGGCATCCCCGGTGTACGAGCCTCCCCGGCAACACCCTCGATGTTCTTAGACTCCGCGTCCGCCTGAACGGTTCGCGAGTTCACCAAAAGTTCACCCACACCACACCCACTCGCGGCGGCGGAGAACCCGACCACCGCAGCGGCACACACAGCGCGGATTACCCGCGAACGCAGACACCTCACGCCGGGGAACCTCCCCCATTGCGCTCCCGTAAACCAACGTGCATCCAACGCGTAGACCGCGGAGCCGAGTAGGTCCAGACGCGCGATCGACCCTCCCACCGGACACCACTCCGGGACGCGCCGTCCTCCCCGTGCGGGCGCCCCTTAAACTTGCCGGCCCGTCGTGGACACATCCGCGCCAACGTCTCCGGAGGTGTCCCAAAACCTCCACTGTTGGGCTGCTGTCCCCACTGTGAACTCCCCCGTTTCACTCCTGACCCCCAAGCTCTCCTACTCCGGCGCCGCCGTTTGCGACGCCGTTCCGAACGGTTTCCTCACACAACGTAGCGCACGAGCCAGGGATGTGCCGGGCAAGAGACAGCTTGCTCACAGACTGCAAGCAACTTTCGTAGGGTTCCCGATCCCAAATGTACTGTTCAGAGGCCCATAGAGCCTGTGCGGCAGGCCAAAAATTTCGCCGAAAATTGGTCTGAAAACTGTGGAAAACCACTCCGAAGCCGATCCCCAAACCCCTTCGCGGCAACCCGATCCGGGCCTGACCCCAGCCCTCTCGAGGGGCCAGAGGCACCTTCGTAGCCAGCGCGAGCAGTAGTCACCAAAACCACGCGCGATTAAACCCGCACTATCGAATCCGTCCAGGTTTCCCGGCCCGCAACACCCTTCAAAAACCGACAAACGCGCTTGACTTAAAATCCCCCGTACTCAGCGGCCTGCGCCTCCAGCGAACGACGGTATTTCTCCAGTGCCACGAGGTCTGCAAAAAGGGCGTGGTATTCCTCCGTTTGCATATCGGCACGCATGCGGCCAAGCCGGGATTTCAAATCCGCGACCTCATTGCCCACCCAACGTTCCTGCATACTGGCCATAATCGCTTTGGCATATGGTTTTAAACGGTCCGGGTCACAGGGAATGTCTTCCACTGCGAGTTCTGACACGACCGCCCTGCCCATGGCGTCCGCAAGATGATTACCCACCGCATCGATCCACGCAGGACCACCATCGGATTGGGCAGCTCCGCCGCATTCCTCAATTGCTCGCGCAACGGCAACGTAGGTCGGATGAACAAAACTCTCGGGCGGCATGTAATCCAACATCGCCCCGACTAACTCCGGCTCCTGCAAACCCAGCTTGAGTACCTGCCTTGGACGGTCCAAATACTCGTCCGATGGATCGGGCCGCTCCATTCCACTCACCGCCCGCAGGGCGGGTTTCCCGGGCACACCTTCGCGCGAATCGGTTCCCCCGGCTCCGACGGACTGCGCGGACCCCCGCTTAAACTCCAGATTCCGGGGTACCGCAGGGCCTTTCCTGCCCTCCTCGCGCACCGCCGCTACCAGCTCGTTTTCCTGCTGCCACCCAATCCAGCCGGCCGCCTGACGCGCATACTCATCGCGCAACGCTTCATCACGAATCCCCGCCAACACCGGCACGGCCCGCCGAAATGCCTGCAGGCGGCCATCGACACTCGCCGTATCGTACTGAGCGATAACGGAACGAATAACGAATTCAAACATAGGCAGACGCGCGGCCACGAGCTCTCGGACAGCAGCATCCCCCCGGTTCATCCGAATATCGCACGGATCCTCCCCGCCCGGTGCGACCGAGACATAAGACCTACCGGCGAAACTCTGGTCGCCCTCGAATGCCCGCATCGCCGCTTTCTGCCCTGCCTCATCACCATCGAAGGTGTAGATGATCTCCCCGCGGAAGAATTGATCATCCAGCATGAACCGCCGCAAAATCTGCAGGTGATCCCCGCCGAAAGCCGTACCGCAGGCCGCCACCGCCGTCTTGACCCCCGCGGCGTGCAGTGCCATCACGTCCGTATACCCCTCCACCACGACGGCCTGGTGGGAGCTCGCAATTTCCCGCTTCGCCAAATCGATCCCGAACAGCACCCGGGACTTGTGATAGAGCATCGTGTCCGGCGTGTTCATGTATTTGCCCAGTTTGTCGTCCTCAAACAACTTCCGAGCACCAAACCCAATGACATCGCCGGCGACATTGCGGATGGGCCACATTAGCCGCCGGTGAAAGCGATCAATCGGCCCCCTCTTCCCCATTTTGGACAGCCCCGCCGCCTCCAACTCTTTGAAGTTGAAGCCTTTGCGCTGCAGGTGCTTGGTTAACTTGTCCCATCCCCCCGGGGCGTAACCGCAGCCGAATGTGGCGGCATGTTCGGCGCTGAAACCGCGATCCGCCAGGAAAGCCCGGGCCACCTCGGCCCCTTCCTCAGAGCCGTCATACTGCTCCCGGTAGAACTCGAAAGCCGCCTTGTTCGCGGCCACCAGCCGTTGACGAGTGCCCGGCTCCTCGCGGTTCCCAGGACCCCCACCCTCGTAGCTGATGCGATAGCCGACCCGCTCGGCGCACTGCTCCACCGCCTCCGGGAAGGTGACGTGCTCCATCTTCATGAGGAAGCTGAACACGTCCCCTCCCTCCCCCGTGGAGAAGCAGTGGAAATAACCCTTGTTGGGGCGCACGTGGAAGGAGGGCGTTTTTTCGTCTTTGAAGGGGCTAAGCCCCTTCATCGAATCGGCGCCCGCAGGCTTGAGCTGGACGTATTCCCCCACCACCTCTTCGATCGGGGTGCGTTCCCGGATCGCCTCGATGTCCCGTTCCGGGATGCGTCCCTTTGCCATGACCACATGCTAGTACAGCCGGTCATAACCAATTTGTCCCGAAAACCGCTCCACCGCCGGTAGATTTTGTTTAGCTTAGAAACGTTTCGGGCCCCAGCTCAACACGGCCCCGCTCCACCTCATCCCGGCCCCACCCCACCGGAGGCCGCCATCGACCGGAAAGGAACGATCCCCCATGGCCACCCAGCGCCCAGACAGCAGCCCCTCCGCCCACTCCGGTGCGGACGCACCCACCCATTTCGACGTGATCGTCGTCGGATCCGGCTTCGGGGGTTCCGTCACCGCCCTGCGCCTAACGGAGAAGGGGTACTCTGTCGGCGTTCTCGAGGCCGGCCGGCGCTTCGCTGATAAGGACTTCGCGAAGAACAGTTGGCACCTCAAGGATTTTCTCTGGGCCCCGCAGCTCGGAATGTTCGGAATCCAACGGATCCACCTTCTCAACAACGTCATGATTCTCGCCGGGGCGGGTGTGGGCGGCGGATCCCTGAACTACGCCAACACCCTGTACAAGCCGGAGCGGGACTACTTCGAGGACCGCCAGTGGGCCCACATCACTGATTGGTCGGCGGAGTTGGAGCCCTACTACGACCAAGCCCGCCGCATGCTTGGCGTGGTGCAGAACCCCACCATGACCCCGGCGGACAAGCTGTCCAAGAGGGTCGCCGAGAAAATGGGCGTGGGCCATACCTTCCGGCTCGCCCCGGTTGGCGTGTTCTTCGGTGCCAAGGCCGGGTTGAAGGGTGAACCCGGGCAAACGGTTTCGGACCCGTACTTCGGTGGGGTCGGCCCCGATCGCACCGCTTGCCACGAGTGCGGCGAGTGCATGACCGGATGCCGCCACGGCGCCAAGAACACTCTCCTGAAGAACTACCTCTACCTGGCCGAACGGGGTGGCGCGAAGGTCTTCGACCGCACCAGCGTGACGGAGCTCAAGCCTCAGGCAGATGGATCCTGGGAGGTCCATACACGCCGCACCGGCCCTTCCTTGCCCTGGGGCCAGCGCCCCAGCCGGATCTTCACTGCAGACCACGTCGTGGTGGCCGCCGGGGCGTGGGGCACCCAAAACCTCCTGCACCGCCAGAAGCACAATGGCAACCTTGCCCACCTTTCCGACGCCCTGGGCACGATGACCCGCACCAACTCGGAGGCGCTGTTGGGAGCCAACGTGGAGCACGTGGATCCAAACAACGATTACTCGGAGGGCGTGGCGATCACCTCCTCCTATTTCCCGGCGCCGGATACCCACATCGAGCCCGTCCGCTACGGCAAGGGCTCCAATTCCATGGCGCTACTGCAGACGCTCATGACGGACGGCGACAAGCTACGGCCGAGGTTCCTAGAGTTCTTGCGCCAGGTCGCGCTCCAGCGCAAGGACATTCCCCGATTGTTCAAACTGAATAAGTGGTCGCAGCGGACCGTGATCAACCTGGTCATGCAAACGCGGGACAATTCGCTGACCACGTATCTCAAGAGGATCGGCCCGTTCCGGGTGCTGTTGTCCCGTCAGGGTACGGGGGAGCCGAATCCCTCATGGATCAAGGAGGGTAACGACGCCACCCGCCACCTCGCGGCCCTGATGAACAATGGGATTGCCGGTGGCACCTGGGGGGAGGTGTTCGACATCCCACTAACCGCTCACTTCCTCGGTGGCTGTGCAATTTCCAGCTCCCCGGATCACGGTGTGGTGGACCCTTACCACCGAGCGTGGGGGTACCCCACCTTGCACATCACGGACGGCTCTGCCATCTCGGCAAACCCGGGAGTGAACCCCTCCCTGTCCATCACGGCCAACGCTGAGCGCGCTGCCGCAATGTGGCCCAATAAGGGGGAGGTTGACCCGCGACCCGCCCAGCAGCTTCCCTACCAGCGGATTGAACCGGTCGCGCCGAAGCATCCCGTGGTTCCGACCAGCGCACCCGGCGCGCTCCGGCTGCCCATCACGCCCGTGCGGGTGTAGCAGTCCAATGTGACACAATTGCGGGCATGTCCCAGCGCGACCGTCGGCCCCGCCCATCGGCCCCCTCCCGCCGCACATCCGTGGCTCTGGCTGCAGCAGTGCTTGCAGCAGCGGCGGGCCTGGGTTACCAGGCCTTCAACGGTGACGGCGAGCATTCATCCCCGAGCAGCAGCGGTGCTAAGTCGGCGTCCGAGACCTGCACCCTCAATTCGCTACCGCCGGAGGCGGCAAAACAGGCCCGGGACATCCTCACCGGCGCTCCGCCGGACGACGGCGAAGCCGATGGCAAGCACTTCGGCAATTACGAACACCTGCTACCCGAGAAGCCTGGCAACTACTACCGGGAGTACACGGTGAAGACCCCGGGGAAGAAAAGCCGCGGGGAACGCCGCATTGTCGTGGGCGGGGGCAGCAAAACGGATCCGGACGTGTGGTACTACTCCCCCGACCACTACCAAAGCTTCTGTACCATCCCGGACGCCGAACAGCGGTCTTAGGCCCACGCCACGCTCACGCCGCTGGCGTATCTGTCCAGCCGCTCCAACCGCGCCTCGGTGAGCGAAGCCACCTGGTCCACCACGACGCGCAGCTTTTCCGGATCGGAACTCGCGGCCTCGAACCACGGCCGGAACATGGGGTCCAGGGCCCCGGAGCCCCCTTGCCACAGGTACTCCGTGACCCGGAAGATACGGTCGCGCTGGCGTTCTTGTTCCGCCAGGTGGCGCTGCTCATCCATGACGTACAACACCGCGACGGACTTCAGCAGGGTAACTTCCGCCACGACATCCTCTGGCACAACGAGATCTGCGGCATAGCGGCCCAGCGCCCCCGGGCCGAAGGCGCGGCGGGTACCGGTTACAGCGGCCGTGACGAACCTGCTCACCAGCTCGGAAGTCATCGCCTTCAGCGCCACCATGTCCTGCAGTGATCCCCGGAAGTCGGCTGCACGGGCCACCAGGGGCATATCCCGCAACCGGGCAGCGGCGTCCAGAAGCGATTCGGGATCGCCCCCGAACAAAGCCGCACCCTTGTGGGCCAACGCCGCCAGCTCCACGAGATCCCACAAAACATCCAAGGTGATCCGGCCGGAGAGAATTCCGTCCTCCACGTCGTGGACCGAATAGGCGACGTCGTCGGACCAGTCCATGATCTGCGCCTCCAGGCATTTCCGCCCCTCCGGGGCACCCTCCCGGGCCCAGAGCAGCACCGGCAGATCATCCTGATAGGCCGAGTACTTCCGCCGCTTGGAACCGTCCTCCGCCAGGGGACCCCACGGGTACTTGCAGGCCGCGTCGATGCTCGCCCGGGTGAGATTGAGCCCGAAGGACTGCACGGTGTCCCCGGCGCCCGGCGTGCTGCCAACCCCCGCCGCACTGCCGAGGCCCGGTGCGTTGCCAACTGCGACCAGCGTCTTCGGCTCCAGGCGGGTGAGGATCCGCAGGGTTTGGGCATTACCTTCGAAGCCACCGGCTTTCTGCGCCGCGGCGTCGAGGGCCCGCTCCCCATTGTGTCCGTACGGGGGGTGCCCAATGTCGTGGCTTAGACCCGCAAGCTCCGCCAGATCCGGGTCCACGCCCAAAGTTTTTCCAATCCCCCGGGAGATCTGGGCAACCTCAAGAGAATGGGTCAATCGGGTACGGGGGGTGTCCCCGGACCCTGGCCCCACGACCTGCGTCTTGTCCGCAAGGCGACGCAAAGCGGCGGAATGCAGCACGCGGGCGCGATCTCGATCGAAATCGTCCCGGCCATCACGCACGGAACCGGGCAAGCCCAAGGTCTTGGGGGCCACGGGGCTGCGCCGCGCGAGCTCGTGTTCCGAGTAGACGTACATCTCCGGCATGACTACCAGCCTAGGCATTGCCGGCTGAGGACAATCCTCGGCCGAATAACCCCGGGCGCTCCACAACTTGGTAGTACAACATGCCCCCCGTTTCCCGAACGATCCCGGAGATCTGCTCGCTGCGCGTCGCCACGCTGGGCCCCTGCCTCGTCGGAGAGCTGCCCGCCCGCAGGCCCTGGTCCCGGACCATCTGCTGGGCTCGCAGGCTGTGTGCAGGATCGGTCACCACCACGGTGCTGGACCAGCCGTTCTGCTTGGCCACCTCGGCGAAGTCCCGCGCGGAAGTCAGGGTGTCCCGCCCCGAGTTGACCTCCACCACCGCACTGTCCGGCACCCCGAGGTCCTGGACGAGGTAGTTCTTCCCCGCCTGCGCCTCGGTGAAACGGTCGCCGTCCGCAGCTCCCCCGACGGTGACGATGACCGGTGCAATCCCCTGCTTGTACAACTCGGCAGCATGGTTGAGCCGGGACGCCAACCAATTGCTGGGGACCCCGTCGTACTGAGCGGCCCCTAGAACGAAGATCGTGTCCACGGGGGCCCGATCGTCTCCGCGCGCGTGAGCCCAAACGTGGGTCGCGGTCGCCACCGGCAGAAGCAGCCCCAGCACCAACGTGCCGGCCACCACGTAACCGACTCCTTGAACAGCCAATCGCAGGACCCGCCCAACAGACATGGGACAAACCATACGACACCAGTGGGACAAAGGCGGTCAGGCAGTTCGGTTATGGTGGTGCCCATGAAACGCAGCGCGCCAGCCAAGCCCCCGTCACCTCGACTCACAGCGGCCACCGCCGCCAGGGTCGCCTCGACTGTGATCCTTGGGATGGGGCTCGGATTGGGCCTGGGGTTGGTCGGACCCGGCGTCGCAAATGGAATGCCTCTGGCCACTGCGGCGGAGACGGCACCGATTCCGAGGGGTACGGCCGCAATGCTGGCACAGGAAACCGCGACGGCCACCACGCTGGCACAGGGGACCACGGCGGCGACTACGCTGGCACAGGGAACCGCGACGGCCACCGACGTCCGGTTGGACAGCCAAGTGGTGGACAAATCCAAGGTGCTCTCCCCCAGCGAACGAGACGAGATCGCCGGGATGCTCCGGCAAGGAGTGTCCAAGAGCAACATCAAGCTCTACATCGTCTTCGTGCCCAGCATTCCCACCGAAAATCCAGTGGCTTACGCGCAGCAGTTGCGCAGCCAGGTGCGCACGAACAACACGATGGTCCTGGTCACCGGCACCCAAGATCGACGGGTCGGCACCGATTGGGGCGCATCGGTCTCCAAGACGACTGCCGGTGAGATTAAAGATGCCGCTGTAAAGAAGTTCGCCGACGACGACTTCAACGCCGGTGCCCAAGCCGCTGCGCGGAAGGTGGCGAAAAAGACGGATCCCGCAACTCTCGGGTGGATGGGGGCAGCCGGCGTGGCTGTCGTCGGTGGCGGGGCCGGGGCCTTCTGGTGGTCCAAGCGCCGTCGCAAGGAGCGCGAGACGCAGCAGTTCGAGGCAGCCAAGTCGCTCTCCCCCACGGCAACGGATGACCTGGCCCGGCAACCCACCCCCGTGTTGTGGAAACTCGCCCAGGACGAGCTCCAGAGCACGGACGAATCGATCCGCAAGGGCGAGCAGGAGTACGCAACCGCCCAAGAGGAATTCGGCAGCGAGCGAACCCGCAGCTTGGCCCGCGCCGTACAGCACTCCCGGGAGGCGCTCAATCGGGCCCACGGTATTCACCAGCAGCTGCGCATCGACCCCCACCGAGACGAAAACGAGGTGCGGCAACTCCTCGTGGACATCATCTCCACCTGCGGTTCCGCCGACGAGCAGCTCAATGGGGAGGCAGAGAATTTCTCTGCATTGCGTCGGGAGCTGATCGATGCACCCAAGCTGCTCGGGGAGCTCACCCAGCGAATTGTGGACGCCCGGGCCCGGATCGCTCCAGCCGAGCACACCTTGGAGCAGCTCAAGCAGCGTCTGGGTGAACAGCAGGTCAAGTCGATCGCGGACAATCCGGCTATCGCCAAGGCGAGCGTGGATGCGGCTGAGGAGGCCGTGGGCCACGGGCGGGAACTCGCGGCGAAGCCAGCAGGGCAGCAGGCCGGGCTGGTGGACGCCATCAGCGCAGCCCGCATGGCCCTGGGGCAGGCCGACTCGCTGCTCACCGCCGTGGAGCACGCGGAGGAACGCCTTTCTGCCGCGCGAACAAACCTCACCGCACTCATTGCTGAGGTCGAGGATGAGATCCGGGAGGCCGAGGGGTTGCTGGCGGGTCAGGCAGACATCGACCGCAAGGGGCTGAGCGACGCCGCGACCGCGGCGAAGAAGGCCGTGGCCAAGGCCCGCCAGTCCGGTGATACCGACCCATTGGGCAGCTACTCGGCTCTGCTGGAGGCGGACAGTGCCCTAGACGTGGAGCTCGATGAGGCTCGCGGGGCCGACAACGACTATCGGCGCACCATCGAAATGGTCGATAGGACCCTGTCCGACGTCGATCAGTACATCAGGGCAGTGGAATCCACTATCCACACCCGCGGCAGCATGATCGGTGTGGACGCCCGAACTGCCGCCCAGTCGGCGCGCGCACAGTTGGACGCTGCCGCGCAGGTGCGGGCTGCTGACCCGAAGGCAGCCCTGGCCCATGCACAGAGCGCCAGTCAGCTTGCCCGGGAGGCCACCCAACTAGTCGAGCACGACATGGAGGAGTTCTCCCGCCGCAACAATTACTACGGCGGTGGTTACGGGGGCGGCTTCGGCGGCGGCGGGTTTGGCGGCGGATTCGGCGGGGGCAACCTCATCACCGGCATGGTGCTGGGCTCATTGCTCAGCGGCAACGGCGGATTTGGCGGTTTCGGCGGAGGATTCGGGGGCGGCTTCGGTGGGGGCGACGGCGGCGGTTTCGACGGTGGCGGTGACTTCGGGGGCGGGAGCGACTCGGCCTCCTTCTAGGACCCGCTGCGGTCGGCCCCCCTTCGCGGCCCTCCGCGGCTCGGCCCCCCCTACCCACCGCGTTCTTACCGCTCTCATGCCAATAAACCCCCGGAACCCGACACAAAACCGGTAAAAACCCCGGCCGTGCGACCAACCACCACGCGCCAACACCCACCCCCAAACCCCCCTACTGCGGCAGCAACCCCATCCAGTAGAGGATGGCGATGGGGATGAACAGCAGCATGAGCAAAGTCCACATCCAGGTGGACCGAACCATGCGGGTCTCCATGCAGCGCCGCGCGACCCAGGAAACGAAGATCTGCACGTCGAGAGGCAATTTCTCCCCAGGCCCCTCGAACTCCACGTGCAGGTTCCGCAGCCCTCGTCCGGCACTGGTGAACTGCCCCGCCTTATCCCCGTCGATATCCATGACGAAATTCCGGGAGCTCTCCGCCGTAATGGTGATGACATGGCGATCCGCCTCCACCCGTACGTGCTCAGCGTTGCGGAACTTGTCTTTGTCGGCGGTCGCACGCCACGTCCCGGTGGCCGTCTCCGCGCTTGCCTCCGGCCCGTCATCGCAGTGCAACCGCCACATGTCGCCCCCGAAGTAAATGTGCTGCACCCCCCGCTCGTCGGCAAACTCGGCGACGCGGTCCATGTCTTTTACGGGTCCGGCATAAATGGGAAAGGTGTGACCGTCGGAGGGTAGGGCCCAGCGGATATCGGAGTTCACTTAGCACCCAGCCAATCGCGTCGCCAGGTAGCTCTGCAATTGGTCCAGGCTGACCCGCTCCTGCTGCATGCTGTCGCGCTCCCGGACGGTAACGGCATTGTCCTCGAGCGAGTCGAAATCCACTGTGACGCAGAAGGGCGTTCCGATCTCGTCCTGCCGTCGGTAGCGCCGGCCGATGGCCCCGGAGGTGTCGTAGTCCACGTTCCACAGCCCGCGTAGTTCCTCGGCCACCTTCTCCGCGGTGGGGATCAGGGTGTCCTTCTTGGACAACGGAAGCACGGCAACTTTCACGGGAGCCAAGCGGCGGTCGAGGCGCAGCACGGTGCGCTTATCGGTGCCGCCTTTGGCATTGGGGGCTTCCTCCTCGTGGTAAGCATCGACGAGGAAGGCCATCATCGCGCGCCCAAGTCCGGCTGCGGGTTCGATGACGTAGGGCGTCCAGCGCTCGTTGGCTTCCTGGTCGAAGTAACTGAGGTCTTCCCCGGATCCCTTCGCGTGCACCGACAGGTCGTAGTCGGTGCGGTTGGCCACGCCCTCCAGCTCGCCCCACTTGGAGTTCTGGAAACCGAAGGCATATTCCACGTCAACGGTCCGCTTGGAGTAGTGGGACAGCTTCTCCTGGGGGTGTTCGTATAGGCGCAGGTTCTCCGGACTGATGCCCAGGTCGATGTACCACTGGTGCCGGTTATCGATCCAGTACTGGTGCCATTGCTCGTCCTCGCCGGGCTTAACGAAGAACTCCATCTCCATTTGCTCAAATTCGCGCGTGCGGAAGATAAAGTTGCCTGGCGTAATCTCGTTGCGGAAGGATTTGCCCACCTGCGCAATGCCGAAGGGGGGCTTCTGCCGGGCGGTGGTCATCACGTTTTTGAAGTTCGTGAAGATGCCCTGGGCGGTTTCCGGGCGCAGGTAGTGCAGGCCTTCCTCATCGTCCACGGGTCCTAGGAAAGTCTTGAGCAGGCCGGAGAACGCGCGTGGTTCCGTCCATTTGCCGGGCTGGCCGGTTTCGGGGTCTTTGATGTCCGCCAGGCCGTTTGCCGGGGGGTGCCCGTGCTTTTCCTCGTAGGCCTCCAGTAGGTGATCGGCCCGGTAGCGCTTGTGGGTGTAGAGGGATTCCACCAGAGGATCCGTGAACACTTCTACGTGCCCGGATACTTCCCAAACCCGCTTGGGCAAGATAACGGAGCTGTCCAGCCCCACTACGTCGCGTCGAGCGGTCACCATGTGCCGCCACCATTGCCGCTTGACGTTTTCCTTCAGCTCAACGCCCAATGGCCCGTAGTCCCAGGCGGACCTCGTTCCGCCATAGATCTCGCCGCACGGGAACACCAACCCGCGTCGTTTGGCTAGGTTGACTACTGCGTCGATGGTGCCGGCCATTGTCAGCATTTCTCCTGTCGGTTGCTGCTGTTCGAATATCCCCTACATCCTAACCGCAGTGCTCCCGGCGCTCCTTCGCGGGACACTTGGGGTTTATGAACGACGCCACCAACAACCGCGCACCCAGCACCTCCCCGCCCACTGGCAGCAGCCGCTGGCATGGGTGGTTGAGCCGCAACTACCGGGGCGATGCCGGGGCACTTCGCGTCGATCTGCTGAAGGAGCGCATCTATATCGCGTTTACAACTCTCGCGGCGTGCTTGGCCTTGGGTGCCCATCCGCCGTCGGCGAGTGCGGCCGTGTTCACGGCGGAACTGATAGCCCATCTCGTTGCCCACCAGAGGTGGCTGGGCCGCCCCGAGATCGCCATGCAGGATGCGATATCACTCGCTTCCCTGTCCACGATCACTCCAGTTCTCGCCGTGCTCCTGGCCGCGGTGTTTCAGTTGGTCAGTGTTCCTCATGCCCTGTACGTGTGTGGCCCTCGCCTTGACCACCCTGGTTCTCTCCGGCTATTTCGCGGTACGCAGACTGCCATTGACCTGGTGGCAGCGGCCTCTGATTCTCGGCACCGAGGGCACCTTGGGCGGCTTCGTCGTGATCCTCGAACTTCTCGCGCACCACGGCGGCTAGACCCCCGCACCCGAAAGCGTGTTTCAGCCCGATCTGCGGCCCCAGGGTCGTTCGCAAGAACGACGCTGTTCGAACGAATCTGTTCGCCAGTTGAGGCGCTGTTCCGCAGCTTGACTTAAGCATAAAAAAGGACCTGCGGATAGGGGGGGGTTGACCGCAGGTCCCGGCCACGCTGTTCACCGAAGTGAATGGGGCCTGTTCCTCGTAGTTGGGACGAGCGAGGGGGGGGATTACGCCGTCCCTGAGGAACTATGCCGAATGTAATCGGGTTAGACGGAGAGTGTCAAATTTCCTTAGTGTATGTTCTCCGAATGCGCTGTGAGCTGCACGGATTGTAGCGGGTGGAGGCATCGGGGCCGTGCGTGTCGCAGGCCGCTGCGGTCGCACACGTTCACACTCTTTGTTCCCGGAGGAGCGACCGACGTATGGACGGCGCATCTCGTAGAAGAAACGCCAGATCTTATTGAAACTTTATTGAAAATCAGTACGTGACGGGGTTAAGATCGAAACCGGAACGCGATGCCCAGTGCGACCGTGTGAGGCTCCCACCTCACACTTCACTTGGGGACGACATCCCCCCCCCGCAGCACCTCCCGCGCGCACCAGCCCGTCGGTTCTTGCATGAGACAGCCCGTCGGGCTCCTCAGGACCATCGATCGCCCCTCCCCCGGGAAACTTGAAACGAAGGTTTTATGCCAGCCACCACCCCAAAGCGAAACATCAAGATCGGCCAACGCAACACCCGCCAACGGGCTGCTGTAGTGGATGTCCTCGATGAGGTAGTGGAGTTCGCCAGCGCTCAGGACATCCACCTGCGGCTCACTAACCGTGGACAAAAGGTGGGGCTCACCACCGTGTATCGGACCCTGCAGCAGTTACACGAGATGGGGGTTATAGACACCCTCCACGACGACTCGGGGGAAACCCTCTACCGCAGCTGTGCCACGGACACCCACCACCACCACCTGGTGTGCACCTCGTGTCGGCGCACCGTGGAGATCGACGGGGGGCCCGTGGAGCAGTGGGCTCAAGATACCGCCGCGGCCCACGGCTTCGAGAAGACCGGTCACACTGCGGAGATCTTCGGTCTGTGCCAGGACTGCCGCAGTCGGTAGCGAACGCTCCTGCATGCCGGTGGTGACACTCCCCCGTTTGGCTGGGTCCCCTAGACGCTGACGTTGAAGATGGACCCCAGCCCGAAGGTCACCCCGGCCGCACCGATGCCGATGAGGAGCTGACGCAGCGCCCTCTTGCCCGGCGCCACCCCGGACAGCAGCCCGACCGTGGCCCCCGTGAACAGCAGAGCCAGGGAGACCAACACGCCAGCGATCCAGGCCGCCACTGCCCCGGAGGCCCCGAAGATGTAGGGCAGCACCGGAATCAAAGCACCCACACCAAAACAGAGGAAACTGGAGAGCGCCGCGGACAGCCCAGAACCTCCGTGGTCCTCCTCCCGAGGTTCAACATCGATTGCACCCTCGGCAGCCTCCTCCCGCTCCCGGATCGCCTCGAAGGCGCGTTGTGCTTTGAGCTGAGCATCCTCCGGCGTCATCCCCCGCGCCCGGTACACTAGCTCCAGCTCGTTGGCCTGAACGTCGAGCTTCGGCAACGCCCCCGCCGCCTCGGGGTCCGGCCGGTTTGCGGCCAACAGCTCTTGCTGGGAGGTCACGGAGACATACTCCCCAGCCGCCATCGACAGTGCGCCGGCCAGCAACCCGGCCAAACCCGTGACCAAAACAACATGCGCGGAGGCCCCGGACCCCACCATGCCCAACACCAGCGCCAGGTTGCTCACGAGCCCGTCGTTAGCACCGAAGACTGCCGCCCTGAAGTCCCCGGACATCCGCGCCCGCCCCCGCGCCGCCAGCCCGCGGACAATCTCGGCATGGATGGCCTCATCGGCTGCGATCTGGTCGCTGGCGTCCACATCATCAACATATTTGTTCCGCGCCTCCGCCGACTGCATGAGCGCCAAAACGAAGAAGGTACCGAACCGCTTGGCCATCCATGCCATCATCCGGGTCCCCAGAGACGCCTTCCGGGGCAGGCCAACATGCTCCCCCAACCGATTGCGCCAGTAGGCCTCGTGGCGGGACTCCGCCTCGGCGATGGACAGCAGGATTTCCCGTTCCTCCCCGGTGCGCTTGCGCGCGATCTCCCGGTACAAGGCACCCTCGGCGCGTTCGTTGGCCAGGTACTGGCGCCAGCGGTTGATCTGCCGCCGCGTCGGCTCCGACCGGTGCATCTGCTCGCTCATAGCTGCCTACTCCCCTGCGCTTTCCTGCGGGCCCGCAAGCCAGCCGTGGTCACTTCTTCCCATAACCGCCGAACCGCCGATCCCGCCGCGCAAACTCCAACATCGCGGCGCGCAGATGCTCCGGCCGATAATCCGGGAACAACACATCCTGGTACACCATCTCCGCGTACACGGACTGCCAGGGCAGGAAGTTGCTCGTCCTTTGCTCTCCAGAAGGACGCAGGAAAAGGTCCACGTCGGGCATGTCCGGCTCGTCCAGATAGCTAGCGAACAGATCCTCTGAAATGCTGCGGGCCGCCACCTTCCCAGAGCGAACATCTTCGGCCAGGTGCCGGGCCGCATCCACAATTTCTGCCCGGCCCCCATAGTTCACACACATGTACAAGGTCATCTTTGTGTTGTTACGGGTCTGTTGCTCCGCCCGCTCCAGCTCCGTGATCACCGAGCGCCACAACCGCGGGCGCCGTCCGGCCCAGCGGATGCGCACCCCGAGGCTATCCAGGTAGTCGCGCTGGCGGCGAAGCACATCCCGGTTGAAGCCCATAAGGAACCGCACTTCCTCCGTGGACCGGCGCCAGTTCTCCGTAGAGAAGGCGTAGGCGCTCAGCGCCTCCACGCCCATGGCAAGGCATTCCTCCACTAGGGAGAGCAGCACTTTTTCCCCGCGCCGGTGGCCCTCTGTGCGCGGCAGCCCCCGCTCCTGGGCCCATCTGCCGTTGCCGTCCATGACGATGGCTATGTGGCGCGGCCGCAGGGGTACCGGGATCTCCTCACGGCTGGGGCCGGTCGGCGTGGGTGGGGTTTCGGGGATGGTCACATCGGACTATTGTGCCAGGGTTCCCATCGAATCATGCAGGGGCCTGGATTCGTCACAAGGCGCGGCACCCCGGAGTACACCGCATAAGGCGGCTCACAGCGAACCGTAGGCTGTTGCGGGCACATCCACCTGATGCCGCACGTGGCTAACTAGCAGTTGATGAGCCGCGGCAGCTATCCCAGGCTCCCGAGCCACGGTCTCAGCGGTGCCCAATCGGCCCTGCCACAGCAGCCACAACAACCGGACGGCCTGCGGCGGGGGCGTGGCCGAACCCGGTGGACGGCAGGTCACGCACACCGCTCCCCCGGCTGCGGGGTGGAAGGCCCGGTGGGGGCCCGGCTTGCCGCACTGGGAGCAGTCCACCAGGCTCGGCATCCACCCGGTCTCCTCTAGGCATCGCAGCACGAAACCGTCGGCAACGCAGACGGGCGGCAGGTCCCCCTCCGGCCCAGCCAGTCGGGCCAGAGCCGCGTCAAGGTACGTAAACACGGCCTGCCCAGCCCCCTCCGCTGCACCGAAGTACTGGGACATCTCCAGCATCGCCACCCCCGCAAAGTAGCGATCCGGATCCGCAACGATCGCGGCGGCATAGGTAGCGACGGTCGCCGCATCCGTAATATTCGCCAGGTTCCGCCCGGGGTAGAGCTGCACGTCCACACGGGAAAACCGGTCCAGCCGTGAACCGAACCGGGATTTGGTTTTCCGAATGCCCTTGGCCACACCTCGGACAACGCCGTGCTCCCTTGTCAACAACACCAGGATGAGGTCCGCCTCGCCCAGCTTGTGGGAACGCACGACGAATGCCTGGTCACGGTAGTTGGGCCGGGTAGGACGCCAGGAGCGGCGCGCCGGTGCAGCTGACATGCGCTCCTAGGCCACCGACCCCGCGCCGCGCTGCTGTGCCCGGCGTTGGATGTTCTGCCAAGCCCGGGCAGTGTTCACCACCGCAGCGCACACCTCCAGGGTGATCCGCAGGACCAGCAGATCGATGAAGCCCTCAATGAGGGACTGCACGAACTGGATGCCCATATCGGAAAAGGAGAAGCCGCTGTGCTCCTCGGGGCAGAGCCGGTAGGTGTCGGTGAATGGGTCCAGTTCGGACGGCTCATCCGTGGAGTAGCGCTGGGTCGTGCCGAGGCACTCCCCCTCCGGAGTATCGAGGCCGAATGCCCCGCTGGTGAAGGAATCGGAGGAGGCTATTCCGAAATCCGCTCCGAAGGAGTTAGTGGGGTTGAATCCGGCAAATATCGTGCTGAGCAGGAGGTTGGCCACGATAACGACGATTCCCAGCGCGTAGAGCACCTTCAACACAGTGGGGGTGACGTATTTGGTGAAGCCGAAGTCTGCCAAGGCGGTAAGGAACTTATCCCCTTTGGAACCTACGGGCGGCACCCATCCCGGTTGGGGGCCGATGGCGTTAGCTCCCTGAGTGGGGGCAAAGTTGGGCGTAGGCTCCGGACCGCCCACGTGATGTGGGGAGTTGGTAGCCATGAGCTATTCCTTCGGGGTCTGGTTGAGCTCGGCTTCTGCCTGGCGCTTGTCGATGCTCTGAACCGACTGGGCCGTGCGCACCAGGGCAACGGCGACTTCCAGGTAGACCCGGTGCATGGCCACAAAGAACAGTGCCAACAGGACCGCGATGGGCAGGCCGACGACCAACGCGATGATGCCCGAAGAATCCTGGGTAGCGGCGTAGAGCAGGAACACCAGGAAGATGAGGAGCCCGAGCATGACCAGAATCATGAGCAGGATGTACAGCACCTTCACCACACTGGGGGTGGCGTAGCGGGTGAAGCTGAAGTCGAACAGGGCCTTGAAGAAGGAGTCCTTCTCTACCCCGGCGCGGTTGTCCTGTCCGCCCTGCTGGGGGTAGCCGGCGGGCATGCCCATCGGCTGCTGCTGGCCGTAGCCGGCGTAGGCGGCTGCGCTCTGGTCCCCGTATCCGTTCGCTGCGGGGAAGCTGCCGGAGGAGTCGGGCTGGGACTGGTTTGCGTTGTAACCGTTGAAACCAGACGAATCTGCGGCTGTGGAGCTGGAGGACTCGGCGGAGCGGTCCTCGGCCCCCTGGGCCGAATCCGATCCGGCGGTGTACGGGTTGGGGGATGCGGCCGAACCGTACTGCGACTGCCCATACTGCTGCTGCCCGTAACCCTGCTGGCCATAGCCGCTTTGGTCATAGCTCCCTTGGCCAAAGCCCTGCTGGCCGTAGCCCTGTTGGCCGAAGCCCTGTTGGCCGAAGCCTTGCTGGCCATAGGTGTTCTGGCTGTAATTGCCCTGACCAAAGCTTTGCTGGCCGTAGCCCTGCTGGCTAGAGCCCTGCTGACCGTAGCCGCCTTGGCCATAACCTTCCTGCCCGTAGCCCTGCTGGCCGAAGGAACCCTGGGCGTCAGACCCGTACTGAGAGGGCGCCCCGTAGGTGGCGTCCGAAGAAGAGGACCCGCCTGGCGCGCCCTGACCGGACTGACTGGCCGGGTAGGAGGTCCCGGAGGGGCCAGAGGTGGACTGCTCCGAGGCGCTGTCACCAGAGCCCAGATTCAGCTTGCGGGTCTCCTGGTTGTCGGCGGAATGGGCACCACCAGTGGAGCCGGTGCTACCGAAGTCACCAGCGGCGTGGGAGCCGAAACCCTCCGAAGAATGATTGTCCGAAGGGCGGTCGGAGGCGGAACCGTCATGGCGGCCGTTGGGATCCTGGGGAGTGGTCATCGGTGGACAAACACCTTTCTTCGAATACTGGTTCGTGCGGGGGGTCGAACGTTCTCGGGCGGCAGCGGAGATCGGGAGCTCGAATCAGAGCCAGGCGCCCGTCTCGCATCGGCGCCGATTCACTTTATCGAACATAAGGTAGTTCCGCCGGTGAAGAAACCACCCCCTGGGGTTTAGCTCCGATTTCAGAAACCCATCCGGCCGAGCTGCTTGGGGTCGGTCTGCCAATTCTTGGCCACCTTCAACCGCAGATCCAGGTAGACGTTCGTCCCCAACAGCTCAATGATCTCCAGCCGCGACCGGTGGGTAATCCGGGATAGCCTCCGGCCATCTTTACCCCGCAGGATCGCCTTCTGCCCTTCCCGCTCCACGTAGATGATTGCGTGAATGTTCAACACGCCCTCACGGGTGGGGTTGTCGTAGACCTCGTCGATTGCCACCGCCACAGAGTGCGGTAGCTCGTCATGCAAACCGTCGAGGGCGGCCTCGCGGATCAGCTCCGCCATCCGGGTATCCCGATCGTCATCCGTGACGTGGTCGTCCGGGTAGAACTTCGGCCCCTCCGGCAGGTGGCGCTTGATGACGTCCACGAGCACATCTAGCTGGGTTTGTTCCATCGCGGACACCGGGACCACTTCGCCTTTTTCCTCCAGCAGTCCGTAGAGCTCCAGCAGACGCTCGCCCGTCTCGTCCTTCGTGGCCTTATCCACCTTGGTCACGATGCCCACGACCGGCGTTGTCGGCGCGAACCGGGCCAGCGCATCAACAATCCAGCGGTCCCCGGGCCCGACCTTTTCGTCGGCGGGGATGCACAGACAGATGAGGTCCACGTCCGAGTAGGTTTCCTTCACGGATTCGTTAAGCCGCTCCCCCAACAGGGTGCGGGGGCGGTGCAGTCCGGGGGTGTCCACCAGGATGATCTGCGCGTCCTCCTCGTGCCGGATACCGCGGATGGGACGCCGCGTGGTCTCCGGCTGGTTGGCCGTGATCGCAATCTTCTCCCCGACCAGCGCGTTGATCAGGGTGGATTTACCGGTATTGGGGCGCCCCACGAGGCTGACGAAACCCGAGCGGAACTCCCCGGTTGTGTGGGTGTTATCCATTGCTCACTCTTCCCTTTCGCTCGCGTTTCCTACTCAGCCGCATTGCTGTCATCGTTCTTCTCACCGTTGCGTTCGCTCTTCTCACTGGGCTGCTGCGCGCTGCTGCCGGAATCATCCCGCTGCGCCGCGGTGGGGAAGGCACCGGGGCCGGTGGGCTTGGGGCCGAAACTGACCCCCCGCTCGGCCTGGGAGTCGTACCAATTGGCCAGGATCTCATTCTGCAGCGCGAACATCCGCTGCTCCTCGTCCGGCGTACCGTGGTCGAAACCCAGCAGGTGCAACACGCCGTGGACGGTCAACAGGTCCAGCTCGTGGCCGAGGGAATGGCCCGCCCGATCCGCCTGCCCCTGGGCAAAGTCCGGGCACAACATGATGTCCCCCAACATCGCGGGCGACGGCGGCGGGCCGTCCTTCCTGCCCCACCCCGGCGTGAGTTCATCTATGGGGAAACTCATCACATCCGTGGGCCCAGGCAAGTCCATCCACCGCTTATGCAGGTCCGCCATCGTTTCCTCGTCGATGATGTGGATGGATAGTTCCGCGGCAGAGTGGACGTCCAGCGTCCACAGCGCGAATTGGGCAGCGTCGATCAACTCCTCCTCGTTGATCTCAGCCCGGCCAGACTCGTTGAAGACCTCAATACTCACTGGTTTGTTCCCTTCTGCATGCCGTTGGGCCCGATCCCCGCGTCCTGGCGTCGTAACTCTTCCTCCGCCTCATATGCCTCGTAGGCGTCCACAATGCGGCCCACCAGGTGATGACGGACCACGTCCTCACTATCGAACTCAGCGATGTGGACGCCATCGACCCCGCGCAGGATTCGACGGGCCACCTCCAGGCCGGACTGCTGCCTTCCAGGGAGGTCCACCTGGGACATGTCCCCCGTAATGACCATCTTGGACCCGAAGCCCAGCCGGGTGAGGAACATTTTCATCTGGGCAGGGGTGGTGTTCTGGGCTTCGTCGAGGATTATGAAGCTGTCGTTGAGCGTGCGCCCGCGCATGAAGGCCAACGGGGCGACCTCGATAACCTGTGTCTCCATGAGCCGGGGGATGGTCTCCGGGTCCACCATGTCCCGCAGCGCGTCGTGCAGCGGGCGCAGGTAGGGGTCAATCTTTTCCGTGAGCGTGCCTGGTAGGAAACCGAGCTTCTCCCCCGCTTCCACGGCGGGGCGGGTGAGAATGATGCGGGTGACCTCGCGGCGCTGAAGGGCCTGGACCGCCTTGGCGACCGCCAAGTAGGTTTTTCCGGTACCGGCCGGGCCAATGCCGAACACCACCGTCTGCTCGTCGATGGCATCCACGTACTCCTGTTGCCCCAAGGTCTTGGCGCGAACCGATTTACCCCGGTAGCTCACGATCGCCTCGCCCAGCGCGTCCCCCAGGGAAGGTGCGGAGCGGTCCACCATGTTTATCGCAGAGCGGGTGACCTCCGGGGTGACCGGCGTTCCGCGCTGCGCGAGCTTAACCATCTCCTCCAGCACCCGCCGGGCCCGGGCCACCTCAGCGGCGGCACCCCGGATGGTGAGCTGCTGGCCCCGGGTAAGGATGTCCGCATCGACTGCGGCTTCGACGACCCGCAGGTTCTCGTCGGCTGGACCCGTCACCGCCAGCGCAAGGTGGTCCTCTAGGTCAATGGTGGAGCTGGCTATCCGGTGGCGCCCGAAGGGGGTGCGCGGCGTCGAGCTACTCACGGGCATAGGCGTGGTGGTTCCAATCGTTGCGGTTCTTTGTGTCGGGCCCCAGTGGAGGGGAGGCGGCGGCCGATGTTGGTTTGAACGTTCATTCTAATGTTCCCCTCTTGCTGGGTCTCCGGGCCGCGGGAGCTGCAGGTCGCGGGGCTGCGGGGTCTCCTCGGCGCGCTGCCCCTGCTGCTGATCCCACCGAGGGGTCAGCGCTCCCAGGGCACCCAGCGCGATCGCCGCGGCGGTGGCTGTACGCAAGACCTCGGGGCCCAGCACCACAGGATGGGCCCCCAGGGCGGCCAGATCAGCAAGCTCGCCATCGGCCACGCCCCCCTCCGGGCCGACGATGAGCACCACCTCGTCGACGTCCAGCGGGGCCTGGGCCAGGGGCGTATGGGCGGCCTCATGGAGCACCACCAGCGTCCGAGTGAAGTCAGCGCTCGGTGGGGTGGCGTCGTATCCCCCCGGCCTTAGCGCCCCAATGTCGGCGACGGAACCGGCCAGCTCCGTCACCTCGGGAATTCGCAGCCGCCGAGCCTGTTTCGCCGCAGCTC
This sequence comes from Corynebacterium heidelbergense, assembly GCF_028609845.1. Taxonomy (NCBI): domain Bacteria; kingdom Bacillati; phylum Actinomycetota; class Actinomycetes; order Mycobacteriales; family Corynebacteriaceae; genus Corynebacterium; species Corynebacterium heidelbergense. Next base: position 779,453 of record NZ_CP063191.1, on the reverse strand, counting down.
GAGCCGCGTTCTCCCACTTGGCCCGGGCCTTGGCCTCCTTACCCCGCCAACTGGCGATGCTGCGCTCCGCAGCCCACGGGACGATCCGATCGGCCCCGGCCTGCACCATCAAATCGACCGCCAACTCCGCGCGGTCGGCCTTCGGCAGCGCTTGTACCACGGTGACGAAGGGGCGGGGCGCTCGCACCTGTAGTTCGGACACGATCCGAACGCCCCCCTGGGTCCACTGCCCGCGCACGGCGGTGGTGCTTCCGTCGCTGACCATCACCCCCTCCCCCTCTTTCAGGCGCTTGACCTGGGCGTGCTTGGCCTCCGCCCCGGTGAGCGCGAAGATATCCCCGGGGCGGGCACCCCGCGGCATGGGGTGGATGAACAGCGGATCACTCACGGTTGCCACACCCCGCAATTTCCAGCCGTGGCACCAAACCCGGCCACGCCCAGTCCCCTAGCGACCAAACCGACCCCGCAGCCGGGAGAATAGACCGGAGTGGGAATCGGCCTTGCCCGCCACTTCCGCACGTTCCCGCGTTGCCTCCCGCAGCTGCTCCAGCAAATCTCGCTGCTTGTGGCTCAACTCGGTGGGGATGGTCACATCCACGTGGGCCACGATGCTGCCCCTGCCCTCCCGGCGCAGATGCGGCATGCCGTGGCCGCGCAGCACTACCCTCGCGGCCGGTTGGGTGCCGGGCTCGATGACCACGGTGGCGGTGGACCCATCCAGGGCAGGCACGTCCACGGAGGTGCCCAGGGCCGCCTCTACTGCCGGAACGCGCACGTCCACGTGCAGATCGTCGCCGTCGCGGAGGAACACCGGGTGTTCCTCGGTCTTGATCTCGACGTACAGATCCCCCGGGGGGCCACCGCCCGGGCCCACTTCCCCCTCCCCGGGCATCCGCAGGCGCATCCCGTCGGAGATGCCGGCCGGGACATTGACCTTGATGTCCCGCCGGGCCCGCACCCGGCCGTCTCCCCCGCAGTTCTCGCAGGGGTCCGGGATGACCTCCCCGGTGCCGGAGCAGCGGGAGCAGGGGCGCGCCACCTGCACCCGGCCCAGGATGGAGCTCTGCACCTCCATCACCTTGCCGGATCCGCTGCAGGTCGGGCAGACCTCGGCCGGCCCCTTGGAGGCGGAACCACTGCCGTCGCAGACATCGCACTCCACGGCGGTGTCCACCGTCACGTCCTTGCTGATGCCCTCGAAGATCTCCTCCAGCGATAGGGACATCCGCAGCAGCGCGTCGTTGCCCTGGCGCACCCGGGGGACCCGCTGCCCCCCGCCGGCGGCGCCCCCGAAGAACGCGTTGAAGATATCCCCCAGGCCGCCGCTGCCGCCGAAGCCGCCAAATCCGCCGCCGGGCTGGCCGAAGCCCTGCTCCTCTGGGTCCCCGCCCGCGTCGACGATCTGGCGCTTCTGGGGGTCGGTCAGGACCTCCTGGGCAAGGGATGCCTCCCGGAACTTCTCGGCGGCCTCCTCGGAGGGGTTCACGTCCGGGTGATACTTCCGGGCGAGTTTGCGGTAGGCCTTTTTGATCTCGGCGTCTGAGGCATCCCGGTCCACGCCCAGGATGCCGTAGTAGTCGCGTGCCACGGTGGGATTTGTCCCCTTACTTCATTCTCGAGTCACTGGTCTGGTCGCTGGGGGGAGGCCACGAGCTGGCGGATAGCGATTGCGGTGCTCCCGCAGTTCAGAGGGCCATCTTAGCGCGTGGGGTCTGGGCCCCTCCCCCTTAGCCCCGGTGGTGCGTAGTTGAAGGGCCCGCTGGTGCGTGGTTGGCGGTGTCGGTTGTGCGTAGTCGTCGGGCCCGCTGGTGCGTGGTTCAACCCCGGCTAGCGACCGGAGAGGATGCGGGAGACGTAGTGGGCTACGGCGGTGACGGAGCTCATCGTGCCCGGGTAGTCCAGGTGGGTGGGCCCCAGCACACCCAGGCCGCCGAGGACGGCATCGTGGGAGCCGTACCCGGTGGAGATCACGGCCGCCTTGCGCAGCTCCTCTGGTTCGTTCTCGTCGCCGATGCTCACCTGCACCTGGGTGTCCTGCACCCCGGAAAGAAGTTTGAGCACAACGACCTGCTCCTCCAGGGCCTCCAGGACGGGCGTGAGCTCGCCCATCCCGATGAGGTTGGTGGTTCCCGCGAGGATAAGCCGTTCCCGGGGGCGTTCCAGCAGCGTTTCCACCAGCACCGTCGCCACGGTAAGCATGGCGGGTCGCAGCTCCGCGGGCAAAGTATTGCCAGTGGCTTCCCGCGCCAGTGCGGCGATCCGGGCGCAGGCATCATCGAGGGTGTGCCCCTCCACCGTCGCGTTGATGAGGTCCCGCAGGCGCGGCACGTCTTCCTCGGTGATCGCGTCGTCCAGCTCGACGTTGCGCTGGTCCACGCGCCCGGTGTCCGTGATGAGGACGAGCAGCAGCCGGTGTTCGGTGAGCCGCACCACCTCGCAGTGCTTCACCCGCCCGACCCGCAGGTTGGGCAGTTGCACCACGGCGACTTGCCGGGTGAGTTGGGCAAGGAGCTGCACGCTGCGCCGCAGCACGTCTTCGAGGTCCACGCCGTGTTCCAGGAAGTTGAGGATGGCGCGGCGTTCCGGGGCGCTGAGCGGTTTGACCTCGTGGATACCGTCGACGAACTGGCGGTATCCCTTGGCCGTGGGGATGCGCCCGGAACTAGTGTGCTGTTGGGTAATGTAGCCCTCCGCCTCGAGCACGGCCATGTCGTTGCGGATGGTGGCACTAGATACCCCCAGTTTGTGCCGGTCCACCAGCATCTTGGATCCCACCGGTTCGTGCAGCGCGATGTAATCGGCCACGATTGCCCGCAGGACCTCGCGTCGGCGCTGATCGGTGGCGGAGGACATGTGCGGTGCGCTCCCTCTCGATGTCGTCGGCTCCCCTCGTGGGGCTGGTCTCGCTCGGGGTGGGTCTCGGTTCGGGTCGGTCTTGGTCGGAGTCGGGGTTTCCGGCTAATCCAGGGCGAAGAGGATATCTGCCACGATACCGTCCGCTAGGTATCTTCCGGCCTCGGTGAGGCTCACCCGATCCGCGTCCCGGCGCAAAAGGCCATGGTCCATCCATTTTTCAATTGTGGACGCCGCTTCCGCAACCAAGCGCCACTCGATGCCCTCGCGCAGGCGCAATCCCAGCATGATCCGCTCGGTGGCTAGGTCCTGCTCGCTGAGCGGTTCGTAGAGGGTCACGGGGGGCTGGCCCTCGGTGATGAGGGACTCGTAGTAGCGGGCGGGGTGTTTGGCGTTGACCATGCGAGTCAATCCGCTATCCGGCGGTGTGAGGCCACGGGTATCAAGTGCCGCGGGGGTGAGGTGGACGCAGCCGTGGGCTCCGGGCCCCGCACCCCACCACTGCCCCGAGCGCCAGTAGACCAGGTTGTGCTCGCACTGCCCGCCGGGGCGGGCCCAGTTGGACACCTCGTACCAGGTAAAACCGGCCTGGCTCAGGGCTCGGTCGACCATCCGGTAACGGTCAGCGAGGGTGTCCTCGTCTGGAGCGGGCAGTTCCCCGCGACGGACCTTGCGGGCCATCGCGGTACCGTCTTCCACGATGAGCGAGTAGGCACTGATGTGGTCCACCCCTGCCTCCAGCGCGGCATCCAGGCTGGCTTGAAGATCCGCGTCGGTCTCCGTGGGAGTTCCGTAGATGAGGTCCAGGTTGACGTGATCGAAGCCGGCGCCCTGGGCCTCCCGGGCGGCGGCGACAGCGCGCCCGGGGGTGTGGCGGCGGTCCAGCACTTTCAGCACGTGCCCGGCGGCGGATTGCATGCCCAGGGATACCCGGGTGAAACCGGCCGCCCGCAGCTCGGCGAAGAATTCCGGGTCGGTGGATTCAGGATTGGCTTCGGCGGTCACCTCCGCATCGGGGGCCAGGCCCACCGTCTGCCGAACGGCGCTAAGAGCCCGGGTCAACCCGGCATGCCCCAGCACGGAGGGGGTGCCACCCCCGAAGAACACGGTGTCCACATGCGGCACATCCCAGCTCTCGGCGGCCAGTTCCAGCTCGCAGGTGAGGGCGCGCAGGTACCCGGGGATGGTGTTTCCCAGGGTCCCGGCCGAACTGCCACCGGAACTGGCCAGCTCCGCCGGGGTATACGTGTTGAAGTCGCAGTAGCCGCAGCGGGTGGCGCAAAAGGGGACGTGGATGTACAGGCCGCGGCGGGGTGTGGAACTCACCGTTAGCCCGCCGCGCTGCGCCGCCGCTGCAGCTTGGCCACAACCGCCTCCACCCGCGCCCGCTCGGCAAGGAACGCCGGTGGGGCCTCCCCGCGCATGTCCGCGGCGAGCTCCGGCTGCTTGGCCACCAGCTCCGCCCAGTCCACGACGGTCTCCTCAGTCCACGTTTGGGCGCGGGAAAGCGCCTGCGGAAGGAGAACGGACTGGTTCTCCACCGCCGCCTGGGTTTGCTGCACCACCCACTCGGCGATGCCGTTGAGGCGGGCAGTGAGCGCTTCCGCGTTGGTCCGCAGCCACAGGCGCCACGCCGCGGTGGAGGCCATCTGGGTGCCCAGTTGCGCGGCGGGACCTTCGGCACCCTGGGGTTCGGCGGCGCCGACGGCGCCGGAGCGCGCGGTGGGGGTGGCGTCCGAAAGAACATCTGATCTGCCCCCATGCAAGAAGGACAAGGTGCGCCCAGGGTGGGCGAAGTGATTGGACATCTCCCCCGCCCTGATCCCGGAGATGAAGGCCTGCCGCAGGCCATTGAGCTCGGCAAGGCCCGGGCGCACTTCCGCGCGGCCCTGGGCAATGACGTCGCTCAACTCGTGCATGCACTCGGCGAGGAGTTCGGGGTCCCAGTCTGCCATGGCCTGGGCGACGTGCTCGATGTGCTCGGCAACTTCGTCGCCGATGTCGTAGATGTTCTGGGTGAGCTCGCGAACGCGCAAGGTGGCGTCAAAGTGCACGCGAAGGTCCTTTCCCACATCTACGTCGGTCTTGTGTGCACGGGGCCCGGGACCTCAGTCGGGAAGAATCCCGGACTGGGCGGGGGAACCGCGCTGACGTTTTCTCACCCTAAGGCACCCGGCGGGCGGGTAGACGCAGACACGAGGAAGGAGGTCGCGGTTTTACTGATTCTTGTAGATCCAGGCGATATCGTCCGCGAAGTTCTTCGCGATGACGAACCGCTTGATCTTCATCGAGGGTGTTACCTCCCCCTTCTCCTCCGTGAAGTCCCGATCAAGGATGCGGAAGCGCTTGATCCCTTCGGCATGGGAAACGGACTGGTTGGCCTCGTTGACCGCATCCTGGATCACGTTGCGCAGCTTGGGGTTCTTGGCCAGCTCGCGCATGGAGGTGTTGGCCGGCACCCCGTTGGCGGACTTCCACTTCTTCGCAGCCTCTTCGTCGAGCGTGATGAGAGCGCCGACGAACTTCTGATCATCCCCGACCACCATGGCCTGGGAGATCAGCGGGGCAGAGCGCAGGATGTCCTCCATGGGGCCCGGGGAGACGTTCTTGCCACCGGCGGTGACGAGGATCTCCTTCTTCCGGCCGGTGATCTTCAAATGCCCGTTCGGCAGGATCTTGCCCACATCCCCGGAGAGGTAGAAGCCATCCTCGGTGAAGTTCTCCTTCGTGGCCTCCTCATTCTTCCAGTAGCCCTGGAAGATCATGTTGCCCTTGAGCAGGATTTCCCCGTCATCGGCGGTCTTGATGGTGTTACCGCCGACCGGGCGACCGACCGTGCCGATCTGGTAGGACTGCTCGTGGTTCACGGCAATCGCCGCCGTGGATTCGGTCAGGCCGTAGCCCTCGTAGATGAGCACGCCCACGCCGCGGAAGAAGTGCATGAGATCGGGGTTTAGGGCAGATCCCCCGGAGATGCAGTACAACAGCTCGCCGCCCATGGCTTCCCGCACGCGGGAGTAGACCAGCTTGTCGAAGACCTTGTGGCGCGCCTTGAGCAGCAGGGAGGGGCCGCTGGGTTCGTCAAGGGCGCGGGAGTACTCCTGCGCGGTTTTCTCCGCGGCCAGGAAGATCTTGGCTTGGGGCCCGCCGCCGTCCGTGGCCTTGGCCTTGGCGGACTGGTGGACCTTCTCGAAGACGCGGGGGACACCGAGGATCATGTGCGGCTGGGAGCGCTGGAACTCGGTGACGAGGGTGCCGAAGTCCGCCCAGTGGGATTGGGTAGCGCCGCTGACCACCATCGTGAGGGATACGCAACGGGAAAGCACGTGGGCCAGCGGCAGGAAGGTCAGGGAGCGGCAACCGGGCTTGCCGATCTTGCCAATGGGGTTGGTGAGCAGCCCCCGGCACTCCGAGAGGAGGTTGTGGTGGGTCAAGCGGCAGCCCTTGGGCTTACCGGTGGTGCCGGAGGTGTAGACGAGCGTCGCCACATCCTCGGAGCGCACGCCCGCGATGCGCTGCTCCACGACTTCCTGGGAGACCTCGGCGTTCTTGCCGTCCTCGATGAGGATGTCCACCGCTCCCCCGGTGATCCCCAGAACGCGGCGCAACGGCTTGGTCTCATCGGTGTGCTCGGCGTCGGAGCCGAGGAACGTTTCCAACCGGTATGTGTGGTCGCTGGTCTCGCCGATCGCGAGGATCGCACCGGAGTTCTGGATGATCCATTCGCACTGGCCGGTGGAGGAAGACGGGTAGATCGGTACGGAGATGGCCCCGGCGGCCATGATGGCAAAGTCCAGCAGGGACCACTCGTAGCGAGTTTCGGACATGATGGCCACGCGGTCTTTTTCCCCGACCCCGTTGGCGATTAGCCCCTTGGCCACGGCATAGACCTGGTCGAGGAACTCGGTAGTCGTAACGTCTACCCATTCGAAATGGAGTGGACGGTTGAATAGCACCACTTCAGGGTTGTCCCGCTGCAGATCGCGCACGGCGGTCAGGCAGGTCTCCTTCTCGCCTACGGTGTACAACGCCTCGGCTGTGTATTCCGCTGTCATCATTCTCCTTGGGGTCCCAGCTCGGATATCAAATTCAGGCTACCGCACCATCACCCCAAATCTGGCCCCTGGGCCAGCGGAAAAGCGCCGGGGGCGGCACAATGGCGGATGTGACTGAGCACCACGAGGATTTTCCCCACACCCCCACCCCCGAACTGGCAGCCCTCGCGGACCTCTGCGGCGTAGCCACAAGCTACACCGGCCAGGACGGTAGCCGCCAGGAGGTCAGCGCGGCCACGATCGCCACCATCCTCACGCAACTGGGCCTGCCTATCAGCCCCACCATCCCACCGGAGGAGGTGCGCCAGCACACGGAGCAGTTGCGGGCCGCCCGCTATGCGCGGATGATCCCGCCCACCGTGTGCTCTTGTGCCGGGCAGACCCGGGACCTTCAGGTGCATTGTCGGGACGGGGAGCAGGTCCAGGTGAAGGTCCTCCTGGAAGACGGCAACACGCTGGCGTGCCCACAGCTCAACGTGTGGGTGGACCCGGTGCACACGAAAGCGGAGCGCCCGCAGACCTGGGGCATCGCCACCTTCCAGATCCCCGCGCTGCCCATGGGGTGGCACCGCATCGAAGCCACCGCGGAAACCACCGCCGCCACCGCCACACTGATCTGCTCTCCGGCCCGGCTGAGCAGTGCGGAGGCCTTTGTGTCCCGTCCTGCCACGGGGGTCATGGCCCAGCTCTATTCGGTTCGGGACGCCACCGCCTGGAGCGTGGGCGATTACCGCACCCTGCGCACTGTTGGGGGCGTCCTGAAGAATACGGACTTCCTGTTGGTCAATCCGATGCATGCCGCCGAACCTTGTCCGCCGGTAGAGGATTCCCCCTACCTGCCCACCACACGGCGATTTACCAATCCGCTGTACATCCATGTGGAGGATACCCCGGAATACGCCGCCCACCCCGAAATGCACACCCGCATTGCGGAGCTATCAGCCCCCTTGCGGGCGAAAAACACCACCGCGGAATTCCTGGATCGCAATGCTGCATTCGGCGCCAAACTTCAGGCCCTGCGGTGGCTGTGGGAGGCCGGCCTGGGCGATAAGCGCCGTGCCGAGCTGGAGGCCTACCGCGCCGTGGAAGGCGAAGGGCTGGAGGACTTCGCCCGTTGGTGCGCGAAGTACGCCAAGCAACGGGAACCGGAACAGGACCACTCCCCCGACTTCTACGCCTGGCTGCAAATGCTCTGCCAGGAGCAGGAGACGGCGACCCAGGCAGAACTGACCGAGCACATGCGGATTGGCTTGATGGCGGATTTGGCGGTGGGCGTGCACCCGGGCGGCGCCGACGCCACCACGCTGGCAGATGTGCTGGTCGGCGGGGTGAGCGTGGGGGCGCCCCCGGATGGCTACAACCAGCAGGGGCAGGACTGGTCCCAACCCCCGTGGCACCCCTGGGAGCTCGCGGAGCAGGGCTATGCGCCGTGGCGCAACATGCTGCGGACCATCCTGCGCAGCGCCGGGGGCATTCGCGTCGATCACGTGCTGGGCCTGTTCCGCCTGTGGTGGATCCCCCGCAGGCAGGCCCCCACGACCGGCACCTATGTGCGCTACGACCACGAGGCGTTGGTCGGCGCGCTGGTGTTGGAGGCGGAGCGGGCGGGGGCCGTGGTGATCGGGGAGGATTTGGGCACCTTTGAACCCTGGGTGCAGGATTACCTGGCCGGTCGCGGGGTGATGGGCACGTCGATCCTGTGGTTCGAAGGCGACGAGACGGGCGCCAAGCCCCCGCAGGCCTACCGGGAGTTGTGTTTAACCTCCGTGACGACCCACGATCTCCCCCCTACGGCGGCCTATCTGCGCGGTGAGCACATTTCACTGCGGGACCGGCTGGGGGTGCTGACCCGGGATGTGGAGGCCGAGTACGCCGACGATGCCCAGTGGCAGGCCGAGGTGTTGTCCACGGTCGCCGAGCACGGTGGGTTTGTCGGGCAGCCGTGCGAGGAGTACTTCGCTTCCGGGCGCGCGCGGGAGGAAATTGCCGATGCCCGCCACGGCCGGGAGCAGCGGCCCGGGGGTGCGGACGGGCTAGCGGACCTGGAGCACGAACCCGCTGGTAGCGGCATCATCCAGGGGCTACACCGTTACGCGGCCATGACCCCATCCGCGCTTAAATGCATCTGCCTGGTGGATTTGGTGGGCGACGTCCGGGCGCAAAACCAGCCCGGGACCAGCGGCGACACCTACGAGAATTGGCGCGTTCCCCTGTGTGATTCCACCGGTCGCCCTATTCTTGCTGAGGACGCCACCAGCGGCGCGCTAGCGCAAGCTATCCTGCAGGCGGCACGCGGTCAGTAGGAACGGGAATGGGGTGGCTGGTGTGACGGTGGTGAGTGACCAATCGAGGACAAACGGGCTTAACGACGTGGCGAGACCGTCCATCGGTAACCCCATCCTAGTTCGACGATGTGATTGGCTCCGACGGTTTGGCACCGTGCCCGTTGTTTTTGCAGTAAACAAATCGCATATTCATATCTTCCAGATTGGATTACGGAATGCGGAGAGCCGTTCTACTGGTACTCGATCTGTGTGTCATCGCATATGGGCTTATCGCTGTAACCCTTGCGGTAGATTGGTCCCCGTTTGCCGGCAACATCGACGACAGCCATCGAACTCTTGCGGTGATAGTGGGGTTCTATCTCGGTTTAGCGGTAGCTGTGATATCGCTACTCATTCTGTTATTTGTTAGAATCAAAAACAAATCCTGGAGGTTTCGCAATCTAACCCCAGTTTTTCTGGGCTTGGCGCTAGTCGTTGTTCTTGCCACAGTAACGTATTGCACTCCAGACGACTTCGAACGTTCACAGGATGATCTTGAGTCGTTGGCCAACGACATCGAACGGAAGCCCTTAGGCTGGCACGAGACCTATGGTTTTGACGAGCCACGCCAGGTAGGAAGTGTCGAGGTTTTCTCCGTCAGTCACGACCCTTCAGGGTCTATCACCATCACAGACGCCGATGGTTCGGCCTTGTGGAGCATCCGAGGATGGATCAAGGACACCTCAAGAACAGCTCCGGAACCGCCTAGCGCAAAAGTTCGCGATCTGGGAGATTCATGGTACGAATTCGAAGACAATGGGTAAGAATCACCTCTGGTTAGTTACCTTATTCCGACCGGACCAATTGCCATTCTCACGTTTCGCTCATCCAACAGCAACGGCATACCAGGCAGATCACGGAAATTTGCACCAAGATTATTTAGTACCGAATCGCCAGCTTCTTAAATTCAACTTGGTGCTTATAAGGTTCAGCTTTCGCCGGTTCGTCCGAGAATTTTGGAGCCCTCTACTTCCCCATCGGGGGTCATCCGAGGCTTCTGGGGCTCGCCTTGGGCCGACGTGCCCGTCCGGTCGGAGCAACCTAGGTCAGCCAACCGGGCGAAAGCGCGACCTCTGTCACGAGTAGAACCGGGCACTGTTCAGTTACCACCCGCTGCGTTCTGCTCTACGGCGAGATCTCGCTGCCAGGCCTCGAAAAGCTGCTCGGCTCCACTTTCACCACCGCCGACGACAGTCGTCAGAATGCAATGCACCTCGCGATCCGCGATTCGCTCTTCGCTCGCGCGAGACAACAGCAATTGTTGTGTTTTTTCGGGGAGCGGCACCAATCCGGTGGTGAGATCAATGTTGGCGCGCTCAGACGGCCGGTGCATCACGTACGCCAGCACCCTCCGTGCATGAACTTCCTGGATGAGGGTTTGTCCAGTGAGCATTGCGGCCTTGCGGAAGTGTCTTTGCCACGCGGGAAAAGGTTGATGCAGATCAATGAGGCGCTCAACCTGGGTAGATAGATAATCCACCCGCTGCTCCAGGCGTTCAATGTCGTTCACTGTGTACCCCTTGACTCAAATCGAGACAACATCAAAACCGCCCTCCATGCGCTCGACAGGCCGCCACAGTCACCCCATGAACTGGGTAACAACCCACGCAAGCACGATCAACACCAGCAGGCTAATCAGCGCTAGGCGCACTTTCGAGTGTCTCACCGGGAGTCTTCTTTCTGCTCGGTCCCCTTGTCGGCGGCTAGGTAGGCGCGCTCGGTCTCAGACAGTGGCAATGCCTCAGCGGATAACCGGTACAGCCCCCACGCCAAGCCACCGGCGACGGGAATGATGATCGCAACAACCAGGGGCGTTTGGATCCACACGGGTACGGAGATAAGCCAGTCAATCATGCTTTGGCCCATCCGCAGCACCCGGCGCGATCGCGCCAGCTAACCCTCGCCGTTCCAGCAAGGGTTGCACACTGCGCTGCTTGCCGCGGAACATCCAGAAGGCATCTTCGTAATCGATGCTGGCCCCGCGCGAGAGGATCATCCGTCGGAAACGATCCCCGGCGAAGCGCACGTCCTCCGGATCCGCGTCCGCTACCGCCCGCACTCGCCCTTCCATTGCCGCTTCGGCCCCGTGGGCGGCCCCGGTATCCACAAAGGCCTGAAACCCGTCGGCGTCCAGCACCTCCGCCCATAGGTAGGACCAGTACCCGGCGGAGTACCCGAGCCCGCTGCTGAAGATGTGGTTGAAGTACGCGGATCGGTACCGAGGCGCAATTAATTTATCGACGCCCACACCAGCGCGCTCCACCGCCCGTTCCTCAAAGGCCGCCACGTCATCGATCGCCGCAGCCTCCTCGGCGCTCAGCGTGTGCCAGGCCATGTCCACCCAGCAGGCGGCCAGGTATTCCGTCGTGGCAAAGCCCTGGCCCCACTGGGCCTGCTTGGCCACCGCCGCCGCGTAGTCCGCGGGCAGCTCCTCCCCCGTGTCCACGTGCCGGGCGTAGTTGCGCAGCACTTCCGGTTCCAGCGCCCAGTTTTCGTTGATCTGGGAGGGAAATTCCACGAAGTCGCGGGGCACATTCGTCCCGGACAGGCTCGGGTAGCGGACGTCGGAAAGCAGGCCGTGCAGGGCATGTCCGAACTCGTGGAAAACCGTCTTGACTTCATCCATGCTGAGCAAGGCCACCCCGGGGCTGCCGTCTGCGGCGGGCGCGGGCTTGGCGATATTCATGACGTTCACCACTACCGGGAGGGTGCCCAGCAGGTGGGATTGCTCCTGGAAGCTGCTCATCCAGGCCCCACCCCGTTTCGTGGGACGGGCGAACATGTCCGTCAGCAGCAACCCGATGGGCCGCCCGTCAGCTTCGCGCACCTCCCACACCCGCACGTCCTCGTGGTAACCCGCCAGGTCCTCGCGCGGGGCAACATCGATGCCGTAGAGCCGTTTTGCCGCGTAGAAAGCGCCATCGACCAGCACCCGGTCCAGTTGAAAGTACTGCCGGATCTCTGTTTCGTCGACGGAAAGCTCCTCGGCGCGCAGCCTGGCGTCCCAAAAGGACCAATCGGCGGCCCCCATGGCATCCGCATCATTGCCTGCCGCGCTGGGGGACCCGCCATCCTCCGCAGCCTTGTCTACCAGTCGCTTGTGCTCGCCGAGCGCGTTGGCCACCGCCGCCGGGGTCAACTGGTTAAGCAGCCCCTCCACGGCGGACACGCTGCCCGCGGTCTCGTCCTCCACCACGAACTCGGCGTGATTGGCGTAACCCAGCAGCTCCGCTCGCTGCGCGCGCAGGCGCGCGATGTCCAAGATGGCGGCGTCGTTCACGCCGTCGCTGCGGTGCAGGGAACCCTCGTAGACCTTCCGTCGAGCAGCAGGCTTTTCTAGTTCCGCCAAGATGGGCTGCACGCTCGGCAGGCCGAGGTGCACCAGGTACGTCCCCTCTGGGTGCCCGGCTGCGGCGGCGGCGGCGGCGAGGCGCTGGATGGTGGCCGCATCTAGGCCAGCAGTTTCCTCCTCCGCGAGCAGCACAGCATTGGCCTGCGTGGCCCGCTGCAGGGAGGTCCCGAACCCGGTGCACAGTTCGGCGAGGCGAGCGTCGATGGTCGCCAGCTTGTCGCGCTGTTCACCGCTTAAGTTCGCACCACCGCGCACAAAGCGCTTGCGCCAATGCTCCAGCAGCGCCGCCTCCTCGCTGCCCTCGGGCTGCTCCGGCATGCTCTGCACGCGGCGCCATAGCTGCTCGTTGAGTGCGATGCGGGACATGTGGGCGGCCAGCTCGGGCGAGACGGCTGCCTCGACGGCCTGTACTTCCCCATCGGCCAGGGTCCCGGCGTAGTTGAACACAATGGCGCAGACGCGGTGCAGCATTTGCCCGGCCGATTCGAGGGCTTCCATCGTGTTCTCCCACGTGGGCTCGGCCGGGTTGACGGCGATGGCCTCAATCTCCGCTGCGTGGTCGACCACTGCGGTGCGGAAGGCCGGAACGAGGGAGTCCAAGGTGATGGATCCGAAATCCGGCAGGCCGTAGGGCAGGTCAGATGCGTTCAGGAAGTCCTCCATGGCGACCTAGTGTACGTCGTGGTAAATCCGCCGCACCCGACGGTCCTATAGCGTTAGCATCACTGATATGCCCATGTCACAGCCTGTGGACGATCCCCGGCCGATTGCCATCACCGCCAGGGGCCCTGTGCAAGGCAGTGTACTGTGCCCCGGCGTGGCTCACTGGCGTGCCGTCCCCTGCCGGGCGGAACCGACCTGCACCGCAGATCTGTTCTCCCCGCCGAGGTCCCCCGCACCGTGGGGGGAGCCACTGGATTGTTCGAGTACGCGCATGGGTACGGACGCCACCATCTCCATTACCGCGCCCCGTGCCGCCGCGTCTGCCGGTGGAGCCCCAGACGAATCAGCGGCCGGCAGGAACAGACCCGGCCTCTATCCAGTCGTGGTCTTCGTCCACGGCGGCCGCTTCGAGGAGGGTCACGGGGATGCCCCCTGGTACCGCGGGGAGGCCTTCGCCCGCTCCGGTTGCGTACTGGTCACCGTCAATTATCGAAAGCGTTTCGAGGGGTTCCTGCCCCTGTCCAGGGAATCGGTACCTGGGAGCTTGGCGGTCTCTTCTCGTGAGGACGCCAGGGAGGGGCACCCCTACTTCCGCGGAGCCGAGGACGTCGTCTTCGCCCTCCAGTGGATCCGAGACAATATCGCCGCCTTTGGCGGGGACCCGGCAAATGTCACCGCCATGGGACAATCCGCGGGAGCCGCCTTGGTTCTGTGGACATTATGCGATCTCCGCGGCGCTGACCTCATCAACCGGGCTGTGGTCATGTCCCCGGGTTTCCCGCGGACCCCGTGGTTTCGCCGGGCGCGGTGTGCGGAGGGTTTCCTCGGCGGCCCGCTGACAGTGGATCACCTCAGTACGCTCTCCGAAGCACAGTTGCTCCGGGCCTACCTGCGCTTTGCCCGCATGTTCCCCAGCGACTGCGCAGTCGGCCCATACCCCTTCGATCCCGCGAGACTGGCCAATGTTCCACTGTTGATCGGCACGATGCAGGGGGAATTCCTGGGCATCGGGGTCACAGAGCGGATCGACCGGTTGAGTTCCAGCCACCGGGCCTTGCCTCGAACGCTCGGCAAGGCGATTACCCGCGCGGGGCTGTCTGTTCTGGGCGTCCCACCAGAGCGTGGCCAACGCGAAGGGTGGCTTCAGGCCGCCCGAGGTGAACCGGTCCCCCGCCCATTGGGCCGGGCAGCAAGTGATCTGACCATCCGGCAGTGGGCCATTAGCACCCTGGAAGCCCGCGGCAGCCACGGCCGGACGTGGGCGTACGAGTTCTACGGCGGCGCTGGGGACAGCCGGGCCCGGGGCACCGACGCTCAACACTGCGGGGACTTGCCACTGGTCTTCGATTGCCTCTCCGTTGGCCCAGTGAGCGTCAACTTGTTCTGCGGCCCGAATGCACCAGAGCGTTTGCAGCCATTGGCAGATCGGTTTCATTCTCTGGTGGCGAATTTTGCCCACGGGATGGCCCCGGATTGGCCAGAGTACAGCCCCACGTCTGAGCGCCTGGCCAAACAATTCGACATGAATACGTGTGCTGAACAGGTGGTGAAGGACGGGTTCACTGCCGTTCGGCGGTTCTTCCCGCGGCCCGACCCGAGCAGTTAATTAAACTGAACCGCATGACAGGTTCCCAGCCCCACACTTCCGCGCAGTCTTCAGATAACCCCCTGGTCAACCGCGATCCCCAGCCGTTGCAGACGCATTGCGACCTGGAAGTGACCGTGCCCTCCGTGGAGACGTTGCGCTCCCGGGGCACGATGAAATGGACCGCCTATCCCCCGGACGTGCTTCCGCTGTGGGTGGCAGAATCGGATTTCGATACCTGCCCCGAAGTATTTCGGGCCATTACAAACGGCGTTTCACGGGAATACTTTGGCTATCATGCCCACGATCATCTCGTCGAAAAGGCACTCAGCACGTTTTGCTCCCAGCGGTTCGATTGGGATGTGCAACCCGAGTGGGTCCGGGTACTGCCGGACGTGGTGAAAGGCGTGGCAGTCGCGATCGACGAGCTGACGCCCGAAGGGTCTGCGATCGTTCTCCCCGTTCCCAGCTATCACCCCTTCTTCGACGTACCAAGAGCCACAAAGCGTCCGTGTATCAAGGTTCCGATGATACGGGCGGACATTCCGGGCTGCGGAGAGCAGTGGACTTTCGACCTGGAGGGTTTGGAGGCCGCGTTTACATCAACGGAACATGAGGCTGGAGTGGGGTCCCTCATTCTGTGCAGCCCCTACAACCCTTTGGGGCGGGTATTTAGCGCCGAGGAGTTGGAAAACGTTGTGGAGCTAGCTGCCCGGCACGGAGTGCGGGTCATCTCCGATGAAATCCACTCCCCCGTTGTCCTCGGCGAACACCCGCACATCCCCACCGCCAGCATCTCGGAGACCGCCGCTCGCCAAACAGTGACGGTCACCGCCACGTCCAAGGGCTGGAACACCGCCGGACTGCAGTGCGCCCAAATGATCCTGAGCAACCCCAAAGACCGGGAGATCATGTGCAAGGTGCATCCGCTGCGCACGGGCATCGGTTCCACCCTGGGCAGGGTGGCCGCTGCGGCCGCGTACACCCAGGGGGTTGCCTGGCTGGACAACCAAATCGAGGTCTTGCGCGACAACGTGGAGTACCTCGTCCAGCGGATTCCAGAGGTCTTCCCCGGAGCTGAGTTCACGCCTCCCCAGGCGACGTATCTGATGTGGGTTGACCTTAGCGGTGTTGCCGGACTTGCGGACCGTCCCGCCCACACGATCCTGGAGCAGGCTCGGGTCGCCTTCGCCGAGGGCACCAACTACGGGGCCCAGGGGGCGGGCTGCGTGAGAATCAACTTCGCGACCAGCCGGGAAATCCTCGAGGAGGCTTTCGCCCGGATCGAAAAAGTGGACTTCGGGGGCTACGCTTAGCCACTGTATGTTCTCTTCACTTTCCCGCATCCTGCGCTCGACGCGGGAACTGTGGCCCTTCTACGTCATTGTCATCATCTCGGGCGTCACCACGGCCCTCCTGGCTTTAGCGACCCCTTTCCTGGTCAAGCTGGCTACGGACACCATCGTGGCCCACCTGCAGGGCAGGGGCTCCCTTGCGGACGCCAGCACCAAGATCATCTGGTTCGCCGTCGCTCTGCTGGCAGTGGAGTTCAGCAGCAACCTGGTGAAAAACATCGGGGGTTGGTTCGGTGACGTCATGGCGACACGCATGCGCCAGATCCTGTCCAACCGGTATTTCGCCAAGCTGCTCGGGCTACCCCAACGCTATTTCGATAACCAGGTCACCGGAACGATCATCTCCCGACTGGACCGGTCGATCGCCGGGTTGACGGATT
Organism: Corynebacterium heidelbergense; assembly: GCF_028609845.1. Taxonomy (NCBI): domain Bacteria; kingdom Bacillati; phylum Actinomycetota; class Actinomycetes; order Mycobacteriales; family Corynebacteriaceae; genus Corynebacterium; species Corynebacterium heidelbergense. The sequence goes on along the minus strand of NZ_CP063191.1, from coordinate 762,886 downwards.
TCTTCCAGACCTTCGCCAACAACTTCTTCTCCATGCTGCTGACGGTCTCGATGATCCTCATCGTCACCGCCATCTACTACTGGCCCTTGGCCCTATTGCTTGCAGTGATCTTCCCCCTGTACTTGTGGATGACCACATTGACATCCAAGCGGTGGATCGTCTGGGAAAAGCGAAAAAATGAGCACATCGACACTGCCCAGGGCCGGTTCGCGGAGGTGGTGGGCCAGGTAAAGGTGGTGAAATCCTTCGTCACCGAGCTTCGGGAACTCCGTTTATTCCAGGACCACTTTGCCTCCGTTGTCGGCCTCACCAAACATCAGTCGCGCTATTGGCACAAGATGGACATCATCCGCATGGGCGGGATGAACCTCATCTTCTTCGCGGTATACATCATGTTGTTCTGGCGCACCCTGCACGGACACTTCAGTTTGGGCGACATGGTCTTGCTGCTGCAGTTCGTCGTCATGGCTCGCCAACCCGCGATGATGATGAGCTACATGGTCGACACAGCTCAACGTGCCGCTGCCGGCTCCCGGGAGTACTTCAAGGTAATGGAAGAACTCGAGGAACCCTCCGCGACCAGCGCCCTGTTAACGGCGTCCCGAACCGGGGGGCCTGACCTGGTGGCCGAATCGGATGTGGACGCTGCTGTATGCCCCCAGCTTTCTGCGCCAGACGGCGGGCCCGTGTTCGAGTTCGACGAGGTGACGTTCGGCTACAACGAGAAGGAACCCGTCATTCACGCGGTGAGCTTCGCGGCCGAGAAAGGCCAGAAGGTTGCGCTGGTCGGCGAGTCCGGGGGTGGCAAGTCGACCCTCGTCAATCTGCTGCTGGGGTTGTACCGGCCCACCGGTGGCACAATGCGTGTTTGTGGACGGGACGTGGCATCCTTGACCAGTGCGGAATTGCGTTCGTCTGTTGGCGTTGTTTTCCAGGACCCCGCCTTGTTCTCAGGAACGGTGCGGGAAAACATCGCGTACGCCAGGCCAAACGCCACGGATGAGGAAGTCATCTCGGCGGCGAGAAACGCGAATGCGCACGACTTCATCATGGGATTCTCGGACGGCTACGACACCGTCATCGGGGAACGGGGACTGCGGCTGTCCGGCGGGCAAAAGCAGCGCATCGCAGTAGCCCGGGCAATGCTCAAGGACGCGCCGGTGCTCATACTGGACGAGGCAACATCCGCGCTGGACACCAAAGCGGAACGAGTAGTTCAAGCGGGATTAGAAAAACTCATGGCCGGTCGCACGACGTTGGTCATCGCACACCGCCTGTCTACGATCGCCAACGTCGACACGATTGTCACATTGGATAAGGGGCGGGTGGACGAGGTGGGGTCGCCCGCCGAGCTGGCTACCTCCGGCGGGATCTATTCCGAGCTACTGCGATTGACGTCCTCGGCGTCTGCCGCTGACCGCGAGCGCCTCAAGCGGTTTGGCTTCCTAGACACCGCTGAGTCAGCGGACCGGCCCGCCTAAATACCAGGCAGTATCCCCGGAAGCGACCAGGGCTGCGGACTTCTCCTTAGCCCCACTACAGTTGCTGTTCGTAGACCCATCGGTTCACTTCCACCGGTTGCGCCGTGGTGGCGTCCTCAATCACCCCTCGATGAGCCACCGGCAACACCGCCCCCACGTTTCGCAGAAAGAAGGTTCCATGACCGGCCCTAACGCAGTCTCGGAAGCAGGTTCCTCCCCCACACAATCCGATCACACCCCCGGGGCCCATCCCGCAGAAGCCGGACCGCTGGCGGGGGCACAGGCCGCCCCGGAGTCGGCTACCGTCGCGGAAACCCCGGAACCGGTGCAAGGTGAGTACCTGGGTGAGAGCGAGAGCAACGGCGAGGGAAACTCGTGCCACCCCAACCCCACCCACTACACAGATGCTGCCGGAAACCGTGTAGCATTCGGCTCCGCTGAGGCCGCAGAGCAGGAACGGGAAACGCGCCGCAGGGACAGGGGCCACGTGTTCCACTCCTGGTCTGCCCAGAACAAGATCAACCCCATGCCGATTGCCCACGCCGAGGGGGCCTGGATTTTCGACTATGCGGGCAACGCCTACTTGGACCTGGCCAGCCAGTTAGTCAGCGCCAATTTGGGGCACGCCCATCCGGACTTGGTCGCCGCCCTACAGCGCCAGGCCACGCGGGTGACTAACCTCAACCCCGCCTTCGCCAACGACCTGCGCGGGCAGGTCGCGGAGACGATCACGGACCGAGCCCAGGGCGACTTCTCGCACGTCTTTTTCACCAACGGCGGAGCGGACGCCATCGAGCACGCCATTCGCCTGGCCCGCCTGCATACGGGCAAGTCGAAAATCCTCACGGCCTACCGCAGCTACCACGGGGCCACGGGCTCGGCGATCATGGCAACTGGTGAGCCGCGTCGGCACGGCAACCCCACCACCGATGGCGATATCAAGCACTTCTGGGGCCCCTTCCTGTATCGCACCCCCTTCCACGCCACCACCGAGGAAGAAGAGTGCGAGCGTGCGCTGTCTCACCTGGAGCAGACGCTGATCTTCGAGGGCGATGTCGCCGCGGTGTTGGTGGAGTCTATGGTGGGTTCCTCCGGTGTCATCGCGCCGCCGGATGGGTACCTGGCGGGGGTGCGGGACATCTGCGACCGGCATGGGGCGGTGTGGATTGCCGACGAGGTCATGGTGGGCTTTGGCCGGACGGGGAGGATGTTCGCCTACGAGCACGGGGGCTGCGCCAGGGATGGCGGCGTGCTGCAGCCGGACCTGGTGACCTTCGCGAAAGGGGTGAACTCGGGCGTTGTTCCCTTCGGGGGTGTGATGATGACGCAGGCGGTGGCGGACACCTTCGGCGATCGTCCCTACCCTGGCGGGTTGACCTACTCCGGGCATCCATTGGGCGCAGCTGTGGCTGTGGCAGCCCAGGAGGTGTACCAACGCGATCACATTTTCGACCACGTCGCAGACATTGGGTCCCGGGTGATTGGCCCGGCCTTGGCGGAGATCGCGGCGAAGCACCCGAGCGTGGGTAATGTCCGGGGCCGCGGCTTCTTCTGGGCCATTGAGCTCGTCGCCGACCACGACAGCAAGGAACCCTTGGGCGCGGAGGCGATGAAGCAGTTCGCTTCCGAGTGCAAAGCCGGCGGGGTGTGGCCGATGGTCTCGGGGAGTCGGACGCACATCGCGCCGCCGCTCATCACCACCGAAGCTGAGGTACGGCAGGCTCTGGAGGTCGTCGATTCGGCTATCGACGCCACCGACCGGGCGCTGTAGGTACTGTCCCCCCTTTCATCCCGCGGTTTCCCCACCTTCGGCACAAACTAAACCGCCCCCGCCTGTCCGAAAACAGCGGGGGCGGTTCAGTGCACTACGAGCTCGTAATAACGGGCGCCACGTCCGGCCGGGGGAGGGCCGAGAACGCGGCGGGCTGGTCAGGGTCCGAGCCCGGGCGGTTACCCCTAGTTGTCGAGGATGTCGTTGAGCTTGCCAGCGACCTTGTTCTTAGCCTCGTTGGCCTTCTCCTTGACCTTGCCAGCGCCCTGGTCGGCCTTGCCCTCGGACTTCAGGGACTCGTTGCCGGTAGCGTCGCCAGCGGCCTCCTTGGCCTTGCCGCCGAACTGCTCAGCCTTGTTCTTCAGCTCATCAGTAGACATATGTCCTCCTAAAAGGATGAATCATCGAAATTCGAAACGAGCCAGCCTGGGTTGGTTGGCCAACGTTGTGCATACAACTATACGCACACGCCCGCTGCACTGGTACGAACCGCGAATATTCCAGGCGCCGAAACACCAAAACCGCAGTTCAGCGCATCACGGGCGAGTTTGATTTTAGTTGTAATCGTAGAAGCCCTTGCCGGACTTGCGCCCGGTGTGTCCGGCCTGAACCATGCGGCGCAGCAGCGGGGGGCAAGCGTAGGAGGGCTCGCCGTATTCCTTGTACATCACGTCCGCGATGAAGGCGCAGGTGTCCAGGCCGACCATGTCCGCCAGGGTCAGCGGGCCCATCGGGTGGGCGGCACCCAGCTTCATGCCGGTATCGATGTCCTCCTTGGTGGCCACGCCCTGTTCCACCATGCGCACGGCGGAGAGCATGTAGGGCACCAGCAGGAAGTTCACGATGAACCCGGAGCGGTCCTTAGCGTGGATAGCGGTCTTGCCGAGGGCCTCCGTGGCGTAGCCCTCCGCGCGCTGCACGACCTCCGAGTCGGTGGTGAGAGCGGGAATGACCTCCACCAGCGGCAGCACTGGCACCGGGTTGAAGAAGTGCAGCCCCAGAACGCGGCCGGGGTTCTTGGTGGCGGACGCGATGGTCTGGATGGGAAGGGAGGAGGTGTTGGAGCACAGGGCTGCCTTCTCATCCTCGACGATCTTGTCGAGCTGGGCGAAAACGTCCTTCTTGATCTTCTCGTCCTCCACGATGGCTTCGATGACCAGCTCGCGGTCGGCGAAGTCCTTCAGCTCGGTCGTGAAGGTCAGGCGACCGAGGGCGGCGTTCTTGTCCTCTTCGGAGAGCTTGCCGCGCTCCACGCCCTTGGCCAGGGACTTTTCGATGCGAGCCTTACCGGCATCGGCGAACTCCTGCTTGGCTTCCCACACCAGCACGTCGCTACCCGCCTTGGCGGCGACCTCCGCGATGCCGGAGCCCATCTGCCCTGCACCGATAATTCCCACTCGCTGAACCATTGTCGCTCCTTTTGCGCTTTTGTTCGTCTGGCTTGCGGTTTCAACCATACGCGCGCGGCCCACCGGCTGGTGAGCGCTCTCCCCCTGCCCCCGAGCTGCAGCCCGCCATGCAAGACCCGCTTGTCCACTGAACCGCTACTGAACGGATAGTGACCTTCAAGTGGCCCCTCAGGGTCCTCCTATGGTGGGCCCCTACGGTGTGAATCACCGGTTAGATATCACCAACAGAAAGGGTTCTATACGAGCGGTCATTTCTCCTCTGAAACGTCGGCAACGGCGCCTCGTGGACCACGCTAGTGATCTGCGGGGCGCCGTTGTTATGCGCTGTCGCCCTGCTTCTGGTCCTTACGCGGCGGTGAGGGAACAGAGCCGAACCTCGAGACCACTAGCCCAAAAGCCCGCTTACTCCCGCAAAAAGTCCGCAATGACATCCCGGGAGATCCGCACGTCCAGAATGCAGACCTGCCCACTGTGGTCCGCAAGGAAGCGTTGGACCTCCCCGCCTTCTGCCAGCTGCTCCGGATCCTCCACGGTGAGCCCGGGCGCTCCCCAGGGGTCCCCCATCGCGGCGAATCGCTGCCCGTGAACGAGCATCGCGGCATCGTCCAGGCCCTGCGGGACGTACTGGTGCACCTCCGCCCCATAGGCCTCGTCGTTGAGCACGGTAATCACCGCCGCCGGCTCCCCCGGCACCTGGTGCAGCCTCCCGACGCGGAGGAGCGTGTCCAGGTCTGCTAGCGCCATGAGGGTCCCACCATCGCCCGTGAACAGGGTGGTGCAGCGGTCCTGCCGCCCCACCGCCGTGCCCACCGCAGAGGCCAGCCCGAGCCCAATCGTCATCACCGCCGTGCCCACCAGCACCGTAGACCTGGGGTCCGGGCAGTCGATGTACTTCGGTACCCATCCCAGGAAGTGGCCCCCGTCCGTCACGACCGTGCGGTTGCGGGGTAGCAGATCGTTCAGGCGGCGCAGAGCATGTCGGGGGTCCAGTTTGCCGTCGGGCCCTCGGGTGCCGAAGCAGCCGGGGTCTGCCTGCTCCGTCTCGGCCGGTGGGATGGTTCCTATCTCACGACGCCACCCCACCGCGCGCGGTGGTGGCGTCCCCAAGACATCGACCAGGCGCGGGAGGAAATCGCGCACGTCTGCTTGGACGCGCCGGTCGACCGCAATAAATCCCTGGCGGAACTCGCGATCCACCTGGATGATCTGCGCATCCGTACCGAAGAGGGTCCCCTTGCGAGTTTGCAGCAGGTTGAGGCTGGCCCCGAGGACGAGCACGAGATCCGCGCTTCGGACGGTCGGCAGTCTCCCGCGGTGGGTGTAGCCACCGGCGATGCCTAGGCTGAAGTCGGGGCCGATGCATTCGCGGGCCATGGCGCTGGTGAGGAACAGGGCGCCGGTGGCGGCCCCAATGCGCTCCACGAGATCGGAAGTGCCCGTTTCCACCACTGCCCTACCCACCAAGACGAGAGGCCGCTGGGCGGCGCGGAGGGCACGTGCGACCTCCTCAACGGCGGCAGTGGGATCGGCTGCGGAGTCGTCGAGGCTCTCCGAGCCGTCCCCCGTCCGCGCTGGCTCGCGAGTTTCATCGGAGCCGCAACAATCCGCTGGGGCCTCGGCATCCTCGAGGGGTGCGGCGCACTGATCGTGGGGGGTGAGAACAACGACCGGGACACTCAAGCGCCTGGCGAGCTCGAAAGCCCGGCGCGCGATGTCGGCGCCATTGTGGGGCTGCGCGGTGAGGTAGCGCACCCCGAGCGCGGAGAGAATCGCCCGCTGGTCCACATCAATCGGACGCAGACCCGTGGTGGGTACATCACCCATGATGCACACCATGGGGATGCGCGCGGCCTGCGCTTCGGACAGCGGGGTCAGTGCATTCGTGAAACCCGGGCCGTAGGTTGTACTGGCCACGGCGATTTCGCCGGTACAGCGGTAGTAGGCGTCAGCCGCAGCAATGGCCCCGGCCTCATGCCGGGTGGATGTGTACAGCTCGGCCGATGCGGGCAGGGCGTTGACGAAGTGAATGTTGCCGTTGCCCACCAGCCCGAAGACGTGGGCGCCCGCCTCGCGGACCACCTGGGCGATGGCTTCCGAGATGTTGCTGGGCGCCGGGAGGTCGGGGGTTGCGACAGCGTCACTGTGATCTGGGTTGTGCACGCACAGGAGTTTAACCGCTGGGCGGGACATTCTCGGTGTGGCAAGACTGCTGCCCCGAGAGGGGAATGGAGGGGCGTAGCAGCGGCCACGCGCCTTGCTACAGCGATTGCGTAAACAACGTCTGCTGGACAACCTTCGCGGGCACCGGGTGGAGGTCCCAGGCCTCCACCCCCACATCCACCATCCCGTGGCCGGTGACCGGGCGGCTGGAATGCAGGTGCCCATGGACCAACAACGGCACGTCCAACCGCAGCTCGTCGTAGCGAGATTCCATATTGTCGTGCTCATAGCCGGGGCGCGGGAAGTGGCTGAGGTACACCTGTTCCCCGCCCCACTCCACCATCTGAAAAGTCTGCACGCTGTCGAAAACGTCCAGGAAGCGGCGCTGCCGCAAGTGCGATTCCGGGTGCAGAGGGTTGCACGTATCGTGGTTGCCCGCGATGAGGTGCACGGAAAAGCCGGCGGGGGTTTCCCGTAGCGCGCGGAAGGTGGCGTCCAAAACATCCAGAGCCCTTTCCTCCTGCGGGCCCCACCCGGAGGAAATATCGCCGAGCATCCACAACACATCCCCCGGCCGCAAGGCGGCGCGGAGGTTATCCACAATGATGCGGTCGTGTTGTAAGACGTCCGGGTAACCGCGCAGCTTGGCCACGAAAGGGTGGCCCAGGTGAAGGTCAGCGGTGATCCAGGTGGTCAAGGTAGGTACCTTCCTTCCGCCTTGGTGCGCGCCCGCACGGCAGTGAATGGGTAGGGAAAACCGCCTCCGGCGGGGATCCGCCACTCCACCCTAGCGGGGTGTTCCCACCTGCGGCCGACCGTACGGCTGCGACGGACCACTACGAAGCGCGGGGTACGCAAAGATAGAGCAGGACGAGATCGACAACAGCTCTAGTGTCGACGAGACCCGGCTCAACACCATCAAAACCAACTGGAAAAAGTGAGGCGGCAGGCGGCAGACCGAGAGGGCACCTCGGAGGGCGATGCCTTCAGCGAGAAGCTGTTTGAACTGCTCAGCATGTTGGCCGATGCGATACAGACTCTGCTGAGCGGGCAACCGATCACCGGGGACACAGATGCTCCGCACACGTGCCGAGGACGGTTCGACAATGCGGCTCAAGCTCGTAGTTGCACGCGCCAGAAATTTTTTCACGATGCTGCATCCAAAATGTGCTGCAAACAAGAAGAAGTGGGTAGTGGGTGAGAAAAAGTTTCATCTACAAGGTTCCCCGGAACGTCGGGCCACTCAGAGGAGACACATGCTCAAAAAGACTGCCACCATCACGGCCCTAGCCGCCGGTTCTATGATTTTCGGCGCGGCTCCCGCGCTCGCACAAGGTGGGAATGCCCAGGTATCTGTGCTCCACGCGGTGCCTGACGCGACAGTGGACGTGTACGTCAACGGCGATCTCACACTCGAGGACTTCAAGCCGGGTACGCTCACCGACCCGCTGACTCTCCCTGCTGGAGACTATGACCTCAAGGTCACTGCACCGGATGCAGGCAAAGACGGTGAAGCCATCGTCGAGGCAAACGACGTACAGGTTCCCGCAAACGCAAATATCACGGTTGCTGCTCACCTGGACGAAGCTGGCAAGCCTGAGCTGACCCCATTCGTTAACGACACCACGCCGACCGCGCCGGGTCAGGCTCGCCTGACCGCCCGCCACATCGCTGCGGCACCAGCCGTAGACATTCGTGCGGACGCTAAGCCAGTGTTCAAGAACGTCACCAACCCGAATGAGGGCAAAGCTGACGTCCCTGCTGGCACCGCTTCGGCAGACGTCGTGCTCGCTGGTACCGATCAGGTCGTCCTCGGCCCGGCGAACCTCGATCTGGTTGAAGGCCAGAACACGATCGTTTACGCATGGGGCAGCGCGAAGGACAACAACTTGCAACTCGCAACCCAAACTGTCGGTGGCCTCCACTCCGCCCCAATGGGCGTTCCAGCCGGTAACGGCGGTGCCGCAGACAACACGTCAGTCACCGTCGCCGCGGGCTTGGTCGCGCTCTCCGCAGCGGCTGCAGCTGGGGCCGTGATTATCCGACGCAAGTCGGCCTAACCCCCGGTAACAGCAGAACAAGAGCACACCTTGAAAAGCGCCAGCGGGAGTTTCAGCAAAATTCTGCTGGCGCTTTCTGCGATCTTGATTCTTGCAGCCGGTGTGCTTTACTTTCGCGGGCAACCAAATGAGGTAGAGTCGCCCGACGGTAGAGCGGCTGCAACCGCGGACGACACAACCGCGGAGGCAGCCGAAGGAACTGAGCAGCCACCGCTCGGGGCACCAGAGGCACTAACCGTTCCAGAGTGGAACGTTGACATGCCAGTTGTACCCGTGGGTGTGGACGAGAAATCAGAGATGGCTATCCCGGAAGACCCTGGTGTAGCCGGCTGGTATAAGTTTGGTCCTGATCTCGACTCACCAGCTGGATCGATAGTTCTAGCCGCGCACGTAGACGGAAGGGAATCGGGAACGGGGCCCTTCGCTCGGCTGAAAGAACTGCGCGAGGGAGACGAGATCCGCCTCCGGAACCGTACTGGGACTCAGACTTTCTCCATCGAACAGGTCGAAGAAAAACCGAAGGACCAAATAGATTTTCAAGAGGTGTTCGACCGGACCGGGCCCCTGCGATTGAAGCTCATCACTTGCGGAGGTCCTTTTGACGCCGCTGCTCGCAACTACACCGACAACATCATCGCCACAGCTGTTCCAAAGAGCTAAGAGGATTGACGCGCAGCGTCACTATGCATAGATCCAGCAGATATAAGGATGATGGAGACGCCGAAAAGCGGCTTTCTATCGCGAAGAAAATTAGTGCCGGAGATGAACGCGGTCTCCGAGAGGCACACGACCTTTGGCATTCCCTGCTCTACAACATCGCATACCGCGCTCTAGGGTCGAAGGAAGACGCCGAAGAAGCTGTGCAGCTGACCTTCTTCGGTGCATGGCGTTCTCGGCACACCCTCAAGGTTACCGACTCATCTCTGCCGGGTTGGCTAGTGGGAATCCTGAAAAACACCATCGCCGACGTTCGGAAACTTCGCTATAGGTCTAAGCTAATTTTCGACAAGAGCATCGAAGAGGCCACTCAAAGCGCATTATCAGAAACATTCGATGTGGCATTGAGAATGACTCTTGTCAATGAACTTTCTTCTCTAGGTCAACCCCGATCGGCAATAATGTGGCTATCTCTAGTTGAGGGGCTATCTAGCCAGAAAATATCCGAGCGCCTGAATGTCCCCCTGGGGACGGTCAAAAGCCATATCAGGCGCACCATACCACTCCTGAGAAGCAGATTGGCCGATATCCTTGAACGAAAGTAACAGCGGTGGCCATCTCACATCCGATGACATTCTTGATCGCCTAACAACAGGCGGCAGGAACAGTTTTACAAATGCGGAAGCATCCCACCTCGAGAATTGTCCGGACTGCGCAAACTTAGTTTCATTTTGCACTCACATCCGTAACGCTGGCGCCCAGCTTTCGTCCGAGGGATACACACTGGATAATGCAGGCGTCAGCTGTCTTGATGAAACTACGAGATCACGTTTCGATCGCAGCCCCAAGATCCGCAGTCTGTCGCTCCCCTGGTCTGGCAATCGGGAAGGTGTTTTCAAAAAAAACTTTCTGGGATTCGCCCATCTTGGTAGGCTCACTGTTGCTATGAGTGCCGCCGCTTGCCTATTAATTCTCTACGCTTTTGTTCCCTCGTTTCACCGGAGTGAAACGACGATCCCACCCGAGGTGGTTTTGTCTTCTGCAGAACTCGAAAGCCTCGATGGGAAAAATAGCGTTGGTTCCGTGGAGTTGATCAAGAGCGAGACAGACTCGACGCAGCATATTCTTGTACAGATGCCTGGCGTTAGCACTCCCAAGGATCAGGAAATCGAAGTGTGGTTGCTCAACAAGGATGGTCAACGCATGATATCCCTCGGTTTGCTTAACCAGACCTCGGGGACGTCATTGCCTGTGACCGACTCTGTCCTGGAAAGCGGTTACACCGTGGTTGATGTCTCAAATGAGACTCTTGACGGAGATCCACTCCATTCCGGCCACTCTATCGCCCGGGCGGCCATCAGGTGAGTGTTAGTGTAAGTCACCCCTGGATCTTTACGGTGTAGTGCGTCGCGGTCTGTGTAATTCTAGGGCACGAGGGTGGTCAGTGGCGGAAATGCTACTGTCCCTCACACAACGGCCGACACGTTGAGGGATTATTCAGATATGAAGCTGACGCAGGTGCAGGACAAAGTAGAAAAGCTGCTGCGGCAGGCGGCGGACCGAGAGGGTACCCCCGAGGGTGACTCCTTTCGCGATAAAGCGTTCGAGCTCATGGCCCAGTACGGAGTGGAGGCCTCCCGCGAGGCGGCGGAGGACAAAACTAGCCACACCGCAGACCAACAGGTGAACTTCGCGGGCACATACACCGACATGCAGTTTGAGCTGCTCAACACCCTGGCTCACGCGTTGCATTGCCAGGTCGTCCGGTTGAAACTGCGGCGCAGTACGAAGGTGCATCAAGCCTTCGTATTTGGCCGAGACCATCACATCGAGCGTGTGATGATGCTCCACACTCTGCTGAGTGGGCACATGATTGTCGGAGCAAGCAAAGCTCCACCCACGTGCGGGTTTGCGCACACCAGCCCGCAAACTCAGAAGCGTTCCTGGATGCGGGGGTTCATCCATAGCGTTGGCTCTCGCCTGGAGGCCATTGAGATGAAGCACGCCCCGCAATTTGAATCCCAAACTAGCGCGGCCCGGGGGGTTGTGGCGCTCCAAGATGATCGCAAGCAAGCCTATGCAGCAGCGCGGGAGAAGTTCCCTGGCTTGAAAACGGACCTCAGCCAGGGCAGACCCCGGACTTTTGATCCGTTCAGCTACCAGGCCGGGGTCCAGGCGGGTGCCGGAATGGATTTAGGACAGCAGCGGGTGCAGCGGGGGGTACGGGCGCTGGGGCGTGGCCGGGCGGTGTGAGCCTGCCCGGGCGCAGTGGCCCGATGAACGGGTGCGCGGAGACTGGTCGCCGGGTTGCTGGGGTCGGGCTGGCCAACTTTCCTCGGTACGGCGTAAGGTGCACAACGTGAATGTTCGTGATATTGAACTCTTTCGTAGGGCCAAGCGAACCCCGACTACCGGGGGGCCGATGACGCCGGGCTCCGAAAGGGCCCCTGGCCTGTGGCGACTGCTGGGACCTGCCTTCGTTGCCGCTATCGCCTACGTAGACCCCGGCAACGTAGCCGCCAATCTGACTGCCGGAGCTCGCTACGGCTACCTCCTGGTGTGGGTGCTGATCCTCGCGAACGTCATGGCGGTGCTTTTCCAGTACCTCTCGGCGAAACTCGGCATTGCCACCGGGCGATCCCTGGCCTCCGTCGCGGCGGACCGGATGGGGCCGAAGACCACCACCGCCTATTGGATGCAGGCACAGTTCATCGCAATGGCCACGGATATTGCGGAGGTCATTGGTGGGGCGATCGCCCTCAAACTGCTGTTCGGGGTTCCGCTGCCTCTCGGCGGCATCATCATCGGGGCGATCTCCATGGCCGTACTGCAATCACAGCAGCACGGGGGCCAGCGGACCTTCGAACGCATCATCATGGCCTTTCTCGCGGTCATCACGATCGGATTCGTCACCGGCCTGTTCTTCTCCGGGTTCTCCCCCACGCAGATGATCGGCGGATTGCTGCCCCGGCTTGCCGGAACGGACTCCCTGCTCTTGGCCACTTCCATGCTGGGCGCAACGATCATGCCCCATGCGATCTATATGCACTCCAGCCTCATCAACGACCGCTTCGGCGGATCGGACGAGCACGAACGCCGCAAGCAACTGCTGCGGGCCACTCGCCTGGACGTGGTCCTCGCCCTCGCACTCGCCGGTTCCGTCAACGTCGCCATGCTGCTCCTCGCCGCCGCGTCCTTGAGCGGGGCCGAGAACACGGACACCATCGAAGGGGCCCACGCTGCCATCGCTTCTGGCCTCGGGGGCATGGTGGCCACCATCTTCGCCGTGGGTTTGTTGGCGTCCGGGCTGGCCTCGGCCTCCGTGGGGGCCTATGCCGGATCTTCGGTAACGCGGGACCTGCTGCGCATCAAGATCCCCGTGTGGGCGCAACGCTTGGTGACCCTGGCACCGGCAATCATCATCCTTTTCCTGGGGGTGGAACCGACGTGGGCTTTGGTGATGAGCCAGGTGGCCTTGAGCCTCGGCATTCCCTTCGCAGCCGTCCCGCTTGTTCGGGCGACCTCCTCCCCCACGATTATGGGCCGATTGGTTAACTCCCCGCTCATCCGCTCCATCGCCTGGGTCTCCTGCGGCGTCATCGTGCTACTCAACGTAGCCCTCGTGGTGCTGACCGCACTCGGTGAGGCCTAACCTCCTGAGCGGACAGCGCCACTTACACAACTAGGGCAATACCGGCCACCCAGCCGAGGGCACCGTTATTTCCCCTCGTCCGTGGACAGCGCGGCCACAAAGGCTTCCTGGGGCACGGACACGGAGCCGATGGACTTCATGCGCTTTTTGCCCTCCTTCTGTTTCTCCAGCAGTTTGCGCTTCCGGGACACGTCGCCGCCGTAGCACTTGGCCAGCACATCCTTGCGCAGCGCTCGGATGTTTTCGCGCGCGATGATCTTTGCCCCGATAGCCGCTTGGACGGGCACCTCGAACTGCTGGCGCGGGATGAGCTCCTTGAGCTTCACCGTCATTTTGTTGCCGTACCACTGGGCATTGTCGCGGTGGACGATAGCGCTGAAGGCATCCACCGGGTCCCCCTGAAGCAGGATATCCACCTTGACCAGGTCTGCAAGCTGCTCCCCGGCGTCCTCGTAGTTTAGGGAGGCGTAGCCCCTAGTCCGGGACTTCAACATGTCGAAAAAGTCAAAAATTATTTCGCCTAGGGGCATGAGATAGCGCAATTCCACGCGATCCTGGGAAAGGAAGTCCATGTTCTTCATCTGGCCGCGCTTAGATTGGCACAGCTCCATCGTCCCGCCGAGGAACTCTTCGGGCACGATGATGGTCATGTTGACCATTGGCTCGTAGACTTCACGCAGCTTCCCGCCCGGCCAGTCGCTGGGGTTTCGCACAAACTGCTCACTGCCGTCCTCACTGACCACGCGGTAGACCACGCTGGGTGCCGTGGAGATAAGGTCCAACCCAAACTCCCGCTCTAAGCGCGTGCGGGTGATCTCCATGTGCAACAGCCCCAGGAACCCGCACCGGAAGCCAAAGCCCAGGGCCACGGACGTCTCCGGTTCGAAGGTCAGCGAGGCATCGTTGAGCTGCAGCTTCTCGATGGCCTCTCGCAAGTCCGGGTACTGGTTCGCGGAGATGGGGAATAGCCCGGAGTAAACCATGGGGGTCGGCTCCTCGTACCCCTTCAGCGCTTGCTCCGCTCCGTGAACGGCCCACGTGATCGTGTCCCCCACCTTCGATTGCCGCACGTCCTTCACGCCGGTGATGATGTAGCCAACCTCACCCACGCCCAGGCCCTTTGTCTTCACCGGCTCCGGCGAGACTACCCCGATCTCCAGGGTCTCGTGGGTCGCGCCGGTGCTCATCATTTTGATCTTCTGGCGCGCCTCCAGGCGGCCGTCCATCATGCGGACGTAGGTGACCACTCCCCGGTAGATGTCGTACACCGAGTCGAAGATCATGGCGCGCGCGGGGGCATTGGCGTCCCCACTAGGCGGGGGAACCAACTCACACACCCGATCCAGAAGCGCCTCCACCCCCTCCCCCGTCTTGCCGGAAACCCGCAGGACTTCTTCCGGCTCGCAGCCGATGATGTGCGCCAGCTCTAGGGAGTACTTGTCCGGATCCGCCGCCGGGAGGTCAATCTTGTTGAGGACCGGAATGATCTCCAGGTCGTTTTCCATGGCCAGGTACAGGTTGGCTAGTGTCTGGGCCTCAATCCCCTGGGCGGCGTCCACAAGCAAGATAGCCCCCTCGCAGGCATCCAGGGCGCGGGAGACCTCATAGGTGAAGTCCACGTGCCCGGGGGTGTCAATGAGGTGCAGCACGAGCTCTTGCCCGGCATGCTCCCCAGAACGCGGCACCCACGGCAGGCGGACGTTCTGAGCCTTGATGGTGATCCCACGCTCCCGCTCGATATCCATGTTGTCCAGGTACTGGGCGCGCATATCGCGGTCATCCACCACCCCAGACAGACCGAGGATACGGTCGGCAAGGGTGGACTTACCATGATCGATGTGGGCAATGATGCAGAAGTTTCGAATGCGCGACGGGTCGGTAAACGTCGTAGTCGCGTAGTTCTCCTGCGCTTTTGCCATGCTTGGTCCTCCTGGTGGGTAACTCGTTCAAACCTTACTATCGCCACACCCGTCAACCCCCTACCGACCGCCGCGCCAACGCAGCGCCCCCCGGCTGCCGTGCCAGCCGACCGCGCTAGCGAAGCGTTAGCAACCAGGTGACGCCCGCCCAACACGGCGATAGGGTGGAAACTATGTCCGAGGCCGCCTCATCTCCCCGCCCCGAGGATCCCGCGCGCCCGGAGGAGAACCCGTGGTCGCGCTTCATCCACAGGTACTTCAGCCACCGCGGCAGTCTGTCGGAGGGCCTGGACAAGCTCAACTCCCAGCTAGGCCTCAACACTCAGCCATTCGCCGCGCAGCTCCAGACGGATACGACGGTGAAAACCCCCACGGCCAATCATGCCCGCTCGGTGATGTATGCCCCCGACATGGATGGGCAGGCGGACCCGGGGGAAGTGGTGTGGGTGGATATCCGCCCTCGGCGCGGAGGGGAGATGGAAAGCCGGGCGGTCCTCATCATCGGTCGCAATGGCCACACCCTGCTCACGTTGCTCATCAGTGAGAACAAAGACCACCTCAGCGAGGACAACTGGCTGCCCATTGGCTCCGGCCCGTGGGAAAACCGCGGCGGGGAAAGTTGGATCCGCCTGGATAAGCTCATCGAGGTGCCGGAATCGCAGATCCTGCGGCGTGGGGTCTCCATGCCGGAGCGTCGCTTCGACCGGATCTCGGCGCGTCTGCGCAACGACTACGGATGGCGCTAGCATGACCGGCGATGACTTCCCTCGCCTCTACCCTTGCTCAGCTCGACGGTGCCAGCTACGGCGCCTACAAGCGCCTATCGGGCCTGCACCAGCTCGACGATGACCTCCGCTTATCCGTCGACAAGGTCCAATCGGATCTTTTTGCCCCGCCGTCCCTCATCCAGGTCATTGTCCCACTAGAGATGGTGGGGCTTCCGGATAATTTCTTTGCAAACGCCACCTCCGCGCGCGCCACCACCGACCAACTCGCGCGATACCTGTCCGCCGCCATCGCCCGCCACGGTGCCAAGTCCGGCGGCAAGGCCGACGGGCACCTCAGCATCGACGCGCCCGGCCAGCAGGTTCTCGAGCGCGCCAGCGTGGTCCGCGACCTGAGCGGACCCTCCCCCGTCCTTCGCCTGCGCTTAGAAGCCGCCCTGCCCGCGCGGGGTCGACGCATCATGGGGCACGCAGCCCGGCGCCTTCTCACGGAAGCTTTGCCGGACGTCGTGGACGATGCGCTGATGCTCCAGGAGACGCCGGGGGAATTGGCGTCCGCAATACAACCACACCTGGACCTCGCCAGGGACCAGAATGCCCTGCGTGAACAGCTCCCCGGGCGCGGGCTGGTGGGCTTCATCGCCGACGGCGCCGTGTTGCCCCGGGCGGCCGGCAATAGCGACCTGCCGCTGGACAACGCGGTGCCCTTCGCCGCACCGGAGAGCCTGCGGGCCAGCTTCGACCTGCCCTCCGGCCGCACGGTGACGGGCATGGGAATTCCCGCGGGCGTTACCCTCATCGTCGGCGGTGGTTATCACGGTAAGTCCACGGTCCTGCGGGCCCTGGAGCTGGGGGTGTATGACCACGTCCGGGGCGATGGGCGCGAATTCGCGATCGCGGACCCCACCGCTGTGAGCCTGCGGGCCGAGGATGGGCGGGCGGTGACGAACGTGGACGTGTCCCCTTTTATCCGGGATCTGCCGTCGGGGGCGGACACGCGTGAGTTCCGTACGACGAATGCCTCCGGTTCCACATCACAGGCCGCCGGGTTGATCGAGGCGCTGGAGGCGGGCGCCAGGACATTGCTCATCGACGAGGACACCTCCGCGACAAACTTCATGATCCGCGACGAGCGGATGCGGCGGTTGGTGCCGAGTACCAAGGAACCGATCACCCCGCTCATCGACCACGTCCGGGGGTTGTGGGAGGACCATGGGGTTTCGACCGTACTGGTCGCCGGGGGTTCTGGGGCTTTTATCGACGCCGCCGATACCGTCATCCAGCTCGACGCGTACCAGCCGGTGGACGTGACCTCCGCTGCCCGAGACTTGGCCGACCCATCCGCGGTAGCCGCGTGCTCCCATCCCATCCCGGGTGGCGGGAGTGGGGGTCACGGCGCTGGGGCGCGGGTTGTGGTGGGGCTTGGCACGGGGCAGGGGCAGGGCGGAGATTCACGGGGATCGCATGGGGACCGGGAGAGGCAAGGATCGCGCGGGAATGGAGATTCGCGAGGTCCACGAGGTCCACGGGGACCAAAGCCGCCGCAGGCCAAGGGGCTGGACACGATCCGGGTGGGCGACGTGTTCTTGGATCTGGGTGCCGTGAAGCAGCTAGTGGACGTGTCCCAGACCAGGGCGATCGCCGCGGCCTTGGCCCGAATCGACGGTGCCGCTGATGGCCGGGCGACGCTACCCGAGCTGGTAGATCACCTGTTCACGAAGATGGAACGCGGCGGTGTGGAAGCGCTGTCCCCACACCGGGGGCATCCCGGCCGTTTGGCGCTGCCGCGCCGGCAGGACATCGCCGCGGCGGTCAACCGGTTGCGCTCGGCGGTGATCCGGCAGCGCTCGGCCGAGATCTAGCAGCGCTAAGCCCGGCGGGGCTTCGGCAGTTCGGGGCCTAGTCCTCCGTGCGCCTCGGCAGCCACAGCCCCTCGAGGATCTCCACCAAGCGGTTTTCCCGCCGATGGCGCAACCGGGCCAAGACCTTCCGGCGCGGGGCGGTCGCGGGAAAGCCGAGGGCCTCGGCGATGAGGCCCTCCAGGCGGGCCTCCGCCTCGGCCCCGTCTGCTTGTGGGTGGGTAGCGTGCTTTTGTGGATTCTCCCCATCTTCCTGTGGGTGGGTGCCCACCTGCTCGGGATCAATGCCCATCGCCGCAGCCACTGCGGCCAGGCCCGTGTGCTCCCGCAGCGGCGGCGCCGGTTCCACCTCGAAGCGCTGACCGTTGTTGTCGCTGATCCACACCCGATCCCCAACGCGCAGCTCCATGTCCTCACAGAAGCGCCGGATGCTGCCAGACTGCGCCAGCATGCCCCACGTCATGGGCTGATCCCCGAGGCGGCTGGGCAGGGTGATCGTCTGCCCGAACTCAACCGCCCAGAGGCAGGGCATGCCCGCCGGGACGCCGAACCCGGAACCCCGCAAATGATCCGCAGTGATGGTGGCGAGCAACTGCCACTGACCGTCGCGGCGGTATAGCCCGGAGGACTCTTCCGGTTCTGCGTCGTTGACCTGAGGATTCTCGCGGCGGTAGACGGTGCCGTCGATGATCTCGAACTCCCCGGTTGCGGCGTAGGCCTTGATGGAGCTGGGTGCCACGCCGAACTTTTCCGGCAACTCCGCGAGCAGTTCGCGGAGGGTCACCCCGACCCGCGGCGTGGGCAGATCCGCGGGGTCCGTCTCACTGTCCTTGTCCTGCGCACCCCCGGCATGCAGGCCACCATCGGCGGTATCTTCGCTGATCAAGTCCGCCCTCGCCTGTTCCACGGCCGCGTCCACGCGCCGCCCGATGATGTCGGTGAGCTTCGTGCACTCCTCCAGTCCCCACCGCCGCAGGCCGAAGGTGTCTACACCAGTCCGCACAACGCGGTCGTTGACGCTCAGCGCGTTCTTCAGGGCTCGGAGGGTCACGCTGGAGCCGGCGCTCCGGAAGATCGCTTCCGCCGTCATGGGTTCCCCGGCGATGGACAGCACCGCCACGGAGCGGATCGACTGGGAATCCCTCCGGTTGATCACATGATCCTGGACGATGGGGAACCCGCAGGCAAGCAACCATTCGCGGGCCAGGGCCGGCGGCACACCCAGTTGATCGTCGATGGCATCGATAGCCACGATCCCATCCTCGTTCTCTGCGGCCTCCAGCTCCCGTTGCGTGGTGGCTACCGCCCCGGCCAAGTCGGGGTAGCACACCCATCCGTCCTCGACGGTGAAGGAGTCGTCCAGTTGATCCAGTATCTGCCACAAGGGGGCATCCCACCCCTCCACGTGGGTAGATAGTTCCGGAAACAGTTGGAGGATCGCGACCTGCGAGTTCACCGGGTGAGCGTGAGCGCGAATCCCCAGCAGCAGATCCGCCACGCTCCCCTGCTCCAGCAGCTTGCTCAAGCGCTTGCGGACCTTCGTCTCAATCTGGCGCACCCGTTCCCTGGACACGTCGAAACGCTCCGCGATGACCTGCAGAGTCTTGGGCTCTACGGCGCCGATCCGGTCGCGTATGAGGTCCCGTTCCCGCTCATCGGCCTCCAGATAGACCATCCGCAGCACTTCTGCCGCAGCGGGGCGTTCGCTGGCGAGGACGGCGTTCAGCGGGCTGTCTTTGTCCTCGAGCAGCGCAAGCAAACGCGCCCGACGACGATCCTGAGGCCCATCACCCGTTGCCGGACCGATCAGCCGGGCCAGGTCCCCGTTGCGGTATCGCAGGTAACTGAGCACGTCGGCCATCTCTTTGAGCCCTTGGTCGACGGTTGCGTCGTAGAGCCTCCAATCGTCGTAGACCGCTCCCACCAGGTCGTCTTCGATATCGGACGCCACCAACCGCGCGCCTTGCCCACCGTCGGCCTCGGCACTACGGGCGTAGGCATCACTGTGCAGCGCCTCGTGGGCCACACCGATCGCCCAGTGACGAACGGCCGTGGGCTCCACCCCGGCAAGCTGGGTGAGGTCCTCCACCGACGCGTTCAGCGGCTCTGGGTAGGCCGCCCGCCACCGCTGAACGAGGGGCTTGGTGCCTTCCAGCAGACGGGGCAGCGTATCGCTGCTGAGCTCGGGCGACATCCGAGAGAGGGGTTGTTCGGCCCGCGAGGTGATCCAGAGGTCCGCAACCAACTCGGGATCGGCCTCACCGTGCTCGTTGACGGCAGCCGCCGGCCCCGGCGAGATCTCGGCCAGCCAGGGGAACACCCGCGCCACAACGTCGACCACCTTCGCCGGCGCATCCACAGAAACGACCGACGGCTCGTGGTGCTTTGGCTCCGCTTGGTTTTGCCCGCCCGGGCCTTCCCCCTCTTCGCCTGCCTGGTCCTCGCCTGCCTGATCTCTGTCTTCTAGGTCTTCACCTGCCCGGTCCTTGCATTCCAGGTCTTCGCCTGCCTGGTTCTCGCCTGCCTGCTTTTGGCATTCCCGGTCTTGGCGGTCCAGCACGGCCTGGGTCGCGTCGAATCGCTGCCCATTCTCGTCGTCCTCCACGGGTTCCCGGCTCAACTGGCCCAATAGGTACGCGAAGGTGACCTCGTCGATGATGGGGATGCCCAATTCTCTGGCGCGCCGAGCTTTCCCGCTGCCAGAATCGGGGTCTGCCGCAACGAGGCAGGACGACTTTCGGCTCACCCCGCCCACCTCCAGCCCGGCCAGCCGACTGCGCTCCTCCCAGACTTCGCGGGGAAGTTCCAACTGCCCGGTGAACGTGACCCGATCCCCGGCGCGCAGGCTCACCGCACCCTGGCCGGTGGCCGCATCGGATTGCTCCGGCGGCGCTACTAGCCACTGCTCCACCTCGTGCCACGGGACCCCGAGCTGGCATGCCGTAGTCGCCAACTGCTCCCTCTCCTCGGGGGTGACAACCCCGTCGGCCCACGCAAGCAGCGCCAGCGAATGGGCGAACTCCCGGTGGATCTGCACAGCCTCCTCCCGACTGATTCCCAACCCCTTGGCCAGGTCCAGGAGTTCCTCGACTTCCTCGCCGTCGATTTGCTCGTCAGCCAGGGCTCGCTGCAACAGCTCGACGTACGCGTCGACGTGCGGCCGACCCTTGAACGGCAACCCGGAAGCTAGCTGGTACAGCCAGGTGCCCATGCGCAAACGAGTATCCTCCCGCTGCACAACGGCAACCGACCGCGGAGCGCCGGACTCATTCAGCTCGCTATCTCCCGCCCACCCCAGGGCAGTCACCGCACTCGAGGGATTCAGCGCACCGATGTCCAGGTAGTGGCGAAACAGTGCGGCAGTTGCCCGCGCGTCCCCCTCGGCCGAATGCGCCCACTCGTTGTTCAACCCCGCCCGCTTCAACGCCGCCTCCAGGCTGCGCCCGGAGTAGGGGTGCACCTCCCCCGTTATCACCATCGTGCAGTGGTAGTGCCGGCCCAACCCCTCCAGCTCCAGGCCCGCACGATCAAACTCTGCCCTGAGCATCCGCGAATCAAAGGATGCATTGTGCGCAACGAAAACTCGACCACCCAACCGACCCGCAACCTCCGCGGCAATCTGACCAAAGCTCGGCGCGTGCAACACATCCCTGGCATGAATGCCGTGGATGTGGGAGTTGGGAATATCCCGCCCCGGGTTGATCAGCGTGCTCCAGGTGCCCTCCACTTCACCGGCGGCGTTGAGGTGAACAATGGCGACCTCCAGCACCCGGTCGTGCTGTCCAAAGCCGGTGGTTTCTACATCCACCACGGCATACCTCGGTGCGGTCTCTGGCTGCACGGTGTTCTCCTCGTTCGCTAGCTATGTATGGGCAACTGCCGCACATGCTAGACACCGCGTGGGACACGCTCCGGCGTGGAAGTCGAACACCCGGTAAGCCAGCACCCCTATCTGGCGGGTGCGTTGAGCCCCCGTGCGGGCGTTGCGCGATTAGGTCCGGGCGTCGCCGGGCTGGTAGCGTCGTCAAGGTTCATCATCGGCCCGGAAACGGCAGACCGCACCGCGAACGACCTTGATCGCCGGTGTTAGAGACCGCCTGCCGAGTGCCGCAACCACGGTGCTGCCCATCGCGACGGCGCCGAGCCGCACCCGCCGGATGATTGACCAGAAGACTATTCTCAACCGGATTTAAGAGGTACGCCACGATGGCAAACATCAAGCAGCAGAAGAAGCGCATCCGCACCAACGAGATCGCCCGGCGCCGCAACCAGGCAATCCGCTCCCGCCTGCGCACCGAAACCCGCAAGTTCAACGAGCTCGTCGCCGCCGAGGACAAGGCCGGCGCTGAAGCTCAGATGCGGGTCGCCGCCCGGCTCTATGACAAGGCCGTGACCAAGGGCACGATCCACCGCAACAACGCCGCCAACAAGAAATCCAACATGGCGGCCCGCTTCAACCAGATGGCCTAAGGCCCCCGCACGCGGACCCGGGCCTTCCCCACAAAGGGCCGAACGCGAGGAGACAGCCCGTGGACAACCGATTCGCCTCCGCCCTTTTCGGCACCGCCCTTGGAGACGCCTGGGGCTACCCCTATCAACTGCCGCCGCAGACCGAACGCACTCCGCTGCCCGATGAGCTGCGGATCAGCGACGACACCCTCATGACGCTGGCCCTGTCCACTGCGATCGGGGCGATCGCGGACCGGGACCTATCCCGGAAAGACGGCCTGCTGGAAATCGCCCAACAGTTCCTGGACTATCACCGGGACCGGGATTACAACCGCTACCGCGGCAACGCCACCGAGGAAGCCCTTCAGCGCATGGAGGAGCGCGGCATTGAGGAATGGCATAGATGCGCCACCCACTCCGGTGGTTCCTGCGCCGTCATGCGGCTCAGCCCGGCGGGGATGTTGGCACCCCGGCGCCAACGGGTTGGGTGGAGTGTCTTGCAGGGGGTGATCACGCACGATTCCGGCGTGGCCCGCGCCGCATGCCTCGTGCTGGGGTGTCTATTCAGCGCCGAACCCGGCCAGGATCTTACCGAGGTGGCCGGAAACATCCGCCTGGACCCCAACCTCCGCGCCGATACCGTCCTCACCGACCACGAGAAGCGCGGGCTCCTCGAGGATCTGCGGACCGCGCATGTGCGTCGGTTACGCGGGGAGGATGTACCGCTCACCGTGCTCATCGAGCGGGTGCGCGAGGTGCGTCGGGCGCTCTCCCCCATCCTTGGCGACGGCGACTTCGAGCGGCTCTACCGGGAACGCCTCAAGGTCAAGCAGACCCTGGGGTTGGGGTGGGACGCGGGCTCCTGTACCGCCTCCGCGCTCCTGCTGGCGCAGCTATACCTGGACCACCAGGAACGCTACGACCCGCATGACTTCCTGCACGTGGCCGTTAACTGGCCGGGCAACCGGAAGACTCGTGCCTCCCTCACCGGGGCGCTGATGGGGGCGCACATGGACAATATGGAGAGCTGGAAGACGGCCCGCCACTACGACTTCGAGCGCCGCTATCACCACGCCATCTACTCCGGCGTGTGGGAGGGCTTCGCCCAGGCTTAGCCCTGGCCAGCGGCGAGGGAGGCAATGCGGCGGACCGCGTGCTCCACGGCGTAATCCGCGCTCTGGCTTCGGCCCTTGACGTCCGCATCGAGATGCGCGACGACCTGCAGGCCCTCCGAGATAGCCTCCGGGGACCACATCCGCGCATGCCGCATCGTCTTTTCCAGCTTCCACGGGGCCATGCCGTAGTCTGCGGCGTCCCGGCGAGGATCGATCCGGCGGGCCCCGGCGACCCGCGCGATGTCCGCGACGGCTCCGCACATCGCTGCGGCGAGCAGCACGTGGGGAACACCCAGTTGCAGCGCCCGCCGGGCAGCGACCACCGCCTCGTAGAGCCGCCCGGTCACCGCCAGGTCGGCGACCTCGAACCCGGTGACCTCCGCCCGTCCCTGGTAGTACTTGCGCACGCTGTCTGCGGTGACGTTCCCGCCCGTATCGGCGGCGAGCTGGCTGATGGCGCTGGCGAGTTCGCGTAGACCGCTGCCCACCGAATCCAGGACGAGGCTCACGACGTCCGGGGAAACCCGCACTCCGTGGCTGCGGAACTCCTGTTCTACGAAGGCGTGGCGGTCGCGGCCCTTAAGCTCCCCCGCCGAATGCACCTGGACGCCCATTTTCGGCCAGGTGTTCACCAGCTTCTTGTTCCGCCCCTTGCCGGTGTGGATCATGACGAGGACAACCCCGTCAGCCGGGTCCGCGATTGCCTGCTCCAGAAGTTTGACGGTGTCCTGCGCGGCATCTTCCACGCCGGTGACGACAATGATCCGATCCTCCGAGAACAGGCTCGGGGAGAGCAGTTCGGCCAGCTCAGGGGCGGTGATGTCCGTGGCCTTGTGCATCTCTACTGGGACGTCCGGCGCGTCGGCGTGGGCGCGGGCTGCCGCAACGATGGCGGATCGCCGCCGCTCGGCGAGGAAGGTTTCCGTGCCGAGGATAAGGTTGGCCGGTGCGGGCGCCTGGGTCATGACGTCGATCTTGCCAGAAGGTCACCGGGCCACCGCGCCCACCTCACCGGGTGCCCGCACCGGAGGCGTGGATCTCCCCACCGACCGCCACGATGGTGCCATCGGCGCACGGGAACACCACGGGCGCCCCCTCGCCCGTCCGGCTGGGCCGCCCCCGGCTGCGCGTGCAGTCCGTGACGACGATGATTCCCTCCCGGCCCACGTGCTCTGCGGCCCGCACGGCCGCCGCCTCATCGCGGACCACGACCAGCCGCCGCTGTTCGGCGGCCAGCCAGACCTCTGCTCCCGGGCCGACTCGCACCGATCCCCCCTCCACCCGGCGCGGCCTGCCGAGGGTAGCCGGGCACCCCACGCGTCTGCCGCCCGCCGCGACGAGGATCTCCCCTCGGCCTTGCGTTGCTTGGCCTTTCGTTGCCTGGCCCCGCGCTGGTGGGCCCTGCGCGGTGCAAATGGCCACGTCCCAATCGTCGATCTCGCGCAAATCTTCGGCCCATCCGGTGGTTGCTGTGTCCGCATAGGGGGCGACGCCAATACCGTGCGCGCGTACCAAGCCGACCACGGCGATGCACGTGGCCATCCAGCCCCACCGCAATGCGCGCCACCTCACGCGCCGGGCATCGTTGAGCAGCCGCAGTGTCCCCACCAACAGCACCCCGACCAGCACGAAGGCTAGAGCAAACCAGGTTCCCCCCGATGTATGGACCACGTCTACTGCGGAGAAGGTCCGGGCGACTGTGGACACCCACCAGGCGCAGGGCACGGCCGGCGCGAGGAGGACCGCGGCGATACCTGGCGCGAACCCCGCGGCGGAGAGCACTGTGGCTGCTAACGCCGCCGTGAGCCCCAGGACGGTGATCGGGGGTACGGCGAGGAGGACCGCCAGATTGGCTAGTACCGATACCGGCGAGTAGCGCCCAGTCATGTGCACGATGATGGGCGCGGTGACAAGGTCCGCCGCCACGGCCACCCCGACGGCCCGGACACACATGGCCTCCCCCACCCGCGGGGCCCGCGACCAGCGCCGCTCGCACAAGGACGCCCAGCGCCGCAGGATGGGCCGGTAGAGCAGGGGTGCCAACACGACAATGCCCAGTGTGGCGGCGATGGATAACGCAAACCCGTAGCTGACGGCAAGCCCCGGATCAGCAAGTACCAGGATGATGACGGCAGCGCAGGCCGCCGCGATGGAATCCCCCCACCGGGAACTCCAGGTAGCAATCAAGCCAATGGATCCCATCACCCCGGCGCGCAGGACGCTCGCGTCGGGGCCGACGGCGGTCACGAAGCAAAGTAGGGCTATGGCCGCCACAGCCAGCTTGGCCCTTCGGCCAGCCCTGCAACACGTGGCGATGATCACCGCTGTGGACATCACGATCGTGACGTTTGCCCCGCTAACGGCGGTGAGGTGGCTGAGCCCCGTGGCCAGGAAGTCTTGGCTCATCTGCGCGTCTTGGTGGGACGTATCCCCCACGCTCATCCCCGGAACAAGGTTGGCCACATCCCGGGTGAGCGGCTCGCAGGCCGCCCGCAGGCTCCGGCGCAGGGCGGCCGCAACCGCCCATAGACCGCTGGGCTCGTGGAGGACCTCCGGAGGGCGGGTGGCGCTTAGGGTGACGGGGGCTAAGGCCGGGCGATCGCTAGCGCGCACAGTTGCTGCGACGTCCAGCACCGTTCCCGGTTGCAGGTCCTGCGGTAGGGCAGACCCCGAGGCCCCCGGCGGTGTGCGTCCATGCGAGCCCGGCGGCGCCCCTGGGTGCCCGCCGCGCAGAAACATCGGGACCTTGCCCACACCATCCACGGAGACGGGAACCATCGTGGCCCCCTCAGCCACCGGCTTCGCCACCCCGGCAACCTCTGCCCGGCCGTGAAAATGGGTGGGTTTGCCCGCTGCTGCCGACATGCGCTGCATCAGGTCCTGGGCATCGATCATCCACAGCCGCACCCGTGCCACCGAGCCGACAACTAAGGCACACACCGCACTGGCTACCAGCGAGGGCCGCCAGGCTCGCGGCAACTGCACGCGCCGGGGGCTCACGCTGGCCCAAGCCACGCCGAGCGAACAGACAATCACCAGGAGCATCAGTGGCCAGGCGGATCGTGTGCCTACCGTCGCACCCGTGGTCACCCACGTGGCTAGTGCGGCAGGAACGAGTCGTATATCCGGCCCCCGGCGAGCCTGCACCGCCTCCGGCGAGCAATCCTCCACCACACGAGGGGCTTCCGGACCGCCCGAGGCAATCAACAGGCGGGAACGGGATGTCCTACACCGTGACGCCACTGCGCATCGCCTCGAACTTGGCCGGCCCGATGCCGCGCACCTCCATGAGCTGTTCCACGCTGCGGAAGCCCCCGTTCGCCTCGCGCCACGTGATGATCGCTTGGGCGGTGGCCGGGCCCACCCCTTCCAGGGTTTGCAGCAAGGTGGCATCGGCGGTGTTGAGGTTGACCAGCCCACGGTCTTTCCCGGGGGCCGCGCCTACCCCTGCCCCACCGGCCCCGGCACCACCCCCTGCCCTGGCTGCCGGGCCCGATTGCGTGCCACCGGCACTACCGGGCAGGACAACGCTGGACCCGCGATCATCCACGACGATCTGCAGCCCATCGGATACCAGCTCGGCGAGGTTGATACCCGTAACAACCGCTCCCGGTTGGGTACCGCCTGCGCGTTCGAGGACCTCGCCCACGCGCGTCTTCCCATCCACGGTGAGCAATCCAGGGCGTGCGACCATCCCTTGGACCGCCACCACAACCGGTCCGCCCTGCTCCACGTCCTGGTTGCCACCCCCGCGCGAGTGGGTGAGCGTTGCCATCGCCTCCCCCGTGTTGCTCGCGCCGCTGACCGATGATCCCCCCGGCCCGGGTGCGGCGATAAGTCCGGCACCTGAAGCCGCTTCCTTCTCGCCGGGATCCTCCCCCGAAAAGAAAAAGCCTGCCAGCACAATGGCGAACACTACGGCGGCAGCCACCCCCACAACGAGGACCAATGCCTTGGCTGACAAAGGCGATAGCGTTGCCCGGGTCTCCACATCCACACTGGCGATCTCGTGCCCCGGCATGGGCTGCGCCAGAGCCTCCACCCGGTTCCGCACCTGATTCGTGGCCCCTGCCCCCTGCTGGCGCAGATACGTCCGGGCGCGCTGCCCCACCCCGGCCAACGGCACCTTAATCGCGGTGCTGTCGCCGACCCGTTCGGCCGCCCGTGTGTTGTGTTTCCTCGTGTCCCCTCCCACGCCGACCACCGTGGCACACCGGGGCAACCCGTTTTCGTCTCCCGGCTTCCGGGTTGTGGATAACGGGGCACTTGTATCGCGCAGTGCCCCCTCCCTGTGGACGACGGTTTGACGCGAGGCGACGATTCTCAACCGTCACCGGCACACCTACTCCGCGGGCACCAGCGCCGTACTCACCGCCACCGCGCCGGGGCCAGTGTGCACCGCCACCGCCGCGCTGAGCTTCACGCGCATGAACTCCACCCGCGGGAGTTCGCTGCTCAGCCCGGCTCCCTCGTCTTTCTTTCCGCCGCCGTCTCTCCTCGCACCACCGCCTGCGGCTTCCTCCCGCACCGCGGCGATCATGTCCACCATGCGGTCCCGCAGCGCATCGGCCGCCTCCACAGCCTCCGAATCGTGGATGGCCACCAGCACAACCCGGGGCGACTCACCCACAGAGGCAGCGTGCTCGGCCTCCCCCACCACGACCGTGCGCACCATGTCCACGAGCTTGTCGAAGGCCTTCGCCCTCGTCCGCGTCTTGGCCGCCAGGTCCAGTCGGCCTTCGCCAAGGTGCAAGATTGGCTTGATCGCCAGCGCGGTGCTGAGCAGCCGCTGCCCGGTAGACAGCCGACCCCCGCGCCGCAGCGCCTCCAGCTTGTGCACGTACAACCAGGTGTTCCCGCTGTGGATCACGGCCCGCGCGGCCGCCTCCACCTCCTCCAGGTCCCCACCTGCCTGGGCCACCTCCCCGGCGCGCACCGCGGCGAAGCCGAGCACCATCCCGGCACTCTGGGTATCCAGCACCTTCACCGTGTGGTCGAACACACCTGCCGCCGTCACAGCGTTAGACCACGTCGCCGACAACTCCTTGGACACGTGGATGGCCACGACCCCCTCGTCCCCGCCGCGCTCCAGCAAGCGGGCATACGCCGCGGCGAGCTCCAACGAACCCAGGCCGGCCGTGCTGCGCTCCTCGTCCTCCCCGCTCGTGTGCAGGGGTAAAACGGTCACCCCTGCCCGCTGCGCTGCCTCCGCGGGCAGACAACTGGAAGAATCCGTGACCACGTGAACCGTCATGATGGCGCGTCCTCCCCACCCTCGTCCGGGCTTGGGGCGCTCATCGGGGCCGCGGCGTTGACGCCCACATTCCACCCCTCCAGGTGCCATCTCGGATTCACCTGCGCCTCCTTCCCCAGCGCCGGGGCCATGGGGACCGTGCTGCCGTCCACGGCGGGTTGATGGGGCGCGTGGTCCCTGGCGTCCATAAACCGTGGCCTGGCAACCAATTGGGCCCAGCACACATTGCCCAGACCGGAGAGCATGGGATAGTCCTCGTGCCGCACCCCCAGCAATCGGGCGGTCAGCGCGGCGATCGTCCCGCCGTGGGCCACCAGAACCACATGACCCCCATCGAAGGCTCCCCCCGCCAGCAACTCCCGCACAACCGCCTCCGCGCGGTCGGCAACCTGCAGCCGGGTCTCACCGCCCGGGGGTGCCCAGGTGGGATCGTGGCGCCAGTATGCTCGCTGTCCCGGGTAGTCCCGGTCGATCTCGTGGTGGGACGCCGCCTGCCAGCGGCCCAGATCAGTTTCCCGCAGGCGCGCATCTGTCGCGACCGGCACACCCCACCGAGCCGCTAGCACATTCGCGGTGTCCCGGGCTCGGCGCAGGTCGGAGGCCACCACCGTGGACACCGGCCAATCCGCGACAACCTGCGCCGCAGCCTGCACCTGGGCCAGCCCCGTCTCGGAGAGGTCTGTATCCAGCTGCCCCTGCATCCGGCCGGTGGCGTTGTACTCCGTCTGACCGTGGCGGATGAGGATGAGCCTGCGTTCGGACATGACGGCTAGAGCTCGTTGCTATCCGGGGTGGGGCCCGCCAGCGGCAGATCGTCAATGGACAGGGCCTCCAGCACGTCCACATCCACATCGGCGTCCCAGTGCCCGGAGCGCTGGACCTGCTCCACGCCCTCCACCGGGATCTGGGGGGCATCGTGATACAGGCGGTCGAGGGCGTAGAACTCGCGCTCCTCCCGGCGCTGGACGTGGACGATGATCGTGCCGTAGTCCAGCAGCACCCAGCGGCCGTCCCCCCGGCCCTCCCGGCGGGTCGGCTTGGGGCCGCCGTCCTCGGAGAGCTGGAACTCCACCTCCTCCACGATAGAGTTCACCTGGCGCTCGTTGTCGCCGCTCAGCAGCACGAAGCAATCGGTGATGGCCAGGCGGTCGGAAACGTCAAGGACCAAGATGTCCTCGGCCAGCTTTTCCGCCCCGGCGCGGGCGGCGGTGGAAGCAAGGGCGATGGCTTCTGCAGTGGCAGTCAAGCGGAGGGAACCTTTCACGGTCTTGTACAAGGAGCAGGGTTGGGCACCCCGATGTGGGCGCTGTGCTGCTCGGGCTGGAGGCTAACGGAAATAGTTTACCGGGCCACGGTGGGCAGCCGGTGCTTATCCCGATCGGTACATGCCGTGTTTGGCGATGTACTGCACCACGCCATCGGGCACGAGATACCAAACCGGACGCCCAGCCGCAGCGCGCTGCCGACAATCCGTGGAGGAGATAGCCATCGCGGGGATTGCCAGCAGAGACAGCCGACCGGCATCGACCTCCCGGCGCAGCGGATCGGAACCATCGGCGGCGGGCAGTTCATAGCCGGGCCGCGTGACCCCGACGAAATGGGCCATGTCGAACATCTTCTCCCAGTCCCGCCAGGTGATGATCTTCCCCAGCGCGTCGGCACCGGTGATGAAGAACAGCTCGGCCGTGGGATAGGCGCGGCGGATATCGGCGAGGGTATCCACCGTGTAGGTATCGCCGCCGCGGTCGATATCGACGCGAGAAACCAAAAAGCGCGGGTTAGAGGCCGTGGCCACGACGGTCATGAGGTAGCGGTCCTCCGCCGGGGAGACCACCCGGTTGCGCTTCTGCCAGGGTTGGCCGGTGGGCACGAAGACCACTATGTCAAGTTCGAAGCGTTCGGCGGCTTCGCTGGCGGCGACGAGGTGGCCATGGTGGATGGGATCGAAGGTGCCGCCCATGATGCCCACGCGGTCCATCGCGGTACCCCGGGGCCGTTGCGTTGCGGACACTAGGGGCGGGCCTGCCCCTCACCGTTGATGACCCACTTCGTGCTGGTCAGCTCCGGCAGACCCATGGGGCCGCGGGCGTGCAGCTTCTGGGTGGAGATACCGATTTCCGCGCCGAAGCCAAACATCTCCCCGTCCGTCCAGGCCGTGGAGGTGTTGATCATCACGGCGGCGCAGTCCACGTGCTGCTCGAAGAAGCTGGTCACCGAGTAGTCCTGGGCGGCAACCGCCTCCGTGTGGCCGGAGGAGTAGCGCTGGATATGCTCCACGGCGCCGGTGACTCCGTCGACGATGGCCGCGGCGATGTCCATGGAGAGGTACTCGTCAGTCCAGTCCTTCTCCTCGGCCTGCACCACATCCCCGATCAGATCGTCCAACTGGGCTTTGTCGCCGTGGATCGTCACCCCGGCGTCCTGGAGAGCTTGCAGGACTTTGGTTTTATCGGCGCTGGGTAGGTTGGCGTCCAAAATGACAACCTCCGTCGCGTTGCAGACCGAAACGCGGCGCGTCTTACCGTTGATGAGCAGGTCGATGGCCTGGTCCAGATCCGCGGAGGCATCGATGTAGAAGTGGCAGTTGCCGGTGCCCGTCTCGATCGTCGGCACCGTCGCCTTTGTGACCACCGCGTTGATGAGCCCCGCCCCGCCCCGCGGGATGACGAGATCCACCAACCCCCGGGCGGTGATGAGATCCTGGACGGAATCGTGCGTCGCGCACGGCAGAAGCTGCACGATCTCGCGGGGCAACTCCTTGCTCTCGGCGACATCCTGCAGGATCTCCACCAGCTTCGTGTTCGTGGCGCGGGCGGACTTGGAACCCCGCAGCAGGGGGACGTTCCCGGACTTGATGGCGAGGCCGAAAGCGTCGACTGTGACATTCGGGCGGGCCTCGTAGACCATCCCCATCACGCCCAGCGGCGTGCGCACCTGCTTCAGGCGGAGACCATTCGGGCGGGTGTGACCGCGGACGATTTCCCCGACTGGATCCGGCAGGCCCACCACCTGGCGCAACCCTCCGGCGATCCCGGCGATGCGGTCGGCGTCGAGGGCCAGGCGGTCCAGCAGGGAATCGGCAAAACCGCGCTTCTTACCGGCGGCGATGTCTTCCCGGTTGGCGGCGATGATGGTGTCGGTGTTGGCCTCCAGGGCGTCCGCCGCAGCTTCCAGCAGATCGTTCTTCTGCTCGGTGGACAGCAGAACCGCGCGGCTTACCTCTTTCGCCTTGGTGGCTTTATCCAGCACCTCCTGGCGTTCGGCTTGGCGTTCTGGGGTCAGCGTCTGCGTGTCAGTCATGGTTTTCCATGGTATCAACGGCTCCCCCGGCACCGGCCCGCCGACTACAGACGGTGCCGGTTGGAGTATGTGGAGAGGTAATCGGTGTGCACCGCCGGTCGCTTGGCAATATCCGGCAGGTCGGCGGTGGACTTGCCGATCATGCCCTCCAACATCTCCGAGTCGTAGTTCACTTCACCGCGGCCAACGAGCTTGCCCTCCGGGTCCACGATGTCCACGATTTTGCCCTGGGTGAACTTGCCCTCAATCGCAGTAATTCCCACGGGCAGCAACGATCGGTGCTTGCGGGTCACAGCCTCCACCGCGCCGGCGTCCAGGTGCAACCGCCCCTCGGAGCTGGCCGCGTAGAGCACCCAGAACTTCCAGGCGCTCAGGCGGTCCTCCTGGGGCCAGAAGGCGGTGCCGACGTTCGCCGCATCCAGGGCGGCACCCACGTTCTCCGTGGAGGTCAGCAGCACGGGCACACCCGCGCGGGATGCCAATCGGGCGGCCGAGACCTTGGCTGCCATGCCGCCCGTGCCCAGGCGTCCCCCATCCCCGGCGACCACTCCCCGCAGGTCCTTGGCGCCACGGACCTCCGGGATGAAGTTGGCGTCCGGCTCGGCGGGGTTCCGGTCGTACAGGCCATCCACGTCGGAGAGCAGCACGAGGGCGTCGGCGAAGGCCAGGTGGGAAACGAGGGCCGCGAGCCGGTCGTTGTCACCGAACCTCATTTCGGACGTCGCCACCGTGTCGTTCTCGTTGACGATCGGCACCGCCCCCAGTTGCCGCAGGCGGTCGATGGTGCGCTGGGCGTTGCGGGCCCGGTCGCGGCGCCCCGCGTCGGAGGCGGTGAGCAGGACCTGGCCGATGGTGCGCCCGTAGCGTGCGAAAGAGCGCGCCCATTCCTGGGCGAGCAACACCTGCCCCACGGAGGCCGCGGCCTGCTTGGTGGCCAGGTCAGTGGGGCGCTGGGATAGCTCCAGGGGGCCCATCCCGCAGGCAACGGCACCGGAGGACACGACGATGAGGTCGGTGCCGCGGTCCATCCGGGCTTCCAGCGCATCAGCGATAATGTCGATCCGGTCCGGGTTAACCAGCCCATCCTCGTCGGTCAGGGAGGACGATCCGATCTTGACTACCAATCGGCGGGCCCGGGCGATGTCCTGTCGCACCGTCGAGCTGTGCCCCATCGCTGGGTCCTCGGGATCCACCGCAGGCTCTGGAAACTCGATGGTGGTTGCTGGGATGACCGGGCCGGGGCGGTGAATGGGGCGTACTCCGTAGCTGGGCACGGGGTACGCGGGTTCGATGGGCCCTTCCAGCGGACCGGAGTGGGCCAAACCGAGCGCGGCACTGTCGAAGGCGCGGTCGCC
The DNA here is from genome assembly GCF_028609845.1 of Corynebacterium heidelbergense. Lineage (NCBI taxonomy): Bacteria > Bacillati > Actinomycetota > Actinomycetes > Mycobacteriales > Corynebacteriaceae > Corynebacterium > Corynebacterium heidelbergense. Next base: position 729,720 of record NZ_CP063191.1, on the reverse strand, counting down.
GTCGGTCTGGTGGGACGCTGGATCGGTATTCCGCGGGTGTTTTGACGAGGCCATAGGGTCCAGTATGCCAAACGACCCAGCGATTTCTTAGCCCTGCCAGCGCTCGGTGTCGGCTTCCTGCCCCTCGCCGAAGTCCAGTTCGTCGATGAGGCCGCGGCGCGCCTGAGAGTCGCGTTTGCGCTGTTCCGCGGTGGAGCGCTGGGTTTGTTCCAGGCGCATGTCGGTGCCCCGGCCGGTGCGGGTGATGTCCACGCCCGCGGCGGTTTGGGGGTCCCATTCGAAGGTGATGGCGCCGATGGTGACCTCCAATCCGGCCTGAGCTCCGGCCTTGTACAGCGCCTCCTCCACACCCGCCTTGGCGAGGCGATCGGCGAGGTACCCAACCGCTTCGTCGTTTTCGAAGTCGGTCTGCCGAATCCAACGCTCCACCTTTTCCCCGCTGACGATGAAGGCATCCGGCTCGGTGGGATCGGCTCGGACGGTGAAATCCGCGAAGCGCCCGCCGTGTTTGCGGAGGCCTTTGGGGGTGATGACGGGGGCGGGCTTGGGCTCAGTTGTCACCGTTTCGCGGTGTTCGCGGACTGCCTCCATCAGGGCGTAGCTCAGCTCTTTGAGCCCTTGGCGGGCGACGGTGGAGATACGGAAGATGGGCCAGCCGAACTGGGCCAGTTCCTCCTCTTGGAGGTCCGCCATGTCTGCGGCTTCCGGGACGTCCATCTTGTTGAGGATGATGACGCGGGGGCGGTCGCGCAGGTCCCCGAGGCCGGAGTCCGTGGCCAGTTCGGATTGGTAGCGGGCGAGCTCCTCCTCGAGCGCGCGAATGTCATCGACGGGGTTGCGCTGAGATTCCAGGCTGGCGGCGTCCACGACGTGGGCGAGCACGGCGGTGCGTTCGATGTGCCGGAGGAAGTCCAGGCCCAGGCCCTTGCCCTCGGAGGCGCCGGGGATGAGGCCGGGCACGTCGGCGAGGGTGAAGGTGTCGTGGCCGACGGTGACCACACCCAGGTTGGGGGCAAGCGTTGTGAACGGGTAATCCGCGATCTTCGGCCGTGCCGCCGAGAGAACCGAGATCAGCGAACTCTTGCCGGCGGAAGGAAAACCGACGAGCCCCACATCCGCCATGGATTTGAGTTCGAGGGTGATGTCTTTGGTCTCGCCCGGTTCTCCCAGGAGGGCGAATCCGGGGGCTTTTCTGGTTTTGGACGCCAACGCCGCGTTGCCCAGTCCACCGTGCCCTCCGGCTGCAGCGATGATGCGCGTGCCTTTCCCGGTGAGGTCGGCGAGGACCGTCCCGTCAGCGTCGATGACAACCGTCCCCTCCGGGACTTTGACAACGAGGTCCTCGCCGCGAGCTCCGTGGCGGTGATCCCCGGCGCCGTTGTTGCCGCGGGGGGCTTTGATGTGGGGGTGGAAGTGGAAGTCCAAGAGGGTGTGCACCTGGGGGTCTACCTCCAACAGGATGTCCCCACCGTGGCCGCCGTTGCCTCCGTCGGGTCCGCCGAGGGGGACAAACTTTTCGCGGCGCACGGAGGAGCAACCGTGTCCGCCGTCGCCGGCTTGGAGGTGGAGAACAACGCGGTCTACGAAGCGGGCCATGGGTACACGGTGCCTTTCACAAGCCTGATGGGTGAGGAGGGAGACTGGGTGAGGAGGGGGAAGGAGTCGCGAGGACACCTCCGGTGGGAGGAGTCTCGGACGCCGAGCCCCAAGGTTGAGTAAAACCCCGCTAGCCACAGTGTGCCAGCGGGGTTTCATTCGGCAGCGTGAAAGCTGCGGTGCCTGCGTTAGGCGAATGCGGTTTCGGCTGCCTCCACGGCGGTGGTGCCTGCGGTGGTGGCCTCTGCGTTCTCCACGATGTTGATCATGCGGCGCTTGCGCTTGATGGAGAACTTGACCTCGCCGGCCTTGAGGGCGAAGAGGGTATCGTCCCCGCCTCGTCCGACGTTCTCGCCCGGGTGGAACGAGGTGCCGCGCTGGCGGATCAGGATCTCGCCGGCTTTGACCTTTTGGCCGCCGAAGCGCTTAACGCCGAGACGCTTGGCCTCAGAATCGCGGCCGTTGTTGGAGCTTGATGCACCCTTCTTGTGTGCCATGTGTCTCTCCCCTCCTTAAGGAAGATGGGTCCCGTGCCCCGGGGTGATATGTGGCGGCTGTTGCCGCGCGCGCCCCTGGGGTTGGGCGGTGTCTCGGCAGTTTACTTGATTCCGGTGACCTTGAGCACGGTCACGGCCTGGCGGTGGCCGTAGCGGCGCTTGTAACCGGTCTTGTTGCGGTAGTGCATGCCGCGGATCTTGGGTCCACGGGTGTGTTCCACGATTTCGGCATTCACGTCGACGGACTGCAGCTTGTCGCCGGTGGTGACGTCCGCGCCATCAACGAGGAGAACCGGGGTGAGAGCCACGGTGGAACCCGGCTCACCCTCGATCTTCTCGACCTTGACGAGGTCACCTTCGGCAACCTTGTACTGCTTTCCGCCGGTCTTGACGATCGCGTACATGGTAGGGCTACCCCTTTTAACGTTTCTCATTCGGCTCAGGGCTTACCGCCTCCGCTAACGGGCCTTGGCCTCGCCCCGCCAAGGGGGGAAGTCAAGGGGCTAGTCGGCGCGGACGCACTGACTGGACTTGTATGTTCGGTGTGCTAGACGCGGCGAGGTAGTGCGTACGCTCCCGCGTTGTTCGCGTTGTGCACCCCACCCGCGCGGGCCTGGCCTCGGCGCGCGAAAGCGGCAGGCCACGGCACAATCGAACAGCGACTGCTCAACGATACCCGCTGGGGTTTGCAAAGCCAAAACGCCTCCGCCCTTCTTGCGACGGGGATCGCTATCCGGCGGTGGGGTCTTGGAGGTAGCGCAACAGCCGTTTCCGTCGGTGTTTTACAAGGCGTTCGGCGAGCAGCGGAGCTAATCGATAGGCAGCCACGGAGACCGCCACGCAGCAGACGGTGAGCACAAGATAACCGGTGATCCCCAGCCGATCGGCATCGTCTGCCACCGTGACGAGTTTCGCCAAAGCCCGAAGCGCCACGATTACGGCGTTAACTACTACCCCGACACCGAGGCAGGGCAGCAACACCAAGCTGAGCCAGCGCAGTGTCATGAGCCTGCGCCCCCTCTTGCGCCATCGCCATTCCAGGGTGCGGGTCCGGTGGGGCAGGACGACTCCGAGGAGTGAGAATAGTGCCACTATTCCTATGGGCAGCGCGCTCAGTCCGACGAGGAAGATCCAGTTTCGGGCGCTGCTGGCGGCGGCGAGGCTGGCGCCCACCGCTGCGGTGACCGCGGCTATTCCGCCGCCCAGCACGAGGGCCTTTGTTCGGAGCAGCTGAGCTAGGGAGATCTCGGATTGCAGTGCTGCCACTGCGGAAGGAACGTCGTTGCCCAGCAGGTTGGTGGTGGTTGTGTCCGCCAGCATCCAGGTGCCAAGCACGACGGCGAAGCCGATTCTGCCGCGGTAGTAGTCGAAGACCCAGTCCCGCAGCCCTTCGGGCACGATCCACCACGATGCGCAGGCCAGCAGCGCGTTGAGCGCGACAACGGCGACGTCCTTGAACGGGGGCCGGGCGAGCCGCCGGATTTCATCCCAGGGGGTCCGCACGACCCGGTCGCGGCGCCCCATTTTCTCCTCCCCTAGCCCTGGCGCACCGTGCGGCGCCCGCGGCGGGCGCGACGGGATCGGTTGCCACTCTGGGGTGTCTTGGTCTCAGCACCGCGGCGAGGGGCCCGTTCGGGGTTCTGATTCCCCTTGCTAGCGTCCGCACTCGCGTCGAAGTCCTCGGGACGAGGTGGTACATCGGACCGGGAGTTGCCCCGCGTCTTGCGCTTTCGTCGCGGGGAGTTGTCGAACTCCGCCTTGGCCTGGGAGTACGTCCGGCGGCCGCCGCCGTTGCCCCCTCCCGTCTTCTCCCGGGCTCCGCCGGACTCGTCCGCTCGGGGGGCGTCCTGCGCTCTGCCCGACGCGCTGTTTTGTTTCGCGGCGGGGCTGCGGCGGGTGCCCGCTGGTCGGGTCTCCATCGCGGTGGCGGGGGGTGCGGAGCGGATTATCCGACGCCGACGACGGCGCGCCGCCCCGGCCCCACCTGCGGTCCCGCCAGTGGCGCCGGGATCGCCATGGACGCCGGTTGCTGGTGGTTGTTCGGCGGGTCCGGACTGTGTCGACCGCCCGGTTGCCCGCCCGGCCGGCTCAGGCTGCTCGGAGTGAGCCTCGGGCGAAGCGTAGTCCTCGTTGGACGGTTCTTCGGGGTCAGCTTCCCGCGAGGTGCGAAGGGCCTCGGCGGCGATGTCCGCGACACTTCGGCGCACGATGCGTCGACGACGCCGGGAGCGGCGCGTTCCAGCGGGGGCCTCCGCCGTCGCCCCGGACTTGTGCTCGGCCGTGCTGTCTTCACCGTGGCTCGCCTGGGCTTGGGTCGGTTGTTCGACCGCTGGCCGGTCCGTCTTGCGGTCCTCCGTGCGGACGGTCCTCCGGCGGGGCTTGCGTTCTTCTCGCCGTTGGTCCTTTTGCTCCCGCGGCTGGTCCGGTGCGGTGGCACCACTACGGTCCTCGGGCGCGTCTGCACTCGAGCTATCGCGGGCGGGTTCGCCGCGGCGGATGTGTTCCTCCCGCTTCGCCTGCTCACGCTTGGCTTGCTGGCGTTCCTTGCGCCCGCCGTGGTCCCGGCGCACCGGTTCGGTGAAGTCCTGTTCCACGGGATCGGCATGGACGATCACTCCGCGTCCATCGCAGGTTTGGCAGGTGGTGGTGAAGGTCTCTAGCAGGCCGGTACCCAGGCGCTTGCGGGTCATCTGCACGAGGCCTAGAGAAGTGACCTCGCTGACCTTGTGGCGCGTGCGGTCGCGGCCGAGGCATTCCGAGAGTCGCCGCAGCACCAGATCCTGGTTTTGCTGGAGGACCATGTCGATGAAGTCGACAACGATCATCCCGCCGAGGTCGCGAAGACGCATTTGGCGCACGATTTCCTCGGCGGCTTCCAGGTTGTTCTGGGTAACGGTCTCTTCCAGATTGCCGCCCGCTCCGACGAAGGATCCGGTGTTGACGTCGATGACGGTCATGGCTTCCGTGCGATCGAAGATGAGGTAGCCGCCGCTGGGTAGCCACACCTTCCGGGACAGTGCCTTCTGCAGCTGTTCGTCTAGGTCGGAGGCAGCGAAGACGTCCTGGCCGCCATGTTGGTGCGGGTCCCACCGCTTCACGCGATCCCGGAGGTCCGGGGCCATCCGGCGCACGTAGTTGTCCACGATGCGCCAGGATTTGTCCCCGTCTACCAACAGCTCGGCGAAGTCCTCGTTGAAAAGGTCTCGGACGACCTTGACCAGCATGTTCGGCTCTTCGTACAGGGTGCGCGGCTTGGCGCCCTTGGCGGCGCGCAGCTTGGCCTCTTCCTGCTCGATCTCCTCCCATTGGCCGTGGAGGCGCTGGACGTCCTCGCCAATCTGCTCCTCGGGCGCGTTTTCGGCGGCGGTGCGGATGATAGCTCCGCCTTCGCCCGGGATGACGTGAGAAAGAATCGTTTTCAGGCGCTTGCGCTCGGGCTCGGGGAGCTTGCGCGAGATGCCGGCAGTGGTGCCGCCGGGGAAGTACACCAGGAAGCGTCCGGCGAAGCTGATGCGGTTGGTCAGTCGCGCCCCCTTGTGCCCGAGGGGATCCTTGATGACCTGGACCAGGATCTGGTCGCCGGAGTGCAGGGCGGAGTCGATCCGGCGGTTGCGGCTGTGGAGGTGCGGCGAGCGCCAATTCATTTCACCGGCATAGAGCACGGCGTTGCGCCCTGTCCCGATGTCGATGAAGGCAGCCTCCATGCTGGCCAGCACGTTTTGTACCCGCCCGAGGTAGATGTTGCCCACCATGGACTGCTGCTTGTCGCTGGTGACGAAGTGTTCGACGAGCATGCCGTCCTCCACCACGCCCACTTGGGTGGTCAGGCCGGGCCGGTCGCTGCGCTCGGAGTCCCGCACCACCATGACGCGGTGAACTGATTCCCGCCGAGCGAGAAACTCGGAGCGGCTGACAATCTTCGTCTCTTCTTTGTTTTCGGCGCGCCAGCGGCGGCGGGATTCAAGTCGCGTGGAGCCTTTGAGTCGAACCGGTTCGGTGGCGAAGTCGGCGCTGTCCCTCTCGGCGGGGTGCAGGTGGGTGGCGTCCTCCTCCGCTTCTTGACCGCCGCGGGAGGCGGCCCCGCCGATGACGGGCGGCAGCGGTTCCCGATTATCCCGACCGCTGGGGGTAGATGCCTGCTGTTGCGCGGAGCGAGCCCCGACTCGGCGGACGATGCGGCGCACCCGTCGGCGGGGAGTTGTCACCGTGGTCGTAGCGCGGTCGGCGGCCTCTTCGGTGGCCTTCTCTACAGACTCGTTGGCGGCGTTTTCTTCGGGCTCCTGGGCGGCCTGCTCTGTGGGCTCCTCGGTCGTCTCCTCAGTGGCCTCCATCGGAACATCGGGCCGGAGTTCACCGGTCTCGACATCCGGCCGGGGCTCACCGGTCTCGACAGACTGGGCCGCGTCCTCGGGCTCAGCCGACGGGCCGCCGCTAGATTGCGGACGAGCCTCATCCTTCGCAGGTACATCGGCGTCCTGGTCCGTGGAGGGCTTCTTCACCGCCTTCTTCGGGGCTCGCTTCGTCGCCTTCGGTGCTGCGCTTTTGGCTGCCTTTTTGGTAGATTTCCGCCCGGTCTTCCTTGGTGCGGTGGGCTCCGACCGTTCCTCGCCGAGCGCAGCCTCGTCCTTTTCCGCCTTCTGCCCCCGCTTCCCGGCTGGCTTGGGGCTCTGCGGCCGCACCAACTCGGTGATCTTCGCCGCATCCTCCTTCGCCAGCGTGGAGGCGGCTTTCTTCCCGGGGTAACCGTTGTCGCCCAGCACCCCGATGAGCTCGGCGGAACTCATGCCCAACATTTTCGCTAGCGCGTGGACCCGGACTTTAGCCCCCAGGTTGTCTAGGTCTATCCCCTGCTGTTTTGTAGCGGTCGTAGCCACTGTTCTCCTTGCTTGTGTGCGCTCCACCCGCGTAGGCCCGTAGCACGGGGGCTTTCGTGGTGGGGATGTTTTCGCTCCCCTACTCCAGCAACCCCGATCGAGCTGCGGTGGTGCTCCCCCTCCGGGATACTCGCGCTTGCCAGGTATCAGTAGGTGCGCAGCGGTGGCTGCGGATCACCGGCGGCGATGGCCGGATGTTCTTTCGGCCTGCTTGCGGTCCCCCGGGGAGGGTCTCTTGCGGTTGGTATAAGACTGTCATTGGACCGCGCAGCCACATCGTCGTTGTGGGCCGGTCGATCCTGCAGACCATTGTGTCACACGCACCGAACAGGGATGCGCACCGTGAGGGTCCCGCTGGGTTTGCCAACCGCGAATGGCCCAAACGCCTGGGGTCCCTGGGGGCGGGGACGACCCCGGGGATCCGGGGAGCCAAGCCGGTCCATTGTTGTCCTGTGCAATCGAATCGGATCTGCTAGATACTTGATTCATGACGCCCCCAACCACAGCGCCCCTCGCACCCTCGCCGAACGCGGAGGCCCTTCGCCGGTACTCCCACATGTCCGTTGGCGCCAGAATCGTATCCAGCACTGGCTTCGGTGTCCTGCTCCAGTTCCTGCTGTCGCACCCCGACTTCGCCATAGCCTGGCCGGTGATAATCGTCGTGCTAGCACTGTCCACCTTGTGGGCTTTTTATTGGCCGCGCAAAAGGAAGCTTCGTCAGTACCCGCCGAATCGGCTTGACGCTCGCACCACCATTCTCCCGGTACTGTACCCAGTGATCGTCTTTATGGCTTATCACTGGCTCCCAAAAGGTGCAGACAACGCGGTCTCGTTCGCTCTCGCGATCATTTTCGCAGTGGTAGGTGCATGTGCAGCCTGGTACATGCTGGGTTTTTACAATTGGAGAGCGATACCGTCGGCTCGTTACAACACCACGTCTGTGATGGGTATTAAGGGCGATGGGGCGCCCCTGGCGGGTTCGGAGTTCACCGGGGAACACGCAGCGCGGCTCGCGTGCGCCGCTCTGAGTGATTGCGAAGCTATCCCCGGCAGGTATCAGATCCAGCAGGAACAATTCGTCAACCTACTCCAGAGCACTGGCTATCCACCGGAAGTGGCCACCACAGGATTACAGGAAGCGCTCAAAAAGCAATGGGCAGTTCCATTCCGGGAGCGCCAGAGGAACGGCGCGTACATCCAGTGGGTGGGACTGACTGACGAGGGGCTAGCCGCCATCCAAGCCTAGAGACCGGCAGTTATGACGGCCGAACATCCTTGAACGCCGGAGAGGCTTGACTAAACACCCTCTCAGGAGACGTCCAAAGCCCCCACCAATCACGGTGGGGGCTTTGGCTCACGTTCGCGAGCACCCTTTGGGTTTGTCGAACTCCACACGGTTGCTGCGCGACCGCGCGGGCGAGTAGTGTCTGCTGGACTTACAGGTTAGGGAACCAGATGGAGATCTCCCGCTCCGCCGACTCCGGGGAATCGGAGCCATGCACAACGTTCTCAGCCACGGACAGGGCCAAGTCCCCACGGATCGTTCCGGGAGTTGCCTTGCTCACCGGGTCGGTCCCACCGGCCAGCTGGCGCCAAGCCTCAATCGCACGATCCCCCTCGACAATCCCCGCGACCAGCGGAGCACTGGTGATGAAGTCCACAAGCTCGCCGAAGAAGGGCTTGTCCGCGTGCTCGGCGTAGTGCTTTTCTGCGGTTTCGCGGTCGGTGACCCGCAGGTCCAGGGCGGCCAGTTTGAGGCCCTTTTGCTCGATTCGGGCGATGATATCGCCAACCAGTCCACGCTGGACACCGTCGGGCTTAATCAAGATGAGAGTGCGTTCAGTCATAATTCCGTAGTGTACCGACCGCCACGTTTCATCGAACCCGGCGGCGGTCGCACCGGAGCGCCGAGAGGTGCTAACGCGCAGACGGGCCGATGTGCTGGGCGGGAAGCAACCCCCGACGCATTCGCTCAATCAGCACTTTCCGCAGGTGGTAGACGTACCACCACACTGCGGCAAAGAGGATCCCCATCACAGCCATGGAGACGTGAACGAACACCCCAGCGATCGTCAAAACCTGCAGGGCCATGTTGAGTTTGTCTGCCCACGGGCGCTTCTGCAGAAACGCGGCGACGACCATGGCCACCCCCAGGGCTACAACGTAGCCAATCTTGCCCGGCGTTCCAGCCGCGCCGTCGTCGATGCGCGTGATCACGGTCAGCACTAACAGCACCACGATGGCTTCCATGATGAGCGTGCCCGCCATAACCCCGCGCAGCCCCTTGAGCGGGTCGTTTTCCGGGGCATGCCCCGGCCCGAGCGGCCCGTACTCGATTTCGCTTTCGCCACCCCGGTCATCCCGCCGCGCTCGCTGTGCCATGCTCCTGGGCTCACCTTTCGCTGTTCATCTGCTGCAACCGCTCTATCCGCGCCATAGCCGTTTCGCGTGCGTAGGGGGAAAAGGGCGCTGCTGACACTGTAGAACACCGGCAGCCAAACACCGCCAGCACCCAGCCCGGGGGCGCCCAAGCCCGCTACTCCGGCGTCTTGCCGAACAGTGCACGCGCCTCCCCGGCGGTCACCACGGACCCAGTGATCAACACGCCCGCGCCGTGCACCAACCCGTCGCCGCCATCGTCCTCCGCCAGCTCCGTGGCCAGCTCGATGGCCCCCGGTAGCCCCTCGGCCACGTGCACCCGCTCCTCCCCGAAAGCGTCCCTCGCGTACTCTACGAGCACGTCCACCGGCAGCGCCCGTGGCGACTTCGGCTCGGTGACCACTACCTCATCGAGCGCCGGTTCCAGGGCCGCGAGGATGCCCCTGGCGTCCTTATCCCCCAAAACCCCGACGACCCCCACCAACCGCCGGAATTCGAAATCACGCCCCACCGCCGCGGCCAGAGCTTGGGCACCGTGGGGGTTGTGGGAAGCGTCCACGAACACTGACGGCGCGGATCGCACCCGCTCCAACCTCCCGGGGGAGGCCACGGAGGCGAAGCCCGCGCGAACCGTCTCCACGTCCAACTGGCGCTGCGCACCCGCACCGAAGAACGCCTCCACCGCCGCCAGCGCCACTGCGGCGTTGCGGGCCTGATGCTCGCCCGACAACGGCAGGAAGATGTCCGTGTACGCGCCGCCGAGGCCGCGTATCTTGAGTTGCTGGCCACCGACGGCAATGGCGGATTCCTCCACCTGAAACTCCGCCCCGGCGCGGGCAACCGCGGAATCCTTCGCAACGGCTTCCTGCAGGATGACCTGCATGGCAGCGGGATCTTGTTCTGCGATGACGCTCACGTTGTCCGGCGGGCTCAGCAAATCGTCCGCATTCCAGCGGGACTTGATGATCCCAGCTTTCTCCGCGGCGATGAGTTCGATGGTCTCCCCCAGGTAGTCCGTGTGGTCCAGGCCAATGGGGGTAATGACGGCCACGTCCGCGTTCGCCACGTTGGTCGCATCCCATCGCCCACCCATGCCAGTTTCCACGACAGCCACATCCACCGGAGCGTCGGCGAACATCGCGTAGGCCATCGCCACGAGGATCTCGAACTTGCTCATCCGCGGGCCCCCGTCGGCCTGACTGTGGGCGTCCACCATCTCCACATAGGGCTTGATCTCCAGCCACGTGTCCGCGAAGTCGCGGGGATGGACGGGGGCACCGTCGATGGCGATGCGCTCGGTGACTAACTGCAGGTGGGGGCTGGTGGCCCGCCCGGTGCGCCGGTGGAACGCGCGCAGCAGCGCTTCGATCATCCGCACCGTGGAGGTTTTTCCGTTCGTCCCCGCCACGTGGATGACCGCGAAGGAGCGTTCGGGGTGGCCCAGCAGGTCCATGAGCATGTCCACCCGGGAGAGGGTGGGGTCAATCTTCGTCTCCGGCCAGCGTTGATTCAGTTCCTCCTCCACGCTGACGAGGATGGCCAGGTCCTCGGGCGTGACCGGCCGCTCGGGTGCCGGTTGGTCCGTATCGACGGCCGGTTCGATGTCGTCGATGGGTAGTACAAGGCCCGTGTCTTCCAGCCGAACTTCGCGCGGCTCCTCGCCACGGTGGTCATTCACTGACCGGCCCGCCGTTGCTCTTGCTCCGCAATCTGGGCCAGTCGGGCACTGATGCGCTCGTGCTCCTCACGAGCCACAGCCTGCCGGCTCCGAATCCCCTCGACCACCTTCTCCGGCGCCTTGGCCAGAAAGCCCTGGTTGTTCAGCTTCTTCGCCGCGTTGTCCAGCTCCTTTTGCGCTCCGGCCAGGTCCTTTTCCAGCCGCTTGCGCTCGGCGGCCAGGTCCACGGTTCCGGAGGTATCCAGCTCTACCGTGATCGTCGCCTGGGACAGCCGCACCTCGATGGAGGCCGTGGCCGCGAAGTCCGCACCGGGGGTCTCCAGTCGCACCAGCGAGCGCACCGCAGCTTCCAGCTCCGCCAGGTCTGCCGCAGCGAAGTCCATCCGCGCGGGCACCTTCTGGGAGGGTTTGACTCCCTGATCGGAGCGGAACCGGCGGATTTGTGTGACTAGCTGGTCAACGTCTTTCAACCGGCGCGCCGCAGTGGCGTCTGCCTCCACACCCCCATTGGTCATGTCTGCGGTGGGCCAGGTAGCAATGGTCAGGGATTCTGGATAATTGGGGACGCCATCAACCAGAGCGCGCCACAAGACCTCCGTAACGAACGGCATTGCCGGGTGCAGCAGGCGCAGTACCGCGTCCAAAACCCGCCCCAGCACCAGTTGCGTGGTGATGCCGCGGACCCGCTCTGCCTCCGGGAGGTTCTCGCCCCAATCTCGGGGGATCTGCACCTTGGCGATCTCCAGGTACCAGTCGCAGAACTCACCCCAAGCGAAACGGTACAGGGTTTCGTTGGCCACGGAGAATTCGTAGCGGTCCAGGGCATCGTCGACCTGTGCCCGCACCGCTTCCAGCCGGTCCAGGATCCACCGGTCGGCATCCGTCAGCGCGGCGCGGTCCGGCAGCTCCCCGACGTGGGCCCCGTTGAGGAGGGCAAACTTCGTGGCGTTGAACAGCTTGGTGGCGAAGTTGCGGGAGGACTGCGCGGAGTCCTCCCCCACGGGCAGGTCTACGCCGGGGTTCGCGCCGCGGGCCAGGGTGAACCGGAGGGCGTCCGCGCCGTAGTCCCGCACCCAGTCCATGGGGTCGATTCCGTTGCCCAGGGACTTGGACATCTTGCGCCCCTTTTCGTCGCGCACGAGCCCGTGGAGGAACACATCGCGGAACGGGATCTGGGGGCGGGGGCCCTGCCCGACCAGCGGGGAGTCCTCGAGGGTGTCCGCAAAGGTGGCGAACATCATCATGCGGGCCACCCAGAAAAACAGGATGTCGTAGCCGGTGACCAGCACGGACGTGGGATAGAAGCGCTTGAGCTCCTCGCTGTGGTCCGGCCAGCCCATCGTGGAAAAGGGCCACAAGCCGGAGCTGAACCAGGTATCCAGAACGTCCTCATCCTGGTACCAGCCCTCCCCCTGCGGCGGTTCATCGTCCGGCCCGCAGCACACCACTTCCCCGTCGGGCCCGTACCAGATGGGGATGCGGTGCCCCCACCACAACTGGCGGGAGATCGTCCAGTCGTGCATGTTGTCCACCCACTCGAACCAGCGCGGTTCCTGGCTGGCGGGGTGGATCACGGTATCTCCGTGCCGCACGGCCTCACCGGCCATGCGGGCCAACTCCTCAACCTTGACCCACCACTGCAGGCTCAGGCGAGGTTCCACAGCCTCCCCGGAACGCTCGGAGTGTCCCACGGAGTGCACGTAGGGGTGCTTGCGAGCGACGATCCGCCCCTGCTCCTCCAGGGCAAGCCGGATCTTCTCGCGTGCCTCGTAGCGATCCATCCCGTCGAACTGGGTGCCGGTATCCGCGATTCGACCTTGCGTGTCCATGATGGTCGGCATCGGCAGGTTGTGCCGCTGTCCAAGGGCGAAGTCGTTGGGGTCGTGTGCGGGGGTAATCTTCACTGCCCCGGTACCGAACTCCGGATCCACGTAGTCGTCCGCGACGATGACCATGTGGCGGTCGGGCAAGAAGGGGTGCGGCAAGGTGGTGCCGACGAGGTCGGCGTAGCGCTCATCGTCTGGGTGCACGGCCACGGCCACGTCGCCCAGCATCGTTTCCACGCGGGTGGTGGCGACAACAACGTGAGGTTCCGCGTCGTTGAGGGAACCGTAGCGGATGGAGACCAGCTCCCCCTCGTCCTCGGAGTAGGTCACCTCGATGTCCGAGATTGCCGTCTGAAGAACTGGGGACCAGTTGACCATGCGGTTAGCCCGGTAGATCAAGCCCCGGTCGTAGAGCGCCTTGAACATTGTCTGGACCGCGCGGGAGAGCCCCTCATCCAGAGTGAACCGCTCGCGGGACCAGTCCACGGAGTCTCCGACGGCCCGCATCTGGCTGGTGATACCCGAACCGTACTTGTCCTTCCACTCCCAGACGCGGTCGGTAAACTCCTCGCGCCCGTAGTCGAAGCGATCCTTGCCCTCGGTCTCCTTCAGGTTCGCTTCGACCTTGGTTTGGGTGGCGATGCCCGCGTGGTCGGAGCCGGGCAACCACAGCACCTCGTATCCCTGCATGCGCTTGCGGCGCGCCATCTGGTCCATGAGGGTGTGGTCCAGGGCATGCCCCATGTGCAGCTGACCGGTGACATTAGGCGGCGGCAGGACAATGGAAAACGGTGGCTTCGAGCTGGTGGGATCGGCCGTGAAGTACCCCGCGTCCACCCACTCCTGGTAGAGAGTGCCCTCCACGGCCGCGGGATCCCACGCCGATGGCAGTAGCCCGGAGCGGTCCACCCCTACCTGTTGCCCGCCGTCCACCCCGGCGGCCTGGTCGGTTCCGGTAGCGTCCTCGCCCTTTGCACCTGTACTCAGCTCAGTCACGGTGTATCAGTCTAAACGACCGGGCGGACACCACCGGATGTGCCCGGACTAGACTAGCCCGGCCTGTTTGACGGCCGCCCATTCCTCGCTGAGCTCCGCCACGGAGGCGTCGATGCGCTCACGCTGGAATTCGTTGATCTCCAGCCCCTGAATGATCTCCCACTCCCCGTTGACGCAACGGCAGGGGAAGCTGCTGACGATCCCCTCGGGGACGCCATAGGAGCCGTCGGAGGGCAGGGCCACGGACACCCAATCGTTGTCGGGGGTGCCAACGACCCAGTCCCGCATGTGGTCGATTGCGGCGTAGGCGGCCGAGGCCGCCGAGGAACGGCCGCGAACCTGAATGATTTCGGACCCTCGCTTGGCCACCCGGGGGATGAACTCTCCGGTCAGCCACTCCCGGTCCAGCTTTTCCGCCACCGGCTCGCCATTGAGCTGCAGCTCGGAAACGTCTGGAAACTGCGAGGCCGAGTGGTTGCCCCACACCGTCATCTGGGTGAGGTCGTCCACCTGCACGTCCAGCTTGGCTGCCACCTGGGCGAGCGCGCGGTTGTGGTCCAAGCGGGTGAGGGCGGTGATCCGAGTGCGATCAATGCGGGGGGCATGGGCGTGAAGGATGCCCGCATTGGTGTTCGCGGGGTTGCCGACCACGAGGACTCGAACATCGTCGGCGGCGACGTCGTTAAGGGCCTCCCCCTGAGGGCCGAAGATGCGCCCATTGGCGGCGAGGAGGTCTGCCCGCTCCTCACCCTCCTGGCGCGGCTTGGCACCCACGAGGAAAGCGGCGTTCGTTCCCTTGAAGCCCTCGGCGGCGTCGCTGGTGATGAGCACGCGGTTCAGCAGCGGGTATGCGCAGTCCGCGAGCTCCATGGCAACGCCTTCGGCGGACTTGGCGCCGTTGGCCGTCTCCAGCATGTGGAGGTTGACCGGCCGGTTGCCGAACACCTCCCCAGCGGCGATGCGGAACAGCAGTGAGTAGCCGATCTGGCCGGCAGCACCGGTGACGGTGACGGTGACCGGAGTAGCAGTCGTCTGGGTGGACATGTGGGGTCTCCCCTTTCCTCGGCGCCCGGCGCGGTGATTAAACCGCTGGGGGCCACGTCTAGTTACCGCAACCAGCCTAACGGCACGTCAGCCCGGATGCTGTTTTTTACCAGCTCCGAGCACCGGGCCTTTCCCCTTTTTGACGGGGATTACGCGGACTTCTGGTCCCGCTTTGCAACCTCCGCGTGGCTCAGCAGGGTGGGTTCCCCCTCCCCCTTTGCGGCTTCGGCGGTGATGATGACTTCCCCGGTGTTCTCGTCTTCCGGAATATCGAACATCACGGGCAAGAGTATGGCCTCCATGATGGAACGCAGCCCGCGTGCCCCGGTTTCGCGGGCGAGGGCCTGCTTGGCGATTTCCTGCAGGGCTCCCGGTTCGAACGTGAGGCGTACACCGTCCATGTCGAAGAGCCGTTGGTATTGGCGTACGAGGGAATTCTTCGGTTCCGTCAGAACGCGCACGAGGCTGTCCTCGTCAAGGTGCCCCACATGGGTGAGCACCGGAAGGCGCCCGATGAGTTCGGGGATAAGCCCAAACTTCACGAGGTCCTCCGGCTCGACAAACTTGAAGGGGTTGGGATCCTCATCGGCCTTGCTGGCCACCTCCGCACCGAAGCCCAGCCCCTTCTTACCGCGGCGTTCGGCGATGACCTTCTCCAGCCCGGCAAAGGCGCCCGCCACGATGAAGAGAACGTTCCTCGTGTCGAACTGGATGAACTCCTGGTTGGGGTGTTTGCGGCCGCCTTGCGGGGGGACGGAGGCAACGGTGCCTTCGAGGATCTTCAGCAGGGCCTGCTGCACCCCTTCGCCGGAGACGTCCCGGGTGATGGATGGGTTCTCCGACTTACGGGAGATCTTGTCCACCTCATCCACGTAGATGATCCCGCGCTGTGCCTTGGCTACGTCGAAGTCCGCTGCTTGCAGCAGCTTGAGCAAAATGTTCTCCACGTCTTCGCCCACGTACCCGGCTTCGGTGAGGCTGGTGGCATCCGCTATGGCAAAGGGGACATCCAGCATCCGAGCCAAGGATTGGGCGAGGTACGTCTTACCCGAGCCGGTGGGGCCCAGCATGAGGATGTTGGACTTGCTCAGCTCCACTTCCTCATCGTTGCGCCGGGCGGTGGCACTGGCCTCCTCCACCTGGATGCGCTTGTAGTGGTTGTAGACCGCAACAGCGAGGGTGCGCTTGGCTTCGTCCTGGCCAATGACATAGTTGTCCAGGAACTTCGCAATCGCCGAGGGGCGGGGCAGCTTATCGCCGCTGTCCGTCGACCCTGCGGGCAGCATCTCCTCTTCGATGATCTCGTTGCACAGCTCGATGCACTCATCGCAGATATACACGCCGGGGCCGGCGATGAGCTTTCGCACCTGCTTTTGGCTCTTTCCGCAAAAAGAGCATTTCAGCAGTTCAGCGCTTTCTGGCATGAAGTAAGGCCTTGCTTTCTATCGTCTGTGTGTCACGTAGGGTGCCGATCGTGACCAGGTTACCCCTGGACCCGCCGGGGCTTCGTAGTGCGCCGCGCGCGTGCGTGTCGACGGCCGCCATCGTCCGCATGCGTATGCACGCCCCAGCCTTCCGGGCCGATGACCACGCCGGCGAGAAAACGAATGTCGCCCCGGCCGGGCCCGACGCACGGGACCAACCGGGGCTGACGGGCTCTACACCCGTAGTGGATTACTGCTGGGCGGAGAGCTTGCGGTACTCGAAGACCTGATCGATGATGCCGTATTCCTTGGCCTCTTCGGCGGTAAGGATCTTGTCGCGGTCCGTGTCGATTCGGATTTGCTCGGCGTCCTTGCCCGTGTGGCGGGCCAGCGTGGTCTCCATGAGGGTACGCATCCGCTCGATCTCCTTGGCCTGAATCTCCAGGTCAGAGACCTGCCCCTGCACCCCGCCGGTAGCCGGCTGGTGGATCAGCACGCGGGCATTGGGCAGCGCGGCTCGCTTCCCGGGGGTACCGGCCGCCAGCAGCACAGCCGCCGCACTGGCGGCCTGACCCAGGCAGACAGTCTGCACATCGGGGCGGACGTACTGCATCGTGTCGTAGATGGCCATCAGAGAGGTGAAGGAACCGCCGGGGGAATTGATGTACATCGTGATGTCCCGGTCCGGGTCCAGCCCCTCCAGTACAAGCAACTGGGCCATGATGTCGTTGGCGGACGCATCATCCACCTGAGTTCCCAGGAAGATGATCCGCTCTTCAAACAGCTTGTTGTAGGGGTTGGATTCCTTCGCCCCGTAGCTAGAGTGCTCCACGAAGGACGGCAGGATGTAGCGCATTTCTGGCATCTGCATGGGTTACTTCTCCTTCGCAGAGGTGATGACGTGGTCCACGAATCCGTAATCCTTGGCCTGCTCGGCGGTGAACCAGCGGTCGCGGTCCGAATCCTTAACGATCTGCTCCAGCGGCTGGCCGGTGAACTCGGCGATGAGCTCGGCCATCTCTCGCTTAGTGTGAGCGAATTGCTCCGCCTGGATGGCGATATCCGCAGCGGTGCCGCCCACTCCGGCGCTGGGCTGGTGCATCATGATGCGGGCGTGCGGCAGAGCGTAACGCTTGCCCTTCGTCCCCGCAGATAGAAGGAACTGGCCCATAGAGGCTGCCAGCCCCATGCCGTACGTCGCGATATCGCAGGGGGCGTACTGCATCGTGTCGTAGATGGCCATCCCTGCAGTCACGGATCCACCCGGGGAGTTGATGTAGAGCGAGATGTCGCGCGTGGGATCCTCCGCTGAGAGCAGGAGGATCTGGGCGCAGAGCTTGTTGGCGATGTCATCGTCAACCTGGCTGCCCAGGAAGATGATGCGCTCGCGCAGCAAGCGCTCGAAGACGGAGTCATTCAAGCTCAACCCGGCGTTGTCGCCGGAGGCCTGGGTGCTCGAAAGAGAACTCATTGTGCTCCTTGAGTGGGTTTAGCAGTAATGGTTGTCCCCCAGGGTAACGGCGCTACCGGTCCCCTTGGGGCTCTTGGCGGGGTTGTTCGCTCTCAGCGCACGCGGTGCGTGATGCAAAAGGGGGCCCCGCGCGCAAGCAGAGGATGCGTGGGGCCCCCGGGGGTGGATCAGGCAGGAAGGCTACTTCTTGTCCTTCTTGTCTTTCTTATCCTTCTTGCTCTTCTTGTCCTTGTCCTTGGCCTTGTCCTTCTTTGCGCCGTCCTTGCCCTTGCTGTCCGACTTATTCTTCTTGCCAGACTTGCCGCTCTTCCCGGCTTCTGCAGGCGCTGCGACCTCGCCGGAATCAGCGGGCGCTGCGACCTCTGCAGCCTCAGCGGACTCTGTCGGCTCCTCGGACCCGGACTCGGTGGACGCCTCCGCCGACTCCTCGCTCACCGGCGCGGTGCTCCCGGCGTCCTCAATAGCTTCCTCCCCCTCGGCCGCATCCTCCACACCGAAGAACTGCTTGGGGTCGATCTCGTTGCCGTCGGTGTCCTTGACGCTCACCTTCGCAATGTTCAGCGCCAGGGCCTTACCGCGGCGCACATCGGCGAAGAGGCTGCCGAGCTGGCCAGCCTGCTGCAACTGCATGATGAACTGGTTGGGATCCATGCCGTACTGGCTGGCGGTGAAGGCGATGTGATCCATGAGCTCGTCTTGGGAGACGTTGGGCTGCTCGATATCCGCCAACGCGTCGAGGAACAGTTGAGTACGGATGGACTCCTCCGCGCCCTCCCGGGAACTTTCCTCGAAGTCCGCCCGGCTCATGTTCTGCTCGGCGAGCATGGTCTCGAAGACCTTCTCGTCCCCACCGAACTGCTGGATGAGCTGCTGAATCTGGCCCTCCACCTGCTCCTTGACCACGCTCTCGGGCAGGGGCACCTCGGTCTTCTCCAAAGCGGCGGCCAGCACCTTGTCCCGAATCTCCCCGGCCTGGGTGTTGCGCTGGCGCTCTTCAACCTGACCCGCCAGGGACTCGCGCAGCTCCGCGAGGGTGTCGAACTCGCTGGCGAGCTCGGCGAAGTCATCGTCGAGCTCCGGCAGCTCCCGCTCCTTGACGCTGTTGAGCTTCACCGTGACCTCGGCGGGCTCGTTGGCGTGCTCACCGGCGACGAGCTTGGATTCGAAGGTCTTTTCCTCCCCCTCGCTCATCCCCTCGAGGGCCTCGTCCAGGCCCTCCACCAGGGCATCGTTGCCAATCTCGTGGGACAGCCCCTCCGTTGCCGCCTCCTCGATGGCCTCCCCGTCCACGGTGGCGGACAGGTCGATGGACACGAAATCGCCCTTCTGCGCCGGGCGCTCGACGGGCTTGAGGGTGCCGAAACGAGCCTGAAGGTTCTTTAGTTCCGCCTCGACAGCATCCTCATCGGCGGTGAGGGGGCTGACCTCCACGGCGATATCCGAGAAATTGGGGACGTCAATCTCAGGGCGCACGTCCACTTCCGCCGTGAAGGTCACGTGCTTGCCGTCTTCGAGCTCCGCAATGTCGATCTCCGGCTGGCCGAGGACCTTAAGCTCGTGCTCGTCAACCGCCTGGCTGTAGCGAGACGGCAGCATCTCGTTGATGACCTGGTCCAGGACAACCCCACGGCCCAGCCGGGCCTCCAGGATCCTTGCCGGGACCTTCCCCTTGCGGAAGCCGGGCATGTTGACCTGCTGGGCCAGGGAGGCATAGGCCTTGTCGAACTCTGGCTTCAGCTCCTCGAACGGCACCTCCACGGTGAGCTTGGTGCGGGTAGCGCTCAGCTTCTCAACAGAGCTCTTCACGGATGCACTCTCCTGTTTGTCGTCTTAGATTCGTAGATGTTCGGGCGGTTCCTGCTCGGCTGACAGTCGCCGGGTTTTCCGGCTGCTCCAGGGCCAAGACCGCGCCACAGTTGGTTGCCCAGTTTATCGGGTGGCTTTTGCGCCGGTTCGCAGTGGGGTTCCCCTTGCCCCAGGGACGAAGAATGGGGCACCCAGAGTTCATCTGGATGCCCCACCGTATGTCGGGATAACAGGATTTGAACCTGCGACCCCTCGCTCCCAAAGCGAGTGCGCTACCAAGCTGCGCCATATCCCGGAGAAGGCCTACCGCCATCTGCGAGGCGAATCGGTAGCTGTGGTGCCCACGGCAGCCCACCTCGCGGTATGCGGGGGTTACTTTACGGAGCACGGCTAACCCCGGGCAAATCCAGCACTACGATCGGCTGTGACGCTCCCGCCGCAGCCGGACAGCCCTTGGCCCACAGCTCGACGGAAGATTTTCCACCAATCCCCAACTGCCCTTGCGCGCGGAAAGGCACCTATGAAAGTCGCCCTTTTTGCCACGTGCATCGTCGACGCGATGTACCCCGAAGTAGCCCAAGATACGGTCCGCATCCTGGAACGGCTCGGCCACACGGTCGTGTTCCCCGAGGGGCAGGCCTGTTGCGGCCAGATGCACATCAACAGCGGCAAGTTCCGCCAGGCCTACCCAGTGGTGGCCAACCACGTCCGGTCTTTCGAGGACACTAACTGGGACTACGCCGTGGCCCCCAGTGCCTCGTGCATCGCCTCCCTGGGCCACCAACACCCCATGGTCGCCCGCCACGCCGGCGACGAGGATCTCGCCGTCCGCGCCACCCAGATCGCCGATCGCTCCTACGAGCTGGCCCAGTTCCTCACCGACATCTGCGGTATCACCGATTCCGCCGAGCAACTGGGCAGCTATTTCCCCCACGCCGTCGCTTTCCACCCCTCCTGTCACGGCATGCGCCTGCTGCGGCTGGGCGACCGGCAGCGTAACCTCCTGGCCACCGTGGAGGGCATCACGATGCGCACCATCGCCCACGAGGACATCTGCTGCGGCTTCGGCGGAACCTTCAGTGTGAAGAACCCGCAGGTTTCCGGGGCCATGCTCTCCGACAAGGTGGAGGCCCTTATCGGCACTCAGTCGGACGTGTGCTCCGGCGGTGATGCCAGTTGCCTCATGCACATCGGCGGCGGATTATCGCGGAGTTCTCGCCTGGTTCCGTCGGATGGTCGGGCCCCGGTGACGGTCCACATGGCGAGGATTCTGGCGTCCACAAAAGAACAACCGCTCCTGCTGCCAGACCAAGGAGCCCACATGACAGGGGGGACGCTGCGATGACCACCACACCACTGGGAATGCCGGGAGTAGCCGGCCACGGCAACCTCTTCGAGGAGCACCCCTTCCCCCAGGTCGCCGAACACGAACTGGGCAATGTGCAGATGCGCACGAACCTCCGCCACGCCACGGAGACGATCCGTTCGAAGCGGGCCGCCCGGGTGGAGGAAATGCCGGATTGGGAACAGTTGCGGGAGGCGGGCAGCGCGATCAAGCAGGACGTCATGGCTCGCCTGCCGGAGCTGCTCGAGGAGTTCGAGCGCCAATTCTCCCGGCGCGGCGGGACCGTCCACTGGGCTCGGGACGCCGCAGAGGCCAATGACATTATCGGGCAACTGATCCGCGAAAACGCCCCGATCACGGCCGACGGTCGGCGGGAGGTCATCAAGGTCAAGTCGATGGCTACCCAGGAGATCGGCCTGAACGAATACCTCCACGACGAAGGCATCGATGCGGTCGAGACGGACCTGGCCGAACTGATTGTCCAGCTTGGCGGGGACAAACCCTCCCACATCCTCGTCCCTGCCATCCACCGCAACCGGGATGAGATCCGGGACATTTTCCTGCGCAAGATGACAGACGTCAACCCCGAGCTGAGCAACGAGCCCACGGAACTGGCCGAAGCCAGCCGCAAGCACCTGCGCCGGAAGTTCCTGGACACCAAAGTGGCCGTCAGCGGAGCCAACTTCGGCATCGCGGACACGGGCACGCTCTCGGTGGTGGAATCCGAGGGCAACGGGCGGATGTGCCTGACCCTGCCGGAAACCCTCATCACCGTGATGGGCATTGAGAAGCTGCTGCCCACCTTCCAGGACTTGGAAGTGTTCATGCAGCTACTGCCGCGGTCCTCCACGGGGGAGCGGATGAACCCCTACAGCTCCCTGTGGACCGGTGTGGCCGCGGGCGACGGGCCGCAGAATGTGCACGTGGTGCTGCTCGATAACGGCCGCACCCGGGCATTGGCCGACGAACACGGCCGCCAGGCGTTGCACTGCATCCGCTGTTCGGCGTGCATGAACGTCTGCCCGGTCTACGAGCGCACCGGGGGCCACGCCTACGGGTCCATCTACCCCGGCCCCATCGGCGCGATCCTCACTCCCCTGCTCACCGGGGTGGAGGCCGCCGAGAACGGGTCGCTGCCCTATGCCTCCAGCCTGTGCGGCTCCTGCTACGACGCGTGCCCGGTGAAGATCAACATCCCGGAGATGCTCGTGCGACTGCGCGCGCAAGACGTGGAGCGCAATCACCCCGGTGGCGGGCGGGTGCCGACGAGCCAGTTGGACGTGGCATTGGCCGGGGCCAGTTGGATGATGAGCGCGGGCAAGCGCATGGACCTCGTGGAGCGCGGTCTGCCCCTGGCCAACAAGGTGCTGCCCGCCGCGGGCATCTTCGCGCTGCCCGGTGTGGGCGGGAAGTGGACCAGCAGCCGCGACATTCCCCTCCCCCCGAAGCAGTCCTTCCGCCGGTGGTGGAAGCAGAACCGGAAAGGGGACGAGTAGATGAGCAGCACAGCAGGCAGCGCGAAGGCCGACATCCTCGGGCGCATCCGGGCGGCTTATGACCACGCGGGCACCCGGGCGCAGGGCGACAACTCAACGCCCCCCGTGGGCATCCCGCGCGATTATAGGCACCGTTCATCCGCCGAGCGCGCGGAGATTTTGGACGCCCTCACCGACCGCCTCGAGGACTACGACGCCACGGTGACCAGCTCCTCCCGCGACGAACTCCCGACGACGATCGCGCGGTTGTTGCAGGACGCGCAGAGCATTGTCACACCGGCGGAGCTGCCGGAACAGTGGTTCGCCGAGACCTCCGCGCGCAGGCTCGTGGATAGCGTGGCTGACCCCCTTAGCACGGAGGAGATCGACGCCGTGGATGCTGTGGTTACTAGCTCCGGGGTGACCATCGCGGATACGGGAACGATCGTCCTCGTTGGCCCGGAGTCCGGCCGTCGCATCATCACCCTGCTGCCGGATCATCACGTCGTGGTGGTTCCCGTGAGCGGCGTGGTGCACCTCGTGCCGGAAGCTATCTCCCGGTTAGTGGAACAGGGGTGGGAGGATCAGCCAATGACGCTCGTCTCCGGGCCGAGCGCGACCGTGGATATCGAGCTCATCCGCGTTCATGGGGTCCATGGGCCGAGAAACCTGGATGTGATCTTGCTCGAGGATTAGGCCCGGCGACCCGCCCCACCAATCGGCCATATGGAGCAAGAAAACCGCCGATGAGCAGTACCGCCAGGCACCGATCTCATCGGCGGTTTCGCCGTGTCGTGGAGGGAACGACGGGAATCGAACCCGCGTCTTCAGCTTGGAAGGCTGAGGTATTAGCCACTATACGACGTTCCCATTGCGGCACCCGCTGTGCGGCACCACGGCTGACGAGCTTACACCACCGCCTCTGCGGGCACCTAAACCGTCCCTACAGCCCCTTAAAGCCGGAGGGGCGAGGCACGTTGCGCAGGTTGGACTTGGCCAGCTCGAACATCTTGCCCACTCCCCCTTCCAGCACGGTCTTGGTGGCGGCCCGGGTGAACCCGGCGACCTGCTCGAGGGAGATGTCCGGCGGAATGGACAGCGCGTTGGGGTCGGTGACCACGTCCACGAGCACGGGGCCGGGGTAAGCCAAAGCCTCAGTGAGCATGGGGCGAATGTCCTCTGGACGTTCGATGCGGAAGGACTTGATCCCAGCCCCCTGCGCGATCGCGGCGTAGTTTACCTCCGCGTAGTCGGTGCCGTGGTCCGGCAGACCCTCCACCAGCATCTCCAGCTTGACCATGCCCAACGAGGAGTTGTTGTACACGATCGTCTTGACGGGAATGTTGTGGTACTTCAGGGTCAGCAGCTCACCCATGAGCATGCCGAGCCCACCGTCGCCGCACATGGCGATGACCTGGCGGTCGGGGTTGCCCATTTGGGCCCCGATGGCCTGCGGCAGGGCGTTGGCCATCGTGCCGTGCCGCAGCGAGCACAGCAGGCTGCGCTTGCCATTGGGATTGACGTAGCGGGCGTGCCAGACGTTGCACATGCCGGTGTCGGCGGTGAAGATGGCGTCCTCGGTGGCCACGTCATCGAGGATGTAGGTGAGGTACTCGGGGTGAATCGGCGAATGTCCGGGGTGGTCCTTCGTGTAGGCCTCGATGACGTGGCGCAGGTTCTTCTCCTGCTGCTTGAGCATCTTGTCCAGAAAACTACGGTCGGTCTTTTCGCGCAGCAACGGCAGGAGCTTGTCGATCGTTGCCCGGACGTCTCCCACGACGGGCACCTCCACGTGGGTGCGCCGACCGATGTTCTGCCCCTTGTTGTCCACCTGGGCGGTGCGCGTCCTCTTCGGCAGGAACTCCGTGTAGGGGAAGTCGGTGCCCAGCAGGATCAGCAGGTCTGCTTCTTCGAAGGCCTCGGTGCAGGCCCCGTACCCCAGCAGCCCGGACATGCCGACGTCATAGGGGTTGTCGTAGTGCAGGTACTCTTTGCCGCCGTAGGCGTGGCCGAGGGGGGCCTTGATCTTCTCAGCCAGTTGCAGGACAGCATCGCGCGCGTCCCGGCACCCCGCCCCGCCGAAGAGCGTGACTTTATCAGCATCATTGATGGCCTGCGCCAGGGCCTCGACGTCTTCGGTTGCGGGGACCACGGTGGGTTGTGTCGTGTGGATTGTGGACGCCAGGGACGGCGAATCTTCCGCGTCGTCATGCGCCAGGTCCCCAGGGATGACGAGAACGGACACGCCCTTGCCCGCCATGGTGGACTGGATGGCGTGGTGGAGGATCGTCGCGCCTTGAGCGGCGGAGTTGACCATTTCGCAGTAGCCGGAGCATTCCTGGAAGTGGGCCTGCGGGTGGGTCTCCTGGAAGTACTTGGACCCGATGAACTGGCTGGGGATGTGGCTGGCGATGGCCAAGACCTTGGAGCCGTTCCGGTGCGCGTCGTAGAGCCCCTGGATGAGGTGGGTGTTGCCAGGGCCGCAGGATCCCGCGCAGACGGCGAGCTTTCCGGTGACCAAGGATTCGGCTCCGGCTGCGAAGGCCGCTGCCTCTTCGTTGCGGACGTGAACCCACTCGAGATCGCTGTTTTTCACGGCGGCGACAATGGGGTTGAGGCTGTCGCCGACGATGCCGAACACTCGTTGGACCCCTTGGGCTTCCAGCGTGTCGATGATCTGCTGCGCAAAATTCTTCGCCATATACTGCTCTCCTCGAAGATGGCGCGGTTAGCGGTGCCGACGATCGGCACCGAAGTTGAGACCGGATCGAGTTTACTCCGGGAGCAATTTTCCTGCGCTCGGCAGGCATGAATTCGAGCGGGGAAAAACCGATTTAACCTGCTGTTTTCCCGCGAACTAAAAGTGGAGCAAGATTGTTTTTGGGACACGCCCAACAGGTGCTAACACTTCAGGTGGGCCCCCGATAGTGCAAGCAGGGAGCCCCTACTACTAGTCGAAACGCAAACACGGCAGTTGAGCGTTTGCGGATGTTATCCCCGACTAAACTAAAACACCATGAAACCTGAAATCATTAACCGCGATAGCGGCCACCGCATGTGGACTGCCGCCGAGTGTGCCGAATACGCCGGAATGGCGCGCGGCACTTTTACCAGCTATGCCGGCCGGGATCGCGCCCCCAAGCCGTCCGCCCGGCTACACGGCTTGACCCTCTGGGATGCAGAGGTCATCAAGGAATGGAAAAAGGGCCGGGACCGGACGCTGAAGTCGGACCGCTAACCGTCCGCGCCGGGCGCTGATCGTCCGCCCAGTTTGGCCCTCCCCCGGTTGCCTAGTCCTCCGGGAGAGCGGGCGGCTGTCCCGTCCGCTCGTACTCGGCGAGGATGTCGATGCGCCGCTGGTGGCGCTCTTCCCCGGACCAGGGCTGGCTCACGAAGGCGTCGACGATCTTCAGCGCCTCCTCCTGCGAATGCATCCGGCCGCCCAAGCCGATGAGCTGCGCCTTGTTGTGCTCGCGGGCGAGCTTCGCCGTCCCCTCCGACCAGGCGAGGGCGCAGCGCGCCCCGGGCACCTTGTTGGCCGCGATCTGTTCCCCATTGCCCGATCCGCCCAGGACGATCCCCAGGGACCCCTCGTCGGCAACAGTGCGGCGGGCCGCCTCGATGCAAAAGGCGGGGTAGTCGTCATTCGCGTCATAGGTGTGGGCACCGCAGTCCACAACGTCGTGTCCCGCACCGCGCAGGTGCTCCGCGATGACGTTCTTCATTTCAAAACCGGCGTGATCGGCGCCAAGGTAAATACGCATGGCGCGATTGTATCCCGGCGGGCCCCCGCCCAATCGACCGGTTAGTCGGCGTACTCGGCCTTCGGCCCCTCATCCCGGCTGCGCTTGAGCTCGTAGAAGTGGGCGTAGGTCCCCAACGTCACGGCGGCGTCGAAGAGCTTGCCGGCCGTCTCGCCCCGTGGGATCCGAGTCAACACCGGCCCGAAGAAGGCCCGCTCCCCCAGTTGCACCACCGGGGTTCCCACATCATCCCCGACCAGGGAGATACCCCGTTCGTGGGATTCGCGCAGTTGCTTATCGTAGGTCCCGCCCTCGCTGCCGTGGACCTCGGCGGCTGCGGCCAACTCGGCCGGAAGCCCCACCTCCGCCAACGCGGCCACGATAATGCGGTCGTAGCCGTGGGGATCCTGCTTGTCGGCCTCGCCCCGGTCGTGGATGCGGGTACCCAGGGCGGTGTAAAGCTCTCCCAGCTTGTCCGGGTGCTCCACCGACACCGCAGCGCAGACGCGGGCTGGGGCCCACGTCGCGTCGATCATCTGGCGGTAACCCTCGTCCAAGTCGTTGTCCTCGTTAAGCACCCCGAGGCTCATCGGAGCCCACTGCACCTGGATATCCCGGACCTTCTCCACCTCCAGCAGCCAGCGGCTGGTGACCCAGGCGAAGGGGCAGGTGGCGTCGAAAAACATGGTGATCGTCTTCGACTGCCCGCCGGACGGGGCGGAAGAGGCGCCCGGCGCGGTGACCGTGGCGGAGTCGTTCGTGGCGGCGGTTTCTTGCGCGTTGTGTGTCATGCTCCCCGAGTCTACGACGATCTGCGGCGATCGTCGGCTGGCCCCCGGGCACCTCCCCAGCGCGGCTGAGCAGGGCCTTGCGTAACCTGTTGGCCATGACGTCCACGAACCTGACCCGCACCGAAGCCCAGCAGCGATCCGCGCTCATTTCCAACGTCAGCTACATCATCGACTTGGATCTGTCCCGCGCGGCCGACCCGGAGATCACCACGTTCCCCACGGTCACGACGGTCAGGTTCACCTCCCAGGCAGGCTCGACCTTCCTGGACGCGCGCGTCCCCACGGTCAATTCTGTGGTCTTGGATGGCACCGATATCACCGCCTCGGCCGTGCCGGTCGGGGATGGGGGATTGTACGACGCCACCACCGGCGTGCTCCTTCAAGACCTCGCAGCCGGGGAACACGAGCTGCGGGTGGAGGCGCTGGGGGAATACTCCACCACCGGGCAGGGGCTGCACCGCTTTACCGATCCGGCGGACGGGGAGGTTTATCTGTACACCCAGTTCGAGACGGCGGATGCCAAGCGGGTTTTCGCCTGCTTCGATCAACCGGATATCAAGGCCACCTACGAAGTCTCCGTCACCACCGACCCCCAGTGGTCCCTGGTGACCAACAACGCGGTGCACAGCTCCCCGACCAGCGGCGGTGCAGGCACCGTCGTGCATACCTCCCGGGTGGACTACCGCCTGTCCACCTACCTCATCGCCTTCTGCGTGGGCCCGTGGCACGAGGTGCGGGATAGCTGGACCGGGACGATCACGCGGCACCCGGAGTGCGCGGTGGAGCACACCGCAGCGGCCCGGGAGCGCGGGCACCTGCAGACCAGCGGGGAGCTGACCGTGCCCCTGGGCCTGTACTGCCGGAAGTCCCTGGCGCAGTACCTGGACGCCGAAGAGTTGTTCACCATCACCAAGCAGGGGTTCGACTGGTACGCGGAGCACTTCGGGGTGGCCTACCCCTTCTACAAGTACGACCAGGTCTTCTGCCCCGAGTACAACATGGGCGCGATGGAGAACGCCGGGTGCGTGACCATCCGCGACGAGTACATCTTCCGCTCCGCCGCCAGTCACTACCAATACGAGCGGCGGGCGGACACCATCCTCCACGAGTTGGCACACATGTGGTTCGGGGACTTGGTGACGATGGCGTGGTGGGATGATCTGTGGCTCAACGAATCCTTCGCCACCTGGTCTGCGGCGATGAGCCAGGCAGGGGCAACGAAGTACACCACCGCGTGGGTGACGTTCGCGAGTAAGGAGAAGGCCTGGGCGTACAGCCAGGATCAGTTGAGCTCCACGCACCCGGTGTTCTCCAATGCCAGCGATATCGTCACCGTGGACGCGAACTTCGACGGCATCACCTACGCCAAGGGGGCCAGCGTTCTCAAGCAGTTGGCGGAATACGTGGGCCTGGACGCCTTCCTGGCGGGGATTCGCGCGCACTTCGTGTCCCACGCGTGGGACAATGCGACCTTCGACGACCTGCTGGGCGCGCTGGAGCGCACGAGCGGCCGGGACCTGTCCCACTGGGCCGATGCGTGGTTGAAGACGACCGGCATCAACACCCTGCACCCGCAGGCAACGGTGACGGATGGGGTGTATTCCTCCTTCCGGGTTGTGCAGACGGGGGCGCAGCCGGGCGCCGATGAGCTGCGCCCGCATCGCATCGGGATCGGCGTGTACGGGGTGGCCGATCCGGCCGGGGCCGAGGGCGCGAACAACGGCAACAGTGACGCAGCGGACCACCGCGAGGCAATCGTCCGGTTACGCAGCGTGGACATCGACGTCACCGGTGCCGTCACGGACGTGCCGGAGCTCGTCGGCACCCCGGCCGGACAGATCGTGCTGGTCAACGACCGGGATCTCACGTACGCGTTGATGGGCTTAGATCGCACCTCCCTGACCCACGCGACGGCGAAGATCGACAAGATCGCCGATCCCATGGCTCGGTCCCTCATTTGGTCTGCGGCTTGGCAGATGACCCGCAATGCCCAGATGCGGGCGCGGGAGTTCGTGGCACTCGTCGCTCGGGGAGCCGCTGCGGAGACTGAGCTGGCGGTGTTGGAGCAAATCCTGTCCCAGGCGCGGCTCGCGGTGGAGAACTACGCCGATCCGCGGTGGGCCGCAACCGGGTGGACGATCCTCCGGGAGGCTTTCCTCACCGGCGCCCAGTTGCGGGAAGGGTCGGCGGCGCAGTTGGCCTTCGTGCGGGCGTATGCGGGGTGCGCGCATAGCGCCGAGTCTGTGCAGGTGCTGCGGACTCTGCTCGCCGGCGGGGCCGAGGCCGAGCAATTGGTCCCGGGGCTCACCGTGGACCAGGATTTGCGGTGGTTGCTGGTCATGGCCGTGGCCGCGTCCGGTCGGGTGAGCGGTGATTCTGCCGAAGAGGTGGAGGCGCTCATTGCGGCGGAGGAGCAGCGGGATCGGTCCTCCTCCGGGGCCGCTTTGGCGGTTGAGGCCCGATGTGGTGTGGCGACGCCAGGAACCAAGCGCGAGGTCTACGACTCGATTGTGCGCGACGGTGCCACCATGACCAATCTGGAGTTGCGGCACCGAATTGCCGGGTTCAACCGGATGGGCCAGCGGGATCTCCGAGAGCCGTTCGGGCCGGAGTATGTCGCCCACGCCGTGGATTTGTGGAACTCCCTGTCCCCGGAAATGGCCCTGCGCACTGCGGAGGGTATGTACCCGGATTGGGACCTTTCCGAGCAGACCGATCAGGCCGTGGCACAGCTCATCGCTGCGGAAGATACCCCGGCCGGGCTTCGCCGTCCCCTGCAGGAGGGACGCGATCGCGTGGCCCGGGCGCGGGCGGCCCAGGCGGCGGATGCTCAGGCCACCTTCTACGAGTCCATCGGTGGGGAGGCGACGTTCCGCAAGCTGGTGGGAGAGTTTTACCGGCAGGTGCGCACGGATGACATCTTGGGGCCCATGTACCCCGAGGAGGATTTGTCCGGGGCTGAAGATCGCCTGCGGTGGTTCCTCGCGCAGTACTGGGGCGGGCCGGAGGAGTTCAATGCCCGGCGGGGGCATCCGCGGTTGCGGATGCGCCACGCTCCCTTCGCGATCGACGAGGCCGCCCGGGACCGGTGGCTGACCCTCATGCGCAATGCCATGGACACCATCGACCGGCAGACTCTTCCCGATGCTCAGCGGGCGGCGATGTGGGAGCACATGGAGCGGGTGGCTCACATGCTCGTGAACACAGCGCCGACGAATCGTGGGTGGCGCGCCTAGCTGGGCTGAGTGGTAGGTGGAAGGTGCCGGGGCAGCCACGTAAGCGGCGCCGGCCCACGCCGGTGGAAGCGGGCGTAGGTGGTGCCGGCCCACGCCGGTGGAAGCGGCGCCGACCCAACCGCCTCCGCACCTTCGTCGAAAGTCAGGAAGGCGTGCGCGCCAGGGAGCCAGGCCGCGGGGTATAGACCGTGCCTTGGAGCGCATCCACCCGGTTCCACTGCCCGTTCGTACTCACGCGGACGTAGTCGTACTTCCCCAGTTCAGGCGCAGTCGGAGCCGCGCTCAACCCAGTGGCCCCGAGTGCGGCGATGACCCGACCCGTCAAGCCCACCGTGGGGACCACCAGTGCACTCGGCTGTGAGCTGCCCCCGACCGGCGCGCCGGGCCCGGTGCTGGCTTGAGCCGAGTCTGCGGTATTCGAAGTACCGCTGGAAGCCGTCACCGAGAGCAGCTCCTGCTCCAACAAAGAGGGAGGCATCCCGGCGGGACCCGCATTCTCTGAGGCCTCCCGGCCCATCTGCCGGTAGAGATCACGGATGACAGACCCGGGGACCGAGTCCACCAACTGGTATCCCGTCGGCGCAGGCAGGGCCCCTGCCCACATCACGTCCATGCGCGGACCTAACGGGATCACGCCATCCACGCAGGACTGGGCAATGGCGTGTTTTAGCGCCGCAAGAGCGTGTTCCGCCGACATTACCGCGCCGTTGTCCTTCGCTGCCGGGCGCACCGCCCGCAGCCGCACGGCCAGCAGACTGTGCAGCGGGGTCGAGAAGTAGAGTTCGGCGCCCTGGCTCCTGGCGTCCACAGTGAATTGACGGACCCGGACGAGGGCAGCGCCGTCCATTTTCAACACCCGATGGGCCAGCGTGGCCGCTCGTTTTAGCGAGGTGAGAGCGGATTCTGCGGGGCCAACAAGCTCGAGTGCTGCGGTCATGGGACCCCAGGGTACTAGCGGGGGTGGACCGCGCGAAGTGGGATTGGAGCGAGACCGACCGGCCTGGGCGGTGGGGTTATGCCGAACGGTTGAGGGTTGGGGCTATGCCGTGCGGTTGAGGCGCTCGGGCTCAGGCTGCGAGTGCGCGTGGGCGGTGCTGGTGACGGCCTCGGCGGAGTCTTCGTCCTCGAGGGGGATGTAGAACATCATGAGGTTGTTGATATCGCGCTCCGACCATTCCCGGGACTTGCCGGTCATCATGTCCACCCCCACCATGACGGTGTCCACGGTGCACGCCACTTCGCCGAGGGAGTCTTTGATCTCCTGGCGCATCGTGCAGGACTTCGTGCCGACGTGGGTGACGAAAGTTCCCACCGCCACTTCGGACTCCCCCGGCGAGAGGGGCCGGGGGTAGTCGATGGTGGTGTGCCGAACGAAGAAGGGGGGCACGGCGATGTCCATCTCCGTGAGAACATCGCGGAGGAAAACCATGCGAGCATCCTGGGCGAACTCGAGGTACTTTGCGTTGTTTACGTGCTGATACTGGTCAAAATCTGACCAGCGGAGTTCGCGGTGGCAGCTATGCCAACGCGTGGACGTGGCCTCGTGGTCAACGAAGGGCATAGTCCGTCACCGTCCTCTTACCAATAGTTCCTATGGTTGCAGAACAGAAACTATAGCGGCAGAGGTGTGGGTCACGTCAACGACCAACACGCCTCAGGGGTCACACTGGCCCCAGGAGCCCCGGGCGAAAGCCGATTTGGGCTACCCCGGGGTTGGGTGGGCCCCGGACAAGAACCGGCTTGGGCTGCTCGGGGTTGGGCGGGAAGCTAGCGAGTGAGCTTGCGGTGAGTGACGCGGTGCGGGCGGGCGGCCTCGGGGCCTAACCGGTCCACCTTGTTCTTCTCGTAGTCCTCGAAGTTGCCCTCAAACCAGTACCACTGCCCCTCGGCGACATTGCCCTCCCACGCCAGAATGTGCGTGCAGGTCCGGTCGAGGAACCAGCGGTCGTGGGAGATGACCACGGCACAACCGGGGAAGTTCTCCAGCGCATTCTCCAGGGAGCTGAGGGTCTCCACGTCGAGGTCGTTGGTCGGCTCGTCGAGGAGGATCAGGTTTCCGCCCTGCTTGAGGGTGAGTGCGAGGTTGAGCCGGTTGCGCTCGCCACCGGAGAGAACCTTCGCAGGCTTCTGCTGGTCCGGGCCCTTGAATCCGAAGGCGGAGAGGTATGCGCGGGAAGGCATCTCATTCTGGCCCACCACGATGTGGTCCAAGCCATCCGACACGACCTGCCACACGGTCTTCTCCGGGTCGATGTTAGAGCGGTTCTGATCCACGTAGCTAAGGCTGACGGTTTTGCCGACCTTCACCTCGCCACCGTCGGGCTGCTCCAGGCCCACAATGGTCTTGAACAGGGTGGTCTTACCCACACCGTTCGGCCCGATCACGCCCACGATCCCGTTGCGCGGGAGGGTGAAGGAGAGATCCTTAATGAGGGTTCGGCCATCGAAACCCTTGTTGAGCCCGGTGACCTCCACCACCTGGTTGCCCAGGCGCGGCGGAGTGGGAATCTGGATCTCCTCGAAGTCGAGCTTCTTGTACTGCTCAGCCTCCGCGGCCATCTCCTCGTAGCGCTGGAGGCGAGCCTTGTTCTTGGCCTGGCGAGCCTTGGCACCAGAACGAACCCAGGCGAGCTCCTCCTTGAGCCGCTTCTGCAGCTTCTGGTCCTTGCGTCCGGCGACCTCCAAGCGCTTCGCTTTCGTCTCCAGGTAGGTGGAGTAGTTGCCCTCGTAGGGGTAGAGCTTGCCTCGGTCCACCTCACAGATCCAGCCGGCGACGTGGTCAAGGAAGTAACGGTCGTGGGTGACGGCCAGCACGGCGCCCGGGTAGTTGGCCAGGTGCTGCTCGAGCCACAGAACGCTTTCTGCGTCCAGGTGGTTGGTCGGCTCATCCAGCAGCAGCAGATCCGGCTCGCTGAGCAGCAGCTTGGCCAGGGCGACGCGGCGGCGCTCGCCACCGGAAAGCTTTGTCACACCCGAATCCCCCGGCGGGCAACGCAGCGCATCCATGGCCTGCTCGATCTTGGAATCCAGCTCCCACGCGTCCGCCGCGTCGATCTTCTCCTGGAGTTCGGTCATCTCCTCCATGAGTTCATCGGTGTAGTTGGTGGCCATTTCCTCGGCGATGGCCTCGTAGCGCTGTCGAACCTGGAAGATCTCCCCCATCCCCTCTTCTACGTTCTCGCGCACCGTCTTGTCCTCGTTGAGGGGCGGCTCCTGCTGAAGAATCCCCACCGTCGCGCCGGGATCGAGGAACGCCTCCCCATTGGAGGGCTGGTCCAGCCCCGCCATGATCTTCAAGATGGAGGACTTACCGGCACCGTTAGGTCCCACCACGCCAATCTTGGCCCCCGGGTAGAACGCCATCGTGACGTTGTCCAGAATGACCTTATCCCCGTGCGCCTTGCGCACGCTTTTCATCGTGTAAATGAATTCGCCCACGGTGACTTCTGCACACCTTTCCGTCGTAGTCCCAGCTCCGTGGCGGCTGCGCGGCCCGCGGAGCTAGGTGCTCCCGCAAGCCGCGACGATCAACCCGCCACTGCATCTAGCGGTCTAGTGTACGTGCCGAAGTGCCCTCGCCCAGGCTGCGGGGACTCGAGGTGTTCACCGCAGCCTAGATACTGCTCAGCTCACGCTCCCCCTCTCCGCGATCCACTTCGTCCCACAGGTTCTCCCCGGCACCGTTGTCCTCCGCCTCGGCTGGCATCTGCGGGGACCCAGTGGCCCCGGCACCGCTCATGTCAGTGGACCGAGCAGGGCCGCCGGCACCATTGTGCTCGGTACCGACCTGCGCCCCGGTAGCGGCGTCCCGCTCGGATTCCTCCCGCCCTGCGGTAGCGCGGAACGCATCCACACGGCGGGTGTTTAGGTCCACTCCCACATGGCTGGCCTTGATCTTTAACACGGAGCGGTTCTGGCATTCTCCGGTTTTGGCGTCCTCCACCTTCCAGGTGGACTGAATCAGCCGACCGATGACGAGGATGGGCGTGCCCTTAATAATGGAGCTCAGCACGTTGAGGCCGAGCTGGCCCCAACACTGCACATCCAGGAACATGGCCTCCCCGTCGCGCCACTCCCCTTCTGGCGTGCGATAGCGGTGGTTTACGGCGACTCGTAGAGCCACGAGAGTGCCGGTGGTGTCCTTCTTGACGATGTACGGCGCCGATGTGACATTGCCGGTCAAGTGAATGCTGGAAACGTTGCTGCCCATAGTTTTCCCCTCCCTAATGTGGTGTAGGCCCCGCCCCTGCGGTGGGCTAAGCCGGAATATCCCCGACAACTCCACCGTTTCCCGGTGGCCGCAGATGCGACGAAGGGCCCTAATGTCCCTGAGGCCGCCGAGGAGGAGGGCACCCAGCTCGTGTATCTCCCGATGCCGGACTGGCGCTTAGCTCCCCGGTGGCTTCAGTAAGACCATCGTGACACGCAGGGCGGGTGGCACCTCGGCCGCGGTCCGACAGCGGTGGGGAAAAACGGCGTTCGGAGCGGGTCTTTACACAACTAGCAGTCAAGGTGCTTGACGCCTGCCGGCCGGATTACGAACGGTTTAAGCCCCTATTGACTCTGGCCGTCGGATTTCTGCCGATCAAGCCCGGAGTCTTCCCTGGCCCTAGCTACATGTGCTCGCGCTGCGTGTTGATGACGGTGTCGGTCGGAGTGCAGCGCGGATTGGACCTGCTGGTCGGTGTACTCGCCTGTGTAGTAGGCACGATCGGCCTCTGTCCCCTCGCCGGAGGCTAAGCCCGCCAACATGGCGTTGTAAGCTTCGAGGTCAGCGTCACCAGTTCGCTCTTCCTTGCGATCGTAGCGGGAGGCCTCCCGCCGATCTGAACGCATCCACTGCACAGCGTGGGCAGCGCTGACCAGAACAAGCGGAATCTCACCCAGCCCCCACGCAATTCCACCCCCGGTATTCTGTTGCTGCATGAGGTCCACGGCGAACGGAAGGTTCAGTTCGTTGTAAAAGTCTTGGTTTAGTGGAGTGCTCATCTGCATCATCGCGATGCCGAACCACGCGTGGAAAGCCACAACTGCAAAGAGGGTCAGCATCTTGATAAACGGGCTTAGCTGCCGCGGGGCAGCATCTACACCAATGATCACCCAGTAGAAAACGTATCCGGAGATAATGAAGTGGATCATCATGAACAGGTGACCCGCGTGCTCCGGCGCCATCCAATCGAACAGCGAGGAGAGATAGAGGTAGTAAAAACCGATGACGAATTGAATCCCGGCCACGATGGGATTGGTTAGAAATCGAGAAACCGGGTTATTGATGAAGACCACGAGCCACTCCCGAGGTCCCGGCACCCCATCCCGACCGGCTGCGGGAAGCGCCCGGAGCAGGAGCGTCATGGGTCCTCCGAGCACCCAGAACACGGGGATCAGCATGGAGAGCATCATGTGTTGCAGCATGTGCGGGGCAAACATTGCCATGGCATACATGCCCAGCCCGGTGCAGGTCGCCAGGATGAGGGATATGTTGCCCAGCGTCCACCAAATCAGTCGGGAGATGGGCCACTCTACGCCCTTCTTCCGCAGGCTGAGATAAGCCCACATGTATCCAGCCTGGAAGATCAACGCACCCGTTCCGAAGACGAGGTCAAACCGGAAATGGGTGAGATAAGCACCGATCGACGGGGGCTCGGTCAGAGTGAATCCCAGCAGGACGTCTTGAACCGTCAGGTCCAGCTGTTCCGGCAGTGGCGGGGGAATTCGGGAAAGAGATATGGCTACCCCGATTGTCGCCGCCATGACCAGTACTTCGCCGATTGCCAGCCGGATGAAGGGTGCCCGCTGCGCATCCGTCATGGCCCCCTTGGGCCCCTCGGCTGCCTGCAACTGCGGCAGGATGCGCTGCCGCTGGCGCCATCCGAAAACGCCCAGGACGATGATCAGTAGCGCTTTCAGAGCGATGATCCGACCATAGTCCGTGGTAAACCACTCGCTGAACTTCACCCGCAGCGCGGCGTTCACCAAACCGGAGATGGC
Source organism: Corynebacterium heidelbergense (assembly GCF_028609845.1). Taxonomy (NCBI): domain Bacteria; kingdom Bacillati; phylum Actinomycetota; class Actinomycetes; order Mycobacteriales; family Corynebacteriaceae; genus Corynebacterium; species Corynebacterium heidelbergense. The sequence continues at coordinate 693,551 of NZ_CP063191.1, read as the reverse complement.
CAACGTGATGATTGCAAACAGGGCCAGGAAACTGTAGCGGGAGGTGATGACCGCCAGGTGCGGGCCCCGCCGCTTGGCATGGGCGATGAGCGCCATCAGTCCGCCCACCCACAGCGCGGTGAAGACGATGTGCCACAAAAGCGAGTTCACCCCGAAATCGTGATTACCCCCGGACGCGGAGTGCCCCTCCAGTCCGAGGGGTACGAGGGTGAGCACGCTGAGTGCGAGAAAGACTGGCTGCCAGATCCACCGGCGGGTCAGCAGGGACACGAGCCACAGGAACCCGGCGAAGATCGCCACCCACAGCCATGCCAGCGCTGCGGAAACCTGTTGGATAGCGGGCCCCCACAAATCTGGTTTCAGGGTCTGGGATAGAGGCGCGCCGGAAACGTCAGACATGGACAGGGGGATCATCACGAGCGCAGAGACGGCCCAGAGGAACATGCACCATGTGCCGGTGCGGGACGCTCGATAGCCGTCGAGGTCAAGCATGCCGTCCTTGCGGGGCGGGGCCCCGAGCGCCGCCATGAGGAACGATCCCACACCGAGGCACGCGATGACGGTCGCCGCCGCCCGCAGGAAGGGCAGGCCCACGGAAGTTAGGGCTCCCGGGTCGGGAATGCCGAGCGCTCGCAGCGAATCACCGAGGTAGACGAAGCCGATCAGGGCTCCAACGATGCCTGCGATCAGCGCCGCCGCGAGGTACACGATGGCCGGGGTACGCATCACAGTTGGGCCCGCCGGGGTCGGGCGCTCAGCGGGCTGGTCAGCGGTGCGGGGTTGCTGTTCCACGTGCGTGGTTGCCATAGGTCTGACCTTACCGCCCAGGGCCTCGCAGCCCCTACCGGCCGATAACAGAATGCCCAAATTTACATTTGAAGCCCATGTTCGATCTCACCGTCGCCTGAGATCCCTGAGCGGTATACCCGCGGTCTGTAACCCCATACGGAGACGGTTCGGCCGCAGGTGGCCTTTTCCGTTGATGCGAGGGGTCCGCTAGTCTCTGATTCTGGGGCGACCCAACGTGGCCGACCCGGCCCCTCAGCCTCCGTAGCTCAGTGGATTAGAGCAGTGGGTTTCTACCCCATGTGTCGCGGGTTCGAATCCTGCCGGGGGCACAAAGTTTCTTCGCGATGTGCCAGCCAGTTTGGCCTCGGTGTCCTCCTTCGAGTGCTTCAGAACATCCCGGTAACGTGGGCAGCAAATCGGCGCAGATCACCGCTGACCGAATAGTCCGATGAAGGAGAGTTCCCCACCGCATGTCTGACAATAATTCCCTCCCCTCCCCCCGCCCGGGTTCATACGCCGTGGTGACAGGGGCTTCCTCTGGCATCGGCCAGGCCATTGCCCTCGAGCTGGGCCGCCGGGGTCACGACCTCATTCTGGTCGCCCGCACCGTGCCCCCTATGAGCTTCATCGCGGAGCAGTTGCCGGAGCGCGACGTGAAAATTCGCAGCGTGGACCTCGCAAACGCGGCGGCCCGGGGCGAGTTCCTTACGGAATTGCGGGACACAACGGTACATATGATCGTCAACTCTGCAGGCATCGCCACGTTCGGCAAATTCCACCAGTTGCCCTACGATTTCGAGCGCTCCCAGTTCGAACTCAACGCTACGGCCCTATTCGAACTCACTGCAGCAGTGCTGCCGGGAATGGTGGAGCGCCGGGAGGGGGGCATTGTCAACGTCGGTTCGGTTGCCGGGAACATGGTGATTCCGAATAACGCGACTTATGTGGGCACCAAGGCCATGGTGAACTTGTACACGGAGTCCCTGCACTACGAGCTGCTGGGCACCGGGGTGAAGTGCACGCTGCTGGCCCCGGGGCCGGTCCGGGAGGCCCGCAAGGAGGAAGAAAAGCGAACGGGTATCGATCGGGTTACTCCGGATTTCATCTGGACTACCTACGAGGATTGCGCGGTGGATACGTTGAACGCATTGGCCGCCAACAAGGTGCGGGTGGTCCCCGGCCCGCTGTCCAAATTGATGAATGTTTTTGGCCTTTATGTTCCACACCGCCTCTCCGCCCCGCTCATGGGCAAGCTGTACGGGAAAATGGCGGCCGAGGTCGCTGGGCAACAAGCCCAGAAAAGTGCGCAGGCCCGTCAAAGTGGATCGGAAGGAATGTCTTCATGACGCCCCCAACACAGCACCCCACCCAGGATTCGTCAACGCCGAAGCGAGGCGCCGGGTCCGGCGCCCCGGAATTGGCGTCCAGTAACCCGGAGGCGTACACAACCCCCAACCAGATCGCGAAGAACGACCGCATCGTCTGGGCGGACTGCGAAATGACGGGCTTGGACCCGGACCGGCACGTGCTGGTGGAGATTGCTGTGATCGTCACCGACGCGCAGCTCACGCCGCTGGACGAGGGGATCGACCTGGTCATTCACGCGACGGAGGAGGAGCTGGCGCAGATGGATGACGTGGTCGTCGCGATGCACGGCAACTCGGGTTTGACGGAGCAGATCCGGGCGTCGACGCTGAGCCTCGCGGAGGCGGAGCGGCTGGTGCTGGCGTATGTGCAGCGTTTCGTGCCGCAGGCTCGCTCCGCTCCGCTGGCTGGTAACTCGATCGCGACGGACCGGACTTTCATCGCGCGGTACATGCCGCGGCTCGATGAGTTCCTGCACTACCGGATGATCGACGTGTCCAGCTTCAAGGAGGTGGCCCGGCGCTGGTTCCCCGCCGTGTACAACGGGCAGCCGGAGAAGGGGTTGGCGCACCGTGCGCTGGCGGATATTCGGGAGTCCATTGGCGAGCTGGAGTTCTACCGTCGCACGATGCTGGTTCCCGAGGAGCCGGACGCCGATCGCATCCGGCAGGCGGCCGACGCGATCCACGTCGACGGCGCGCCCGGCGGGCAGGTGTAGATGGGGTTGGGTGAGCGCGGCTTTGACACCCGGCCGACCGACGCATCCCACCGGAGCAATCACTCAATCAGCCCACCACCGAACCCCGCCGGCAGCCACCCCGGCGCCCCATCAACGCATCCCGCCGGTGCGAACACGCCCAGCCGGCAGCCACCCCGGCGCCCCGTCAACGCATCCCGTGCAAGCCACCTAGTCTCCGCCTGACTAGCACTTTTGGTTGCTAGGCGGCGGTTGGTCTAACATGTACCTCGCTGCTCACGCGCCTTATGGCGCGAGGGTGGCGCAATGGTGACTGTAGTTCAGCTGGTAGAGCACCAGGTTGTGATCCTGGGTGTCGCGGGTTCGAGTCCCGTCAGTCACCCCAGAGCATCAGGCCCCGAACCGATCATGTTGGTTCGGGGCCTAGCGCGTGTCCGCCCCAACCCGCACCGGCCCATTCCCGCAATCGCTCCGTAACCGTTAGTTTCCCACCTGTGCTGTGCCAGCTAGCCCGTCCCTACGCTCAGGACGCATTATCAGCCAGCCGCACACTCCACGAAAGCGCTTAAAGGGGCGAAACCCCGGACACCCTCGAACCCACCACCTGGCAAAACACCCCTCGAACCCGCCAGAAGTGTCCGGGAAAACGCCCCTCAGCGCTACCTCACCCCGAATCACTCGTAGGGAGCCCTGCGTTTTCACCGGTTTCGTGCAGAAAATCCCCCACTTCGCGACATCGAACCGATAAAACGGGCTATCCCGCCTCAAAGAGGGGCCGGGGTGGCCCGCTAAATTGGAGGAAACATGCCATGGGCCCGGAAGGTTGTCGGCGGCGTCAGCTTATGTTGCTGCTAGCCACAGGCCCGCCCCGTTACCCGCGGAAGGAGAACCGGTGCCGGACACAGAATCTCTGTTCCGCGCGGCTTTCCGCGCGCACCCGGCGGGCGTCAGCATCATCACGGCCACTGTCGACGGCCAACCGTTCGGCCTGACCGCCTCCTCCGTCTCGAGCCTCTCCCTGGACCCCATCGCCGTCAGCTTCTCACTGATGAAACACACCGGCTCGGCGGGCAAACTCCTGGCGGCGGACACGTTCCTCATCCATCTGCTCACCGCGGGTCAAGCCGCGGTCGCCGCCGCCTTCGCCCGCCCGGACGGCCCCCGCTTCACTCCCGATCAGGGCTGGTCCACGGCGGAGACCGGCGAGCCGCTACTCCCCGCCGCCCGCGCCGTCCTCCGCGCGCGCACCATGGATACGATCCGCAGCGGCCCGGCCACGCTCGTCGCAGCGGAAGTCCTCGGCGTCACCCTCAACCAAAACGCCGACGCCCACTTCGACCCCCTCGTCTACAAAAACCACCGGTTCTTCAGCCTGCGCCGTACCCCGCCGTTGGCCTCCGAGTAGCGGCTCTTCTCATTTCCGGACGCCCCCAACGCCGCGCTCCAGCACCGCCCCGAGAAGCAACGTCCACCCACTGCGATCACCAACACCGCGCCCCAGAACTGCGCCCACGAAGAAGCAACCAACCCCCGCGGGGAGTCTTAGGGCGCGTGGTGGAGGGTGGCGTCGTACCCCGCATCATCGATCGCATCTACGACGGCGGCCTCGGACACATCGGCCGCCACGAACGCAACCGTCCCGCCGCTGAGATCCACGCGCACGTCGCTGGCGCCGGGGATGGCACTCACCGCCTCCGTGACGGCGCGGACGCAATGCTCGCAGCTCATGCCGTTCACGTCGAAGGTTGTCGGTCCGTTTAGCATCATTGCGCTCCTCTCATTGCTGCGCCGGGTTTCCAGTCACTGCCCCGTTCATCCCTGCGCCGGGTTTCCCTTGGTCCACGTCGCCCAGTCGATGTTCCAGTCGCCAAGGCCGTCGGTGCCATCGAGCTGGCCACCTCCGGTGTTTTTGATCTCCACGATGTCGCCACGCTTCATGTTGTTGAAGACCCACTGGGCGTCCTGCGTGGAGACGTTCACGCAGCCGTGGGAGGTGTTCTGGCTGCCCTGCGCCCACACGGACCACGGCGCGGCGTGGATATAGATACCGGAGTAGCTTAACTGCGTTGCGAATTGCACGGGGGTCCGGTAGCCGCCCTGGGACTGCGGGAGACCGAAGGTGGCGGAGTCCATGATGAGGGACTCGTTCTGCTCGCCGACGCGGTAGATGCCGTTCGGGGTGGCCCATCGGCCACCGTCAGTGCCCAAGGAGACGGGCATCGTCTGCAGCAAGTTGCCGTTCCGGTAAATCTTCATGGTCTTCGAGTTGTTGTCCACGATGGCCCGCACGTCGTCGCCGATGGTGAAGTTGGCGGAAAGATCCTCGGCGCCGTACATCCCGTCGCCGAGCTTGGTGCCGTAGAGGTTGGCCTTGATCTTCACCTTGGTGCCGGGCTTCCAGTACTCCTTCGGGCGCCACCGCACTTCCTGCCCGTTGATCCAGTAGAAGGCGCCTTCCACCTGCGGGTCAGTCTCGATCTTGATGGCCTTTTCGGCGGCTTTGCGGTCTTCGATGACCGAGTCGAAGCGGATGGCGATGACCTGGCCCACGCCGACGGTCGCCCCCTCCACCGGGGCGAGGCTGGAACTGACCTGGTAGTCCGGGCTAACAGTGGTAAAGGAGTTGTTTAGTTTGTGCTCCCCGGCCTTGACGGCGAGCTTGTACTGGCGGCCGAAGCCGAGCTTTTCGTTGGCGGTCCATTTGGTGTGGTCCTGGTTGTAGGTTCCGGCGACGTCCTGGCCAGCGTCGTTGGTGAGTTTGACGGAGTCCAGTTTCTCATCGGCGGTGACCGTGACAGGCTCGTTGACGTCGGCGGCCTTGGCCTTGTCTTTGATGTTCGCCTTGATGCTGCCGGCTTCGTCGCCGGGCTTGGCGGAGCTGCCGGCGTTGCCGGAGTTGTCCTGGCCGTGGTCGCCGACAGTGCAGCCTGCTAGGAGGCCGCCGGTGGCGAGGAGGGCAGCGATCGTCACGGCGGGGGCTTTGCGGGCCTGGGTTTTGGGGGCCTGGGTGCCGGCGGCCTGGGTTTCGAACGCCGCCGGTGTTTGCCTCCGCCACAGCGCCAGACGGCGCTGGTTTGCGCGGCTGGTTGGGTGCTGGCGGGGTCCGGTTAGCGGCATGGTGCTCCAAGCTCGTGTCGATGTGTCTGGCCGCCCCCGGGCGTGCACAGCGCTGGGCATCTCACGAGGTCTTTGCACAGCTTGAGCAGTTTCCGGCGGCGGCCAGGGGGCTTACTGACGTACTCTTGGAACCTTAAACCCACGACGGCGCCTGTGGCTACGATCACGGTGCTTTTCGGCGCACTTGTGTCCAAACCGTTACGCAGCGAGTTTGCAGCCCGGCGGAAAGCCGTGGGGCGATTGCCGGGTGCCTGGGGTGGCAATGTGTTTTCTCTTGAGGACGCCACCCTCACCCAGCGCCCCTCCACTCCCCCCGCGGGAGAACGCGCCCCGCCGGATGAACCAAGAAGTGCCGGGAGCTGCTGATTTGGCTGCGTAGCACAAGGCGGGCTATAGTTCTTTCTCGTTGCACACGCCCTCGCGCTACCGTCTCCGCGAGAGCAATCGTGTTCCGCTTTGGGTCATTAGCTCAATTGGCAGAGCAGCTGACTCTTAATCAGCGGGTTCGGGGTTCGAGTCCCTGATGACCCACCATCACGCCCCCCTCGGGATCATTCCCGGCGGGGGCGTTGCCCGTCTCTAGCCACTGAAGATCTACCCCTGTAGCGAACGCAATAGCGATTAGTTCACCACGACGGGGTTCGCGAACACCCTGTTCAACGTTCGCAAGAGTTGCACGTGACACGCCGATAGCCTCCGCGAGTTGCGGTTGCCGTAAACCCGCAACTTCCCGAGCCCGCTGAATACGGTGACGGACTTCCCAGGCCGGTATAACGCCAGCTAAATGCGTCGCATTAGTCATGTCGCTAACTCTACCCACCAGCGCAGATTCTAGCAATGAGACACACCTAGAGCGGATGAATTTAGCTAGTTCACTAAATTGTGGTTGCGGAACTTCTAGTGATTGCGCTAACTTCTAGTTCATGCCCCGGCCACTAACGACAAAAGAGGTAGCTGAACGCCTCGGCGTTCCCTACTCCACAGTGACGTGGCGCGTGCGGAAAGGGCACCTCCCGTTTGCAGTGCGCTTACCGAATTCAGGGGCATATCTGTTTGATCCTGACGTGATTGACCGGATTGCCGAGGGGGAAACATGCAAGGGGTAAGCCCCCGGCGCTGGAACGCCGAGGGCTACCTGGTCCTACTCGTTGTCATCTTCGTCCATCCAGCACTCAATGACATCGCGAGGCTTCGACGTATCGACATCCTGATCTTCCAGGTCTTTGTACGTCTGCTTCGGGTTGACATCCTCCCATTTCTGATCCTTCGGGATGTCACCCCAGTTCTGGTTACCCATGCTGTTCACCCCCTTCCCGTCTCTAGGCAAACTACCCCACCACTCTAAGGAACAACCATGACTGATGACTCACCGCGCTACCCCGTGAGCGTTGATGAACTCTCCGACCTAATTGCCGAGAACCTTCGCGAGAAATTGTCCCGGGAACGTCCAGCCAGCAAAGCCCCCGAAGACCGGGCTCTGTTGCTGACCTTCGACGGCGTGGCTTTCGCCGATGACCCGGACAACATCCTCATCCCCGGCGATCTCATCCTGGCACCGGCAAAGATCACCAACCCATACTCGGGTGGGATCTACGAGATTGAGCTGCGGTTGACCACCAACGTCGAACCCGTGATCGGCGAAGGACTGGAAATCTCCCGTGATCGCGAACAACACCGCCAATACCGGGAGGTCCGCGCGAAGGCTGGACGCAGTGGCCGGTGATTTCGAGCGGCTACACCCCGGCGTGGATAGACCGGCCGGTGAGCTCCACGCCGATAACCCCGACCGCTACGCGCCATGCGAGGAGGTAGCCGCATGACTACCCACGTACTGGAACCGCCCCGCTGGCTACAGCGCGGCACCATCGCCCTATCAATGTCCGCGCTACTAGGCGGCGCGTTCTACCTACCCGGGCCCCGCACCGCGATTCTGCTAGCCGCCGCTTCCCTCGGCGCACTGGCGTTCGAGGCGGCCAGCCGAGGAGATGACGAATGACCCACCCCAGCAAGTTCCCCACCGTGGCCACCTCCGAACTGTCCCGTGTGGTCACCGACTGGCAGCGCCACGCGCATGCCGCCCGCGCCGCCGATAGCGACGACCTAGCCGGTATCTGGGAGCAATGCGCGGACACAATTCAGACCGTGATCAGCGCCGCCCGTAAGCGCCAGCGCACCGTCATGCTGGCACGCCGCGCCGCTAGAGAGACCGACAAAAGCTTTGCGAAAGAGTACGCCGCGCTACGAGAGCTGCGAAAGCTCGCCTACCAGCAAGAGAACCTATCTCACACGTTCCGCCAAGCGGCTGAAACTCATGCCGCCGCTGGCCGTACAGAGGACGCCGAAGCGGCCCGTGAGTGCGCCGCCGATTCCGAACAGCGCTACGAGCGGGCGACCGCCGCGCTGGAGGTTCTGACTTCCCACATGCAACAGACCACCGCACTGGTCTAAGCCCCCCGATCGCCCTGACCGCGTGGCGTAATGCGCGGTGGCCGCCTCACCAGCGGTGCTGTCCCCGGTTAGAGCGGGATTGCTTCCCATTCCGAAAGACGGTTCGACCTAGGTAAAGGCGAACTCGGACTAGGCACGCCGTGGTGGCGTGGGCTATCGAACCGTCTTAGCCAGTCTCGGCAGCCGAGTAATCCCCGGCCGCACACTTACCGCCATTCCAGGCGGCGCATACCGACGACCAACCGACCGACCGATAGACGGACGGCCAGTGTGGTGGTCCCTAAGTGTCCAAACCACTTAAGGGCCACCCGCGCCCACTTCCCGCCCTCCCTCACTCAACCGGAGCAGCCCCCCCCCTGCTTCCGCTTCCCCGAAAGGACCCCACCATGACCACTACCCACTTCCCCACCATCGAAGAGTTCACGCGCCAGCTAGCCCACATGGGGATTGACCCACTCTGGTACGACACCGAATCAATCGCCCGCCGAATCACCACGTCCACCGCCGAGGGCTTCACCGTGGAGCTCCCCCGCTTCGACGGCGGCCAGGAGATGACCCCGCTACAAGCGTTCTGGTCCGCGTGCATGGACAATGCCCGCTGGCCAGCCAATCACGTCGATGACGTTCACCTGGAGGAATTCGCCCGCGCCTGCCTGGAGGACCCGAGCGCCGTGGGTACGTACGCCGCGATGGACGCCGCCGAGGAAATCCAGGAAGAGACAGACCAGTACATCGACACCGAGATGATGGACGACGACGACGCCCTGGAGATTCTGGGCAAGCTAGGACGGGACCGGTACGGCAATACCCGCCCGCTGGCGTGGAGCCGCGCATGAGCCGCGCCCGCCGCGCCGCCCGGTCCCGCGTGATTGAGACGAAGCTACCGACCGAGCGGCTTTACCGCCCGGCCCGTGGTGACTGGTCGAGGTGGGAAGCAATCGCGCGGGCGCAGCATGCCCGCGCCCTACGCCGGGGGGGAATCGCATGATGATCCGCCCCGGCACCGAGTGGATGGACCGCGCCGCGTGCCATGGCGTGGATGCCGCCCTGATCGACGCTTCCCCTACGCGCGGGCGCAATCTTGGCGCGATCCACCGCTACGCCGCCGAGCTATGCCGGGAATGCCCGGTGCAACGCGAGTGCGCCGCCGACGCGCTGGCCACCCGCGCCGAGGGCGTGATACGGGCCGGGGTGCCAGTACCAGAGCGGGCCGGTAACAAGGTGCGCCGCCGTATGGCGTTCACCCGCCTACGGGCGATAGCGGGGGTGGGGCCATGACTACCGGGGGGTGGGGTGGCCGCCGGGTGGCAGCGCTACGCGCGGCCGTGCTGGCTCACTACGGCACCACCTGCCACCTATGCGGCATGCCCGGAGCTGACTCACCGGACCACGTGATACCGCGTGCGCACGGTGGCACCGACGATCTGGCGAACCTGCGACCAGCGCACCGCCGCTGCAACAGCGCGCGCCGCGATATGCCGCTAGAGCAGTGGCGCGCGGCGCATCCACTGCCTTCGCGAGCTCCACCATCGCGACGTTGGTAGGTCTCTGACCTGCGAAAACGCGCGAAAAGCGAAAACCCCGTCTGACCTGCGGTTTTTTTAGGTCAGACGGGGCCAGGAAGTCCCGCGCGCCCCTGCCCTTTTTTCAAGCAAAATTCAGCCCCCGGGGGAGGTACATCCCCGGGAAAGCCCAGGAAGGAGCCGGTTTTGCCCAGACAGGACCCGCGAACGCCCGGCCATGGCCAGGCCCATCTATTCGACCCGCCCACCACGAAGGATTCGCAGCGCCTCGATGGGGGCCGCCACTCCCGTGCCATGGCCGGGGCGCTGTCCGCCGCCCGTGACGCCGGCCTGATCGACCGGATCGACGACGGGCTAGCGACCGTGCTGCTGGCCGGGGCGTGGGAGCTCGACAGCCACGAAGCACAGAACCAGCCCTACGGGCCGTCGAAGGTGATCCCCGCGATGGTGGAGGGGCTTCGAGAGGCGCGGATGACCCCTGACAGTCGCCAGACCCAGACCGAGGACAAGATCGCCGCCCTGATCGACGATCTGGCCGCTGCGGATGCCGCCGACCCCGCGCCCGCCGAGGACCGCGCCGAGCTTCGGTGCTTCGGCGGCGATGATGAGTGAGGCAGTCCCCCGGTTCCACACGCCCCGCGACTACCGCCGCCGCACCCTCGGAGCTAAGGCCGCGAAACTCTCGGCGATGATGGGCCGGGCGTGCATGCCGTGGCAGCGCCAGGCCCTCGACGTGGCGCTGGAAGTCGATGACCGGGGCCGGTTCCACTACAAGACGGTGGTCATCACCGTGCCGCGCCAGTCTGGAAAGACCGCGCTCGTGCTGGCCGCCGGGCTTCACCGAACTCTGATCACACCGAACGGCAAGGTCTGGTACACAGCCCAGACCGGCCAGATCGCCCGGGAACGGTTCCTCGAAGACATGGCCGTCGACGCCGAGCGGCTGCTATCCCCCACCGTGGCTGTGAAGCGCGGCGCGGGCGATACCCGCCTGATCTTCCCCGCGATTCATTCGCAGTTCCGCCCGCACCCGCCGACGGACACGTCACTGCACTCCGAGCAGTCCGACCTCAACCTCATCGACGAGCCGTGGGCATTCTCGGAAGTCCAGGGCGACGGGCTCATCCAGGCCATCCAGCCCACGCAGAACACGCGCCCGAATGCGCAGACGATCTACCTCTCCACGATGGGTGACGCCCGGTCCACGTGGTGGCACGCCATCGTGGACGCCGCCCGCGCCGCCGAGGACCCGCATACCGCGATCATCGACTGGGGCTTACCCGAGGGCCATGACCCTAGCGACATTGAGGCAGTCATCCGCGCCCACCCGGCGGTGGGCCACACGATCGAACCGGAGACGGTGCGCACCGCCGCCGGTCGGATGAAGCCCGCCGAGTTCGCCCGCGCCTACGCCAACGTGCGCACACAGACCCGTGTAGCGGTGTTCAGCTCGGACGTGCTCGCCCGCGTACTCACCGAGACCGCCACCATGGCCCCCGCCGCCGAGGTCGCTTTCGGGGTGGCCACCGCGTTCGACCGCTCGATATCCGTCATCGCCGCCGCCGGTGAAGCCGCCGACGGCACGCCGGTCTGCGAAATCGTCGACGCCCGCCCCGGCACCGGGTGGGTGGCCGACCGGTTGACCGAGCTCCAGCGCCACCACCCGCGCGCCACGTTGGTCGACGCCCGCTCCCCGGCCAGCACCATCGCCACCGACCCCGCGCTAACCGAGATCATCAGCACCCCAGCAAGCGCCGAGCTGGCCGGGGGCACCGGTTTGTTCCTGGACTCCATCAACCGCGCCGAGCTCCGACTGCGCTACGACCGAGACCTCGCCCGATCGTTCGACGGCCTAACCCTGAAGTTCGTAGGTGACCTTGGCCAGATGTTGGACCGCAAGCACTCCAGCGGGTCGATAGCTCACATTGAGGCCTGCCTACTCGCGTTCACCGCTATCGCCCAGCGCCCCGCGCCCGCCCCCACACCAGAGATATGGACCTGCTAATGACCACCAAGAAGATGACCCGCCGCCGCGCCGATACCTCCGAGACCACCGGCACCGTGATTTCCTGTCCACGGTGCGAACAGCGCACTCTCGAGACCAGCGACTACGCCGCGTGGCGCTGGCTAGCGCTCCACCTCCGCCGCTACCACGGAGACCTACACGCGGCCAGCAGCGCCGCCCGCCACGCCCGCCGCCTAGCCGCCACCGATTAGGCCGCTTCACCTGCGACTTCACCGCGTAATTCGTCGGAACGTCCGCCCCCCTCGGCACCATTAGAGCCATGGGAATCACCGACTCACTACGTCAATGGCTGGCGCTGCCATACCTGGCCGCCCAGCCCTACGACGCGGTGCCCTACGAGTCCCCGTGGGCTAGCCCGAACCACCTGCTCACCATCACGCCGCCGGATGCGCCCCGGCCCGTATCCCGCGCCATGGCCATGGGTGTGCCCGCGATCGCCCGGGCCCGCCGCCTGATCGTCGGTGCTATCGCCCGGTGCCCGCTGGAGGCACGCCAGGACGGCAAGCGCGCCGTGCGCCAGCCCCTGTGGATGGTCCGCACCGACGGGGTAGCTTCCCCGGTGTTCCGCATGACATGGACCGTGGACGATTTGTTTTTCTACGGGTGGAGTTGTTGGGCGCTCGAACGTGACGCCAGCGGCGCAGTCATCCGCGCCGACCGTATCCCCTACCACCTGTGGGACGTGGACCAGGACAACCGCGTGATCGTGCAAGGCCAGATCGTGGACCCGTCGGACGTGTGCCTCATCCCCGGCCCCGATGAAGGCCTGTTGCAGACCTCGGCAGCCGCGATACGCCACGCCGTGCAGCTCCAAGAGCTCGCCACCCGGTACGCCGAGACCCCCGCCGCCCAGGTGCTCTTGAAGCAAACCGGCGGCCAGCCACTCACCGACGCCCAGCGCCGCGCCCTGGTCGAATCGTGGGCCGATGCCCGCCGAGGCAAGAACGGCGGCGTGGCATTCGCGAACCAGTCCATCGACGTCCAAGAACTCGGCAAAGCGAACACCGATCTACTCATCGGGGGGCGTAACGCGGCCGCCGTGGATATCGCTCGCGCCGCCGGGGTGCCCGCCATGATGATCGACGCTGGCACGGCAGGTACCGGCACGATCACCTACAGCAACGCCGCCGCCCGGAACGTCGAGCTGATCGACTACGCGCTCGCCCCGTACATGGCCGCGATCGCCGCCCGCCTCGGACTCGACGATGTGGTTCCACGTGGAACCGCCGTCGCCTTCGATCTGACCGACCTCACGAGCCCGACCGTGGGTGACCTTGACGTGCCCGACGACGACAAACCCGACCACGACACACCACAGGAGAACGGCAATGCTTGATTGGTCCCCCCGCTTCAACTTCGGCAATCCGCGCCCGCTCAGCGCGATCAACCACATCTGCATTCACGTGACCGTGAACAGCCCCGGCACCCCGGCGGAGAACGTAGCGCAGTACCAGATCGACAGCGAATCCGGTAGCTACCACATGCTGGTCGACACCCGCCTCGTGGTGCTGAAAGAGAACACCGATGACTGGCAAACGTGGTCCGCCGGGCCCACCTCGAACCGGTCCGGGCTGCACCTGTCGTTCGTCATGCGCGGCACCGAGACCCGCGAACAGTGGCTAGCCCAGGACCGCATGCTACGGGCCGGTGCCCAGGTATGCGCCGAGTGGGCCCGCCGCTATCGAATCCCCGTGGTCAAGCGCTCGGCAGGTGAACTCCGCGCTGGCCGTGGTGGTTTCTGCGGACACGTGGATACCGCCCAGGCATGGGGAGAGACCGACCACGTAGACCCCGGCCCGGGGTTCCCGTGGGATCGGTTCCTCGCCATGGTCGCCGAAGCACAGCACCCCACCCCACCCAAAGGAGACGATGACATGACCCCCGAAGACCGCGCCCTACTGACCGAGACCCGCGACCTATGCCGGTTCATCCTTGCCCAGCTCGGCGGTGAGAAAGCCCCCGGCCAGTTCGGCGGCTGGCCGCAGGGCGGCAACCGGACGATGTACGACCTACTGGCCGCCACCGCCGCCCGCGCGGGCGTGCCTGGCACGACCGATCTGAAGAAATGATGATCATGGCCCTGATCTTCGCCGCCGGTGTAGCCGCTGGCGTGATCCTCATGGTGTTTGCAGTAGGGAGTTACGTGGCGCATGCAGCCCGAAAGATTGAGCAACGCCCCGGCGGTTATCCGCTACCCGTGGCGCGCCACCCTGCGCACCACGATCGTGGCCGCCATCGCGCTGCTACCCCTACTGCCTGAAATAGCCGAGGCCGCGAACATCGACACCGTGCCCGCCGTGGTCAGCTTCCTCACCGTGACCGCCGCCATCCAGCGGGTGCTCGCAGTCCCCGGCGTCGAGAAGTGGCTCCGCAACCACACCACGTTTCTCAGCTCCACCCACCCCGCCGACCAGCAAGCCGACGAACTGGACTACGTCGGCAAGCACCGGAAGGACTAACCCATGACCACAACGACCGACACATTCACCCCGGCGGTACAGTCCCCGCCGATAGTGGCCGAATCCGCCCGCACCATACGCGGCATGATCCTGCCGTGGGATGAGTTCGGGCGCACCAGCGGGGGCGCGCTGAAGTTCGCCCCCGGCTCGATCCGGGTGCCCGCCGATATCACCCGCGTGAAGCTGCTCGCTGGGCACTCCCCAGAGGGCACGCCTATCGGCCACGCCACCGACTGGGAAGCGACCGCCGAGGGCGTGGAAATGACATTCAAGGTTGGCAGCGGCCCCGATGGTGACCGAGCCCTCACCGCTGCCGCCGAGCACGTCATCGACGCGCTCAGCATCGAGGCCTACGGCATCGAAAAGGACGGAACCACCGTCACTAGCTCGATCCTGTCCGCCGTGGCACTTGTGCCCATGCCCGCGTTCGCGAACGCCCGGGTAGCCAGCGTGCTAGCCCAGGCACCCACCCCAAAGGATGAGACCCCCGCCGAGCCGGATGACGAGTCCGACGACGAGGACGACACCGACGCAGCGCCGCCGGATGACCCCGCCGAGCCGGATGACGAGTCCGACGAGGACGACGACGACACCACCACCAACAAGGAGACCGAGACCGTGAAGAAGAACACCCTATCCCCGGGCGTGATGCCCACCCCGGGCACCCCGGCCAGCGCCGAGCCCGTGCACGCCAGCTTGTCCGACGTGCTGGACTACCTCACCGCCGCCGCCAACGGTGACCGCACCGCCGAGCTCCACGCCGAACTGACCGACATCACCGACGCCGGCATGATCAACCGGTCTGCACCGCAGTGGCTCGGAGAGCTGTGGAACGGCGTGACCTACACCCGCCGGGTCATCCCCCTGATCACCCAGGCCCCGCTCAAGGGCCGCAAGGCGATCGGCTACCGGTGGACCAAGAAGCCCGGCGTGGACAAGTACGCCGGTAACAAGGCCGAAATCCCCACGAAGCCCGCCGCCGTGGAAGCCGTGGAACGCGACGCCGTGCGTTGGGCCGGGGGTAACGACTTGGACCGGATTTTCTGGGACTTCAAGGAGACCGAGTTCCTCAACGCCTACTGGCGTGCCATGGCCGAGTCCTACGCCTTCGAGACCGACCAGGAAACCGGGAAGTTCCTGGTAGACAACGCCACTGCGATCGACGGCACCGCCGACCATATCGTCCACGCCGTGGCGCGCGGGTCCATCGCGATCGACCAGGACCTCCACTCCCCCGCCTCGTTTGTCCTACTGAACCCGGCGGACTACGAGTCGATTCTGCAGCTCACCGCGCTGGAGGCCCCGAAGTACCTGGACCTCATCCCGGCCACCGACCCGTCCAAGTGGGTGACCAGCCAATTCGTGCCCGCTGGCACGGTGGTGCTCGGCAACAAGTCCGCCGTGACCCACTTCGAGCTTCCCGGCTCCCCGCTGCGCGTGGAGGCCGAGCACATCGCACGCGGTGGCCGTGACGCCGCGCTGTTCGGCTACACCGCCCTGATGATCAACCGCCCCGAAGGACTCCGAAAAGTGACATTCGGCCCGGCCCCGAAGCCCGCTACGGGGGCGTAGCACCATGGCCAGCATGATCACCACCGCCGAGGTCGCACGGTGGGCACGAATCGACGCCGCCGACCCCGATCTGGCCGCGTGCGTCGATACCGTGAACGCGCTAGTCACCGACTGGCACGGTGAGCAGTGGCCGCCCGGGGCGCACCAGGGGGCCGTCATGCTGGCCGCCCGCTACCACCGCCGCCGCAACTCCCCCGGCGGCGTAGAGACATTCGGCGATTCCGGCGCGGCCTACATACCGCGCTACGACGCCGACCTAGACCGGCTACTGCGAATCAACGCATGGGCCACACCACAGGTGGGATAGCCATGGCTGACTACATGAACGCACTCCACGATCTGGCCGAGACCCTGACCAACCGGGGCGTGCCAGCCACGCTAGACCCCCGCGATCTGACCGTGCCCGGAGCGGTGGTGAGCCTGGCCGAAATCGGCCCGGACGCCACCATGTGCGGTGACCACGTAGCCACCGCAGAAGTCATGCTGGTAGCCGCCGATAACGGCATGCCCGCCGCCATGGAATCGCTGTTCGACCTGTTCGACAAGGTTTCAGACTTGACCGCCGGGGCTACCCCGGCCACGTTCACGTGGTCCGAGCTGCCCACACTCCCCGCCCTACGACTCACACCCATACCACTGGAGGACTAGACCATGACCGCACCAAACCCACTGCCCAGCGAATCCCCGAAGCGGAAGAAGACCGTGCTCGGCCCCGGCACCCTTGTGCTCGGCAGCGTAGGCACGCAGCTCGATCTATCGTGCCAGGTCACCGAAATCACGATCGGCGCCGAAGGTGACTCGGAAGATCCCGAATACACCTTGTGTGGCGATACCGTGGCCGGTGAACGCACCTACACCTGGACGATGAACGTCACCGCGTTCCAGGACCTCGAAGCCGATGGTGTCATCGACTTCACCTGGAAGCACGCCGGTAAGGAAATGCCGTTCAAGTTCGTGCCCGATTCCGCTGGCACCGCCGCCGTGACCGGCCGCGTGATCATCGACCCCGTACAGATCGGCGGCAAGGTACGCCAGAAGAACACCTCCGAAGCCGAATGGCAGCTCGCCGGGGCCCCGAACTTCAACCCGAACGCTACCGCCGCGACCGTGGCCGCTAGCCCGGGGGCCACCGGGTAAATGAGCGCCACGCTACGGGTACGCGGCGGCAAGCGGCTACGCCGCACGCTACGCAAGGCCGGGGTGGACCTGAAGCGGCTCAAGGCAGCAAACAAGGCCGCCGCCGAGATCGCGAAATCCGCCGCCGTGGCCGCTACGCCCGTGGGTGGACCGTACAAGAAAGCGGGCCGGGGCCGCCCCCGCACCGGGGGCCGCCTCAAGGCAACCGTGCGATCGTTCGCTAGCCAGCGATCGGGCCAAATCCGCGCGGGCAATGCTTCCCGCGTGCCCTACGCCGCCCCGGTCCACTGGGGCTGGCCGCGCACGAAGGGCGTACAGGGCAGCGGCATTCGCCCGAACCCGTGGATGTCCACCGCCGCGAAAGCAACCGAACCCGCGTGGCTCAAGGAGTACGAACGCCACGTGGACGCGATTATCGATTCAGTTAAAGGAGCATAGCAATGCAAAAGATCACCGCCGATATCGAAATGATGGACGGCACCGAGCACAAAGACGTGCGCATCATCTTGGCCGACATGATTCGCTACGAAGAGGTAGCAAAGAGACATAAGTGGGGAGGTCTCCAAGATAATCCGATCACGGCACAGTCGTTTATGGCTTACGCCGCGATGACTCGGACAGGTGTCTACGACCCAAACAAAGGATTCGACGAGTTCGTGACAGAGTGCGCCGGGGTAATGGCCGACTTCGGTGATGAGCTCCCCCCTACGATGTAGACGATCCGCGCCGCCTGTATGCGGCGCTGGCTGTCGCTACTGGAATCGCCCCAGCGCAACTCATGCAAGAGCCAGATGAAATGATTGTGACAATGCTGACAATTCTGGAGGAACAGAACAATGGCTAAGAAGTTTCTTGCAATCTCGATTGTCAGCGACGCCGACGATAAAGGGTTTCGTAAAGCTGCCCGGAACGTCGAAAAGTTCACCGGGGGCTTAAGCAAACTGGGCCCGGCGCTCGGCAAGTTCACGACCATGGGAAGCGCAGCGACCGCCGCCGTGGCCGCGATCGGCGGTGCGATCGGCAACTTGGGAGTGGGCATGATCGGGGTGGGTGCCCTAGCCGGGGCCGCGCTAACCCCCCTCATTCTCGGCATGGATGGGGTCAAGGCCGCCGCCGGTGCCGCCGCCGAGGGCTTCAACGGCCTGAAGACAGCGGCCAGCGGAGCACTGGAAAGCAGCATGCGCCCGGGATTCGAGGCGCTCAACCAGATGATGGTGGGCTTAACGCCCGCGTTCACGCAGCTATCCACGACCGTGGGCAACGCGTTTAGTGCCCTGGCCACGCAGATCAATAACCCCGCAATCATGGGCGGACTGACCGCAATAATGGACGCGGCCGGGACGATGGTCACCGCCATGGTCCCCGGGATAGCGCAGCTCATCACGGGATTCGCAGCGATAGGCCCGGCGATCGCGCCCGCCGCCGGGGCGATCGGAGCAGCGCTCGGCGGAATCGTCGGCCAGATCGGCCAGGCGCTAAGCAGCGCCGCCCAACTCGGCACCCTCGGCAGCCTGTTCCAATCTTTTGCGGGGATACTCGGAGCACTAGCCCCCATCGCTGGCACGTTGATGACTGCGTTCATTCAGATGGGCGCGGCTATCGGCCCCGGCCTACAGGTCGCTCTACAGGCACTAGGCCAGGCCGCCGCCGCCCTAGTGGGCCCACTTACGCAGGTGGCAGGCGTAGTTGGTTCCGCCCTCGGCGCCGCATTCACCGCGCTAGCGCCCGCTGTCGGCCCCATTGCCGAGGCGTTCGCTTCCCTGATTAGCGCGGTCGCACCACTGGTAGGCCCCATCGCCCAGATCGCCGCGCTGTTTGGGCAAGTGCTGGCAGCCGCGCTATCCGCCATAGCGCCTCTACTCACACAACTAGCAGGCGTTCTGGCCAGCGGTATCACCTCCGCTTTCCAGGCACTACAACCAGTGCTCCCCGTCATCGCCAACGCATTCACCCAACTGTCTGTTGGAATGCAGCCACTCATTCCCGCAATCGGCCAATTGGTACAGGCATTCGTGGGAATAATTCCGCCTATCGTGCAATTGGCAGCCGGTCTATTGCCAGCCTTAGTGAATGTCATCATCGCGCTCATGCCCGCATTCGTGGCCGTAGCGCAAGGCGCAGCAAGCTTTATCCAAGGACTCACACCACTGATTAATCTGATCGGCGCAATTCTTGTCCCGGTCATCAACGTGCTCGCCAGTATCCTGGGATTCTTAGCGCGCATGCTGGCACCTGTCATTGAGCTAGCCGTGTCCCTAGGGCTCGGATTCGGGACCCTCTTCGGCGCGGTGGGCAGGCTCGGCGGGGGGCTCGTCAAACTCATGGAATGGGTGGGAAGCCTAGGTGGAAAGTTCCTCAATCTGGCCGGGCACCTTGTGGGACTTCACGGGAAGCTATCCAGCGTGACAGGCGTGTTCTCGCGTGTAGCCGGTGCCATCGCTGACGTGGTTGGGTGGGTGGCGAACCTGATCGGCAAGCTAGCCTCAATCCGCTGGCCTTCCCCACCGAGCTGGCTATCGTCCATGTTCGGCGCGGACCCGGTAGCCAGCATGTACCCATCGGCCTACGGCCAGTTCGCCAGCGGAGACCCCGCCGGGTTCCTTCGCGTGGCCACCGCGCCCGCTACCCCGCCCGGCACACCAACAGTCAACGTGACCGTGAACGTATCCGGGGCGATGGTGGGCACCACCGCAGAGCTCGCCGAGCTCATTGAGCGGGCCCTACGGGATAAGGCCCGTATCACTGGCCAGTCGCTAGCGGTGGTCCGATGATTACCGTTAAGCCATGGGTAGAGATCGACGGCACGCGCGTGCCCTGCGGTTTCCTCGATATCGGCATGACCCCCGTAGTCATGGACGGACTAGAGATTAAGTGGGGCCGCGACGGGTACTACGAGAAGGCCGAACCCGCCCGCGCCACAGTCCGCTTGTGGGACTCCACCGGTGCATGGGCGCGGCGTATCCGCGACAGCCAGGCCCTCGGCGTTCACGTCTACGTGAAGTGGGCCGCGCCCAGCGGCACGGTAACCATGTTCCGGGGCGTTATCGCGCACGCGCATGCCCGCCGTACTCGGCACCGAGACTGGAAGAACACCGACGTATGGGAAGTGACACTCACCGCCGCGGACCCCACCACCGCGCTTGGCAGCGTCTACCCGCTACCCGGCGTGCTCCAGCCCGGGGAGACCATGGACCAGCGCAAGCAGTGGCTACTCGGACTAGCCGAGTACGGCGGGCTGAAAATCGCCGACATCGACTACCAGAGCGGCTACGCCCCCGCCCAGACGAAACCGGTAGAGGTCGGCAAGGACTCGGCACTAGAGGTGCTCGGCGCTTTCTACGAATCCATGAGTGGGGACGCCTGGACCTATGACCCGGAAGCGAACGCCGTGCGCCAGTGCGAGCGGCACGATGGCGACTTCACCACGTATCTAGCCAGCTTCGACGACGCGCGCGGCGCGGTGATGATCGCCGCGAGCGATACCGTCATCGACGGGGTAAGCCGCCCCGGCGTAGCACTATCCGCATGCCGCCTCGGCGTGCCCGATGGCATCGAGATCGAGGCCAGCGCGGACACCGATATCAACCGCGTGGAATCCACGTGGTACGACGGCGGCGACAACTGGTCCGCGCGCGTGGCGTACAAGGACGCCGTAGCGCTCAATCAACCGCGCCGCATGCTGGCCAACGACACGTGGATGACCACCGACTGGGCAATTGAGCTCCAGCTACAAAGCGCATGGGACCGCGCCCGCGCCGAGGGCCGCCGCCCAAAACACCCAGAGCTCCACCACAGCCCGGGCAAGACCTTCGCCACCGAGCGCCTAGCCCGGTGGTGGCTACGGTGCTGGGAAGATACCCGCCCCGCATTCGTCAACGGCGATCTAGCCCACGCCTGGCTCATGCAGGAAGCCGCCGACTGGCCTCCGCTGGTCTCCCCCCTCGGCGGCACCGTGACCTACCGCGCCACCGACGGGTGGACGATCCACCTCCACGTGCAGTGGATGCACGACCGGTCGCAAGTCACGCCCATGGTGTGGATCAATCTGCGACAGATGAAGTGGACCACCACCACGGCCACCCAGCCATGGTGGGCCCGGCTGATCGGCATGTCCCCGCCCGCGCCCATCACCACCGGCCAGCCGACGCCGGACCGGGATGTTCGGTGGGGTTCGCCGGGCTCGGCTACCCGTGAATACCGGTTCGACGAGTCGATGACCTGGGCCGATCTGAAGTACCTCGACAACACTACTCGCGAAATCAAGGACGTTTTGACATGACCGGATACACCCCCCGCTTCCGCCTGCCCTACCCCACCGACGGGGAACCCATTTGGCAGGGCGCACGCCAAATACAGGCGCTAGCCGAAGCCATAGACAGGCAGACGTGGGCCGCCGACGGCGCAACGGGCCCGCAGGGCCCCGCCGGACCATCAGGCCCGCAGGGACCAAAGGGCGATACCGGCGCAACCGGACCGCAGGGACCGAAGGGCGATACCGGCGCAACCGGACCGCAGGGACCGAAGGGCGACACCGGCGCGACCGGGCCAGCAGGCAAGGATGGTACCGGCGTGACAATCAAAGGTAGCGTGCCCAGCGCCGCAAACCTGCCCACCGGGCCACAAACACCCGGCACTGCTTACATAGCCACCGACACCGGCCACATGCACGTATCGAATGGCACCACGTGGAACGACGTGGGAAACATTCAAGGCCCCCAGGGACCCAAGGGGGATACCGGCGCGACCGGACCCCAGGGACCGAAGGGCGATACCGGCGCGACCGGACCGCGGGGGCCGAAGGGTGACCCGGGCGTGCAGGGGCCGAAGGGCGATACCGGTGCTACTGGTCCACAGGGGCCCAAAGGCGACGCCGGCAACACCGGGCCGGTAGGCCCAACCGGCCCGGCGGTGGACCTCGGACCACTCCGAGCGGAACTGTTCGGCGGCGCTACCCGTACCCGCGCCCCGTATGCCGAGATAGCCCTCGGCTCGAACCTATGGGTACCGCGCTGGTCTGACCAGGTGTGCAACAACCAGTGGACGGCGTTGGTCGATACCGACGGCGCGTTCACCCGATCGGGCACGCCCGGCCAAACGTACTACCGAGCCCCCGTCGCTGGCCGGTACCTGATCCTGTACCAGCTCATGCACCAGGGCGATAACGCCCGCGCCGGTGGCGCTATGAAGGTGCTGCTCAACGGCACGGATGTTACCCGCAACAGCATTGCCAGCCGGACCGCTACCCCGTCGCTCGAGGGACCCACTATGCAGCTGTCCACGGACGTGAAGCTGGCCGCCGGTGATCTCATCCGGTGGGCCTACTGGTATGCCGAGGACACCACGATTATCCCCGCCGGGTTCGGCAACGCCCGATCGAAGATCTCCATCCGGTACATGGGATCTAGCTAGACAGCCGCCACGCGCCCGCCGCCGCCGAGCTGGCCACCTGATCATCCACCGCCGTGTAGATCATCGTGGTGTCCAACTTGGCGTGGCCAAGGAGGCGCTGCACCGCGCGGATATCGTGACTCGCCGCGTACACGGTGGTGGCATAGCGGTGCCGCAGTTGGTGGGCCGTGACCCCCGGGGGAAGTACCTCGCCGACCAACTCCCCCACCCGCCGCGCGGATAGGTGCCCGTCGATCTGGCCAGGGAACAACCACCCCGGGTTGGCCGCTATCCGGGCTGCGAGGTGTGGTGGTAGGGGCACCGCGCGGACGTGCCCGCCCTTACCAGTCACCCGGAGCCAGTGCCCGGCGATATCCTCACCGCGCACCGTGGCCACCTCGCACCGCCGCAATCCCCCGTAGGCCATGAGTTCAATCATCGTTTGCACCCGGGGCTCGGCGCGCCGAAGAGCCGACAGGATGACAGTATCCGCCGCCGGGCGCGGCACCGCCCGGGGTACCGCTGCCCGGGGGAGTTCAGCCGCAGCGTTCACACCGCGGCCTGTCCGCGCGCGCCATGCCCAGTAGGTGCGCAGGCTAGCCCGCACGCTACGGCGCGTGGCCGGGGCCCACGGCTGGCTAGCTAGCCAGGCTACGAGGTCGCTTTCGTTCATCTGTTCGACGGGTTTACCTACCGCTCGGATACACCGCCGCACGTGTGAAACCCGTAACGCGATCGTGCCCGGGCTCAATCCCGCCGCCGTAAGGTACTCTGTCCACTCTGAAACGTCATCCATGCAGTAAAGCTACTTACGCAGGTCACGCCACGGGACGTAGAGGGGAGACGTCAAACCAG
Organism: Corynebacterium heidelbergense; assembly: GCF_028609845.1. Lineage (NCBI taxonomy): Bacteria > Bacillati > Actinomycetota > Actinomycetes > Mycobacteriales > Corynebacteriaceae > Corynebacterium > Corynebacterium heidelbergense. Next base: position 670,175 of record NZ_CP063191.1, on the reverse strand, counting down.
CGGGTTCGGGGTTCGAGTCCCTGATGACCCACTAAGGCGCATCCCCCGGCCCTATGGCCGGGGGATCTCCGTATCCGGAGGGTTCGAGCCCCTGAGTTCCATCCGCTGGGTTCGAGACCTAGTGGCAGCCTGCGTCAGGGCAATCTGAGGCGACGTGAGCACTCGTGGCGACTAAGACTGGAGCCAAAACGTAGGCGATGCGATGCCCTGCAGCCCCCACCCGTAGCAACCCCTTCAGGCCATACGGAAGAAGTAAAGAAACCGCGACGGTACCTGACTACTCAAACTAGCCAGGTACCGCCTCCGGGCCCCTATCCCCACTAACGGAAACAAGCATTATGCCCCATCCTCTCAAGTATCTAGGCCCGGTTATTGTGCTCCTGATAGCTGTCACCGGGTTGGCTCCCCTGTGGTTGGCGATACCTGCCGCCCTAGTCATCGGTCTACGTCTCGGCGTTGACCTTGAACGACGGCGGGTGAGGAAGGCATGAACCTCATTGTCATAGACCAGGACACCGGTAAGCGGTACCTCACCGCGCACCAAGCGGCTGAAGCTTTCGGGGCAAAGACCACCACCTACTCCGCATGCGAGGCACGGGGGTATGCTCCGCAGCCAGCCACCTACTTGAGGAACAGGCCACTGTGGAATGAGGATGAAGTGGTGGACTGGGACCGCACTCGAGCGCAGTAGAGGCTAGCCCGGGGGCTGCCGCGTCGCCACACCTCCGCCAAACCCAGAAAGAGACTATCGAGTTGAAACTTCGCCCTGTGATGCCTGGCCTCTTGTTGCTCGGTCTTGCCGCGTGCAGCAGCGCAAACGACGAATCGACGGTCAAGACTTCCCAGCTCTCGGCACCGACGAACACCGAGAAGACATCAGGACCCGCTACTTCTGAACCGTCCCCTAGCACGGAGTCGGATATGTCTCAGCCCGTCCCACAAGCATCCCCCGGAGCAGGACAAGCCAATTTCACCTGTGGTGATTGGCACCTCTACCAGGCAGGTACTGCCATTTACGACGACGGTCGCACTGGTTACGAGGCCAGTTGCTTCCAACCCATGATGGACGCAGCAGGTAACCAGCCGCAGAACCAGCAGGCTCCGGCTGAGAACAGCAATTTCGAGCAGTGCGTCGGCCCGGCAGCGGTATGTGGTTATGGGATCGGCCCTAACGGCAAACCCAATCCAAGCAGCGGGGAGCTGCAGCTCTTACATGGCTGCCAGGAGGGTTATATCCAAGACCCCGAGCGATGCGCCCAGGTTCAGGACAAGGCGAACGAAAACGGCTGGTAGATCGCGAAGCTTTTACCTACCCTCACCCCATCAACCCGGCCTTGCCTCGTCCCGCTTTGGCACTGCAACCACCACCGGAAAGCTGGACGTCTTGGTAAAGGGTGACAAATCCCCCGCGGTTCCGATCCGGCAGTTCGCCGGGTCGAGAACTACTAGGCCCAGGGCCTCTGTACTGTTCCCATCCTCCTCGCCGTGCCCGCGCTCGCTCCCGCCCGGCGATTCCGCCCGTCCCACAGATCCAGACCGGCCCGGCGAACCAGGTGCGGCTGCCGCATCAGCCGCGGTCGCCGCGTCGGCCAGGTCCTGAAGCTGTTGGATGTTGTCGCAGAAACGCAGCTCGTGGGTCCCATCGGTCACCAGTTGGTTGAGGTCCACTGGGGGCGTTGCCGAATCGCCATCCTTACCCGCATCAACCCCTGATCCCGCTTCAACGGCGCCACCCGTATCGCCATCGGTAACCGCCGCATCACCCTGACCCACCTCGCCGCGGAGCCCATCCCCACTGCCACCCGGCCCAGCCCCACGGCCGCTCGGCCCGGCCCCACGGCTCTGCCCTGCGTCATCCCCAATCCACGCCAGCGGCCGCGGTGGCTCTGCCGTGTAGACCTGGTGAAACAACACGGTCGGGCACCCCTCGCGGACATTTTCCCCGCTACCGTCGAAGTGGAGGGTCCACCCGCCATCGGTGCGCTCGGCCAGAACGCAGTGGTCGGCAGCATCGTCGTGGGGGAAGTAAAGTTGCAACATTTGCGCGAGAGTAGCCACCCACGCCCCGGGTGGGGGGGGTGCGAAGCCGTGGATAAACACGGCACGAGTGCTTCGGGAATGCGCGGGGTTGGTGGCGTCGTTAAGAAACACGCGCAGAACAACACGCCTTAAGAGAGGATGACGACACACATGGACCCGGCAACCACGCCCCCTATTTCGCTTATCGATTTCGCTACCGTGCACAGCGGGGAGCGGCCGGGGGACGCCTTTCACCGCAGCGTCGCCTTTGCTCAGCAGGCCGAACGCCTGGGATTTAAGCGGATTTGGTACGCCGAGCATCACAATATGAAGCGGATTGCGTCCTCCTCCCCGGCGGTGTTGATTGCCCACGTGGCGGCCAATACGCACCGGATCAATCTGGGTGCGGGAGGAGTGATGCTGCCCAATCACGCCCCGCTGACTATTGCAGAGCAATTTGGCACGCTCGCCGAGTTGCATCCGGGGCGGATAGATCTGGGGCTAGGGCGGGCCCCCGGGACGGATCCCCGAACTCTCCAGGCGCTACGCCGGGATGCACGCGCTGCCGAGACATTCCCCCAAGACGTTGTGGAGCTGGCCGGTTACCTCAGCGGAAAATCGACAATTCCGGGCGTCACGGCGGTTCCGGGGACGGGGACGAATGTTCCCCTGTACATTCTCGGTTCCTCCCTGTTCGGTGCTCAATTAGCGGCACAATTGGGTCTGCCCTACGCTTTCGCATCCCATTTCGCCCCCGCCGCGTTGGAGCAGGCCGTGGCGACATATCGGCAGAACTACCAGCCTAGTGAGCAGCATCCGGAGCCCTACGTCATTGCAGCGGTCAATGTCACGGCGGCGGATAGCACAGATGATGCCGTGGAGCAGGACCGCCAAGTCAAGCGCAAAAGGGCACGCGCAATGCTGGCGCGGGGGCGGTCCATTACCGATGAGGAGCTCGACATTCTCCTCAGCACCCCGCAGGCCCAGCAGGTGTTGGATATGTTGCGCTATACCGCCGTGGGAACCGGCAGCGAGGTGCGCGATTACCTCGCCGATTTCCGCGCCCGGGCACAAGCCGACGAGCTCATGGTCGCGCTCAATGCCCCTTCCGGCGCCCAATCATTGCGGTCCATGGAAATTCTCGCGGACGCCACCAACTTAGCGCCCCGCTGACCTACCCCGCAGCGCCCCGACGATTCGCGGCACATAAGCCGCGACGACGAGCATCGCAATGACCCGCAAGACCTGCACGACGGTGACCAAAGGGTCGGTGTGCGCTTCGTTGGCAAAGGCGAGCACAACGTAGATTCCGCCGGGCACAGTGGCCAGGTAGGCCCCGAGAACGTCGATATGGGCCATGGGTGCAATGGCGAAGGCCACCGCGATCGAGGAGCCGATCATCAGCGCAATCGCCAGCAATATAACGGGCAGGGATTGCCCAAATTGCCGCAGGGCGGACTTCGTTAGCGTGCCCCCGGCCTGAATCCCGATGACCGCGTAAGTGATGGTGACCGCCAGACCGCTGGGCAGCAAAAATCGCTCGGGCACGCCCAGAAGCACCGCCACAACCACGAGGGCGATGGACATCAGCAGGTAGGGGGAGGGCAGTGCGACCCAGCGGCTGACCCCGTGGGTGATCGCCCAGACGATGCCGAAAACCACGGCGGTGCCCACCAGCCCCTGCCAGGAGGTCTTCCACCAGGATTCGTCTGCCTCGGCGCCGTGGACCTGCACCCCGCCCATTACCGCGACGAAGGCGGGCAGGGTGAGCACGACGATTGCGAGGCGCAGGTACTGGGTGAGGGTGACGAACTGGACGTCCGCCTTGAGATCACGCGCGGCCAACACCATTGCGCTGGCACCGCCGGCCAGGGTCGCCAGGATGCCGGTGGCGGGGTCTACGCCGTGGAGCCGTTTGAGCACGTAGGCCGCGGCGGCGCAGACGAGCAGGGTGACTGCGAGGCTGAGCACGGTGGGCCCGAGGTATCGCAGCAGGTCGCGGCCGTGCACTGTGGTCAGTGGGGAGGCTGAGCGCATGGCGATAACCACCTGCGCGGGGGTGATGAGGTGGCGATGGGGCACCACGCGCCGATCGGCTCCGATGGAGTACACCCCGAAAACGACGAGAAACGCGAAAACCCACGCTGCGGGGATTCCCGCGCGTGAGCCGAAGATCGCCAGTCCCGCTCCGATGAGGCTGAGCAGGGCGAGCGGGAGGAGGCTGCGGAAGTGCTGGCCGCGTGCTGCTGGGGCCTGCACCCTTAGCGCGTGGCGGCGAGGAGACGCTGGATCTCCTTAATCTGCTTCTTTTGCTTGCGCTTGTTGGACATGCCAATGGCGACCAGCAGAAGCACGCCGGCGCCGATGCCGCCAAGAACCATCTGCACCTTGGGGTCCTTGATCGTGCCCATGACCTGGCCGCGAGCGTCGTCGGCGAGGTTCTTCGGGTCTGCGCGCACGGAGAGCTCGTCAAGGGTACGAGCCAGCTGGTTGCGAGTGCGCTCAATGTCGCGCTGGATGGCGTCGATGCTACGGGCCACGTGAAAACTCCCTAGGTCCTTGATCCCACTGTCAGGATCATTGTTGATCCCACTTGCAGGTTCGCTGTTGCGGTGAAAGCGTTACCTCTCGGCATTGTACGGGATGGGCAGGTCGCTCACACGTACAGTAGCCAGCATGACGCAGAACAACGGTAATTCTCTTCTGGACGCCACCAACGGCGCGCCCTCGGAACAAGTCAAGCTGCAGCCTGGCGATACCGCCCCGGCCTTCTCTCTCCCTGCCGACGACGGCTCCATCGTCAGCCTCTCGGACTTCGCGGGCCAGAAGGTTGTGGTGTACTTCTACCCTCGCGCCAACACCCCTGGCTGCACCACGGAGGCCTGCGACTTCCAGGATTCGCTCGAGCAGTTGAACGGGCAGCAGGTGCAAGTCATCGGTATCTCCCCGGACAAGCCGACCGCGCTGCAGAAGTTCCGGGCGGACCGCGAGCTGACATTCCCCCTTCTGTCCGATCCAGAGAAGGAGGTGCTTATCGCCTACGGTGCGTTCGGCGAGAAGAAGAATTACGGCAGGGTGGTGCAGGGTGTAATCCGCTCCACGTTCATCGTTGACGAGTCCGGCAAGATCGCGGCCGCGAAGTACAACGTGAAGGCAACCGGGCACGTGGCCCGGATTATCAAGGAGCTCTAGCTCGGGCGCATAAGACTTTCCGTGGGATGCGGTCGGTGGCCCGTCAGCCCGCGCCTCAGGCTGCGGCCCCGGGTCGATCCCCGGCCGCCCTGCGTTTTACCACTTTCATGCCACGAAACCCCCAACCTCTGGCGCCAAACCAGTAAAAACTAGCCCCCCTGCTGCAAGAACTGGCACCACCCCGCCCAGGGTCCCCCCGCACACGTCGGTTTCACCCGCGCATGCAAAAACCCATCTACGCAGTTAGATGGGTTTTTGTGCGCCTGGGGAGACTTGAACTCCCACGTCATAAGACACTGGAACCTAAATCCAGCGCGTCTGCCAATTCCGCCACAGGCGCCTCAGCGTCAGTCGGAAGCGAACGGCCGGGCGTGCTTCGTCTCTGCGCTGGGAACATCCTAGCAACGCACCGGCGCAAATCGAACTCCCGGGCTGGCTGTTGCCACTCAGGGCGGGAACCGCGCCACCCGCCTCACCTTGCCGCACCCCACTGCATCAACTTTTAGTTCTTGCCACCCCAAGTAGACTAGCCAACCGTGAGCACTCCCCGTCCCACCGAGCCCCAGCCCCAGCCGATCCCGCTGCGCGTGCGGATCGTACAGGTGTTTTTCGTGGTGCTGGGCGTGCTACTCACCCTGGCTTTGGCCTACTGGCAATGGCAGCGGTGGCATGAGGTGGACGGGACTTTTCAGAACCTGGGCTACGCAGTCCAATGGCCGATCTTCGGCGGTTTCCTCGTCGTCGTCTACCGCAAATACCTCAAGTACGAAAAGGAGCGCGCCCTCGGCAACGACGAGGCAGCGGTGCCGATCGATAGGAAGGGCGCCATGACCGAGGTTCCGGAGGACTTCCTCTTGCTCCCAGGAACCAGCCGTGCCGTCATCGACGAACGTGGTTTCGAGGACACCCGACGCCGGGACCGACGAGGGTCCCAGTCACAGCCTGAGGGGCCTCAACCGCAGCCTGAGAGGCCGCAGTCACGGCCTGCCAAATTCCAAACGGGACTTGCGGAACCGAATAACGCCTCCACCCCAAACCCGATCCCAAACCCCAGCGCAGACCGCCGCACACCCGATAGCGACCACCGGAAGGACGTTCCCAAGTGAGCACCACTCCACCCGAGGAACCCCAGAATGCCCCTCAACCCGAGACCGCGAACACCGCCAGCACTGGCACCACTAACAACGGCGCGACTCTCATTCACCCCCAGCGGCAGGCCCGGGTGGCCAGGGCGCTGAAGGTCTTCAGCGTCACCGCCTACGTCACGGGTGTATTCCTGCTCCTTCTCGTTGCGAAGATGGTGTACGTCTACCTCATCGTTGGGAAAGAAAACGCCCCAGGATGGCTGGACTACTTCGGGATTGTCCACGGCCTGGCTTACATGGCATTCATCCTTGCCTCCCTGGACCTAGGCACTAAGGCCCGCTGGGAGCCCGTCAAGTGGCTGACAACGATGCTCGCGGGCGTCGTCCCCCTCCTCAGCTTCTACGTGGAGAAGGTCCGCCGTAACGAGGTGAAAGAGACCTTCGCCCTCCAGTAGTGCAGAGCACCCCACCCACTCTTCGGACCCCTCATCCCCCAGAACCACTCCCCTACTCCGCCCCGGAGGTCTCCACCGCAACCTCGTCGATCTCCCGGTCGGTCGGGGTGGAGGGGGCCGCCGCTCCCCCAGCCCGTTCCTCCTCGCTGGGCCACTGGCTTTGCAGGCATGCGAGCACACCCACCGCCGCCGCCTTCGTCGCCACCGGGAGGGTACTGAGGTCCGGCAGGAAGCCGGGATTGTGGTTTGTGGGGATGTCGATGTCCAGCCTCCCCGCCCGCACAGCCCGCTCCCACTGCTTGCGCGGCGTGATCCCCACGGTCCACAGCAGGTAGGGCGCGCCGAAGGCCTTCGGCAGCACCGGAAAGTCCTCCGATGCGCTCCAGGGTTCCATGTCGGTGGAATCCTCCCCGAAGGCCTCATCGAACGCCGGGCGCAGCGCCCCGAAAACCTGCGGAGAATTATCGGTCGCACCCAGCAGACCCACGAATTTGAAGTCCGGTTCGCGCTCCGCCCCGGCTGCCACGGCCTCTGCGCGAACGATCCGTTTGATGGCGTCCACACACTTCTTCCGCAGCTCTTCATCGTAGAACCTGCAACTCAACGCGATTTTGGCACTATCCGGGATCACGTTGTTCGCCTTACCCGCCTCCACGGACGCCACGGTGACCACCGCAAATTTCCCCGGCGGCACCTCGCGGCTGACGATCGTCTGCAACCGCATGACCGTGCTCGCCGCGAGCACAACCGGGTCCACGGAGCGATCCGGCATGGAGGCGTGCGCGCCGCGCCCGTAGAGGGTGATCTCGATGGTCGTGGAGCTCGTCATGACCGGCCCGGGGGCGGTGAAGACGCGCCCGGCCGGACCTGCGACGACGTGCTGGGCGAGGCACACGTCGGGTCGCGGAATGACCTTGCCCAGGCCGTCGGTGACCATCCGGTGGGCACCGATGCTGGCTTCCTCCGCAGGCTGGAAGATGGCGACAACCGTCCCGGACCAGTGCTTCCGCGTGTCCGTAAGGATGGCCATCGCGCCCAGCAGGCTGGTCGTGTGATGGTCGTGACCGCAGGCGTGCATGGTGGGCACGCGCTCCCCCTGCGCGTTGAGCTGGGAATGCTTGGAGGCATACTCCACGTCAGTGCTCTCCGCGACGGGCAGGCCGTCGAAGTCGGCGCGGAACAACACGGTGGGCCCTTCCCCGTTGCGCAGCACGGCGGCGATGCCGTGGCCGCCAATTTTGGGGGTGACCTCCCACTCGGGGAAGCGCTGGAGTTCCTGCTCGATGCGCTTGGCCGTCTGTTCCTCCGCCCCGGAAAGCTCGGGGTGGGCGTGGAGGTACTTGTACAGGTCCTCCTGCCAGCTGAGGTCGGCGGTGGTGTCGGCGACGATGGCGGCGGGCGTCCGGGGCGCGGTCACGTGGTCTTCTTCCTCGATGCGGGGTTCGGGCCGGGTAGCGTGTTACAGCTTACGTGCGGCGGCCAGTTGCTTCAGCGGCTCGACGAGCTGCGCCAGCGCCTTGCCGCGGTGGGAGAGCTCATCCTTGCGCTCGGCGCTGAGCTCCGCGACCGTGGTGCCCGGTTCCTCCTCGGGGATGAACAGGGGGTCGTAGCCGAACCCTCCCCCGCCGCGAGGTTCGGTGCGCAGCGTGCCGTGCCACACGCCCTCCACCGTTGTTTCTTCCGGCAGGCCGGCCGCCGGGGCCAGGTCTGCGGGGAGTGCCAGGGCGCAGACGCTGACGTAGTGGGCGCCGCGGCGTTCTTCGGGCACGTCTGCGAGTTGCCCTAGGAGTAGCGCGTTGTTGGTGGCGTCCTCACCATGTTTTCCACACCATCGGGCGGAAAGAACGCCGGGCATGCCATTGAGCGCGTCCACGCAGATGCCGGAATCATCGGCGACGGTGGGCAGGCCAGTGTGGTGGACGCCGTCGCGGGCCTTGATCAGCGCGTTGTCGGCAAAGGTCGCGCCGGTTTCGGGGGTTTCGGGGTATTCGGGCACGTCCCGGAGGCTGAGGAGCTCCACGTCGGTGATTCCGGCGGCGTGGAGGACGCGGTGCAGCTCGCGGAGCTTTTTGGCGTTGCGGGAGGCGACGAGGATCTGGACCATCGGTGGTTTACTCCAGGTTCTCGGCGAGCGCGGCTTTTTGGATGTCGATGATCTGGCGCAGGCCGCCCTCCGCGAGGTCGAGCAGGGTGTTGAGCTCCTCCCGGCTGAATTCGGCGTGTTCACCGGTGCCCTGGATCTCCACGAATCGGCCCTGTTCGGTCATGACGACGTTCATGTCCACGTCGGCTCGGGAATCTTCCTCATAGGGCAGGTCCAGGACCGGTGTTCCATTGAGGACGCCAACGCTAACCGCTGCGACGGGCGGAAGCAGCGGCTGGCCGGGGACCACGCCGCGCTGTTGAAGCACGGATAGGGCGTCTGCGAGCGCAACGTAGGCGCCGGTGATGGCGGCGGTGCGGGTTCCGCCGTCGGCCTGGAGGACGTCGCAATCGATGGCGATGGTGTTCTCGCCGAGCTGCTTGAGGTCCACCGCGGCTCGAAGC